>NZ_JBFTPW010000026.1:0-60284 GCF_056398685.1 Arthrobacter sp. 01T428 | reverse complement strand
ATATCAGTCTGACACTGCAGTCGAACACAAGACCCGCCAGCACACCCACCACACCCGGACAGCACCCCAACGGAAAGCGGCCCCCGACACCAAAACCGGGAGCCGCTCACCACTGCCTCTTGACAACAGCTTCTACATATCAGTTGGGCAGGGGAGGCAGTTGGCGCGAAAACCCTACTCGATCCCCGCGAACAGCTCGTTCAGCTCGGCCGTCAGCTGTTTGCGCATTGCCGGCGTGCCAATCTCCCTGCCATCCACGTGGTTGACGGGCGCGATGAGCCGGATGCTCGAGATCAGCCACACCGCGTCCGCGTCGAACAGGTCTTCCGGGACCAGCGGGCCGTAGCCGAGCTCCCAGCCCGCTGCCTTCGCTTTGGAGAACAGCGCGTCCTGGGACGTGCCGGGCAGGATGCCGCTGTCCAGCTGCGGAGTGATGAGGCGCTTGACCGTGCGCACCGAGCCGGCGCCGTCGTCGACCGTTTCGACGTGGGCCAACAACACGGTCGACGTCGGGCCCTCCAGGACGCGGCCGTCCGTTGACGTGAAGATTGCGTCGTCCGCACCTTGCTTGTGCGCGTAGCGCAGCGCGGCCATGTTCACGGCGTAGGAGAGCGTCTTGGCGCCGAGCAGCAGCCAGGGGGCGCGGTCGCCCGCCTCCGTGTCAAAGCCACGGTCAAGAAGTACGACGTCGATGCCCGTCTCGCGCTGCCGGCGACTGCCCGCGGGGGACGGCGAAGCCTGGATCCAGCACGTGGGAGTCGAGGCCCCTTCCACCCCGCGCGTCACCAGCAGCTTGACCACTACCTCGTCTTCGGCCGGGCTCGGCGCGGGGAAGGCGTCCCGGAATTCGGTGATCGCGGTGTCGATCGCCCGGCGCCAGACGTCCTGTTCGGGAATGTTGAGGTCCAGTGCGCGGGCTGAGCTCTCTAGCCTGTTCAGGTGCGCTTGCACCTTGCGCGCACGGCCCTCGACGGCGAGCAGCGACTCGAAGACGCCGTCGCCCCGGGTGGCGCCCAGGTCGGTTGCCATGAGCTGTGGCTGGCTGGAATCGGCGACGCGGCCGTTTTCGAACGCTGGATCCAGGAAAACGAGGACCGTCGAGGCAGGTAAAGTCATGCTTCCAGCTTAGTGCTGGCCCACAGGACGAACAGTCGCGAGCGGTGCGCCAGATAGGCTGGGCTGACTGTTGGTTCTTTGACTAACTATTCGATCGTGGGGGTGTGGGGTGCTGTTTCCTTTTCAGTTCGGGGTTGAGTGGACCTGGCTCCTCAGCGCGTGGGCCGTCGTCGAGATTATCCTGAGGGTGGTGCTGCTGGGCGTCATCCCCGGTAACCGCCGCCCCACCACGGCCATGGCGTGGCTCCTGGCCGTCTTCCTCGTTCCCTCCGTCGGCTTCGTCCTGTTCCTGTTGTTCGGCAATTTCCGCTTGTCCCGCCGTCGTCGTGAACAGCAGGAGGAAGTCAACGATCGGGTGCGTGCAGGCACGTCGGCGCTCGCCGACGTCGTCAGCACGTACTCGGGACCCGAATGGGTGACGTCGGCCGGTGAACTGAACCGGCGGCTGGGATCCTTGCCGATGGTGGACGGCAACTCCATGGAGCTCTTCCCCGGCTACGAAGAGTCCATCAAAGCCATGGCGGAAGCGGTCAAGGGGGCCAAGAAGTTCGTCAACGCGGAGTTCTACATCATGAGCAGCGACTCAGTCACAGACGAACTGCTCACCGAGTTGGAAAAGGCAGCCGCGCGCGGCGTCAACGTCCGCCTTCTGTTCGACCACATCGGCACGCTGCGGATTCCCGGCTACCGAAAGCTGGTCCGCAGGCTCAAGCGCGGCCAGATCCAGTGGCGCCGCATGTTGCCGCTGTTGCCAATCCATGGCCAGTGGCGCCGTCCGGATTTGCGGAACCACCGGAAAATCCTGGTGATCGACGGCGAAATTGCCTTCACGGGTTCCCAGAACCTGATTGAGCCCTCCTACAACAACCCCAAGCACCGACGCGCCGGGCGCAAATGGGTGGAGCTTATGGCGCGGATGGAGGGGCCGATCGTTGCAACCCTCAACGTCGTCTTCGCCACCGACTGGCTGAGCGAAACCGACGAATCCCTCGAACATCAACTGCAAGTCGCGGTCCAGGCAACACCCGGCAGGATGACCGCACAGGTGGTTCCGAGCGGCCCGGGGTTCGTCACGGAAAACAACCTCCGCCTGTTCAATACGCTGATCTACTCGGCCCAGCACCGCATCTCGATCTGCAGCCCGTACTTCGTGCCCGACGATTCCCTGCTGTACGCCATCACGACGGCGGCCCAGCGTGGCGTCGACGTGGAACTTTTCGTCTCCGAGAAGGGCGACCAGTTCCTGGTCCACCATGCGCAGCGGTCCTACTACGAGGCGCTGCTGGAAGCCGGGGTACGGATCTACCTGTACCGCGCGCCGTACGTCCTGCACGCCAAGCACTTCACCATTGACGAAGAAGTGGCCGTCCTCGGTTCCAGCAACATGGACATGCGTTCCTTCTCGCTCAACATGGAGGTGTCCGTGATGCTCCTGGGCGCCGAAGCCGTGGACAGCATGCGCTCCGTGGAGTCGAGCTACAGGGAAATGTGCCGCGAGCTGACCCTGGAGGGCTGGTTGCACCGGCCGATGCTTGCCAAATACGTGGACAATGTAGCGCGGCTGACGGCGACCCTACAGTAGGGACTCAGTCCTCGCAGGCCTCGTCCGCAGGTTCGCCGTGGATCCTCGACAGCAATCCATGGAGTTGCTGGAGCTCATCAGCGGAGAATCCCGCAAAGGCCTCCTGCTCGACGTCGGCCACCGCAACTTCAATGGATGCCACCGCGCGTTTGCCTTCCGCGGTGATTTCTACGATATGACGACGGCGGTCCGCGGGGTCCCGGCGTCGTTCCGCCAGCCCTTGGCGCTCAAGGTCGTTCAGGACCGCTACTAGTCCGCTCGCGTCGATGGAGAGAGCATCGATCAGGCCCTGCTGACTGAGCGGGCCGGACTCGTCAAGCCGGCACAGCAGCACGGCATGCCTCGGGCTGAGCCCGGAGGAGTCCAGCGCTTGGCGGAGGCGCGTATTCATGATGCGCCCGTGACGCGCAAGGAGGAACCCCAGTTGCTTTCCCGCTGCCGAAGAACTCATCAGGAAAATCTTATCACTGAGGAAATTATTGATAACCAACAATCGTTGTCATTCATAAACGATCTGGGCGGCACAAGCCGCGCAGCGTGAGCTTTCTACCGAGGGAGTTGCCATGAATGACCAGGCTCAGCACCCCACTGTGGTGGTTATCGGCGGAGGCTACGGCGGGATTTCCGTAGCCAAGGCGTTGGACGAACACGCGACGGTTACCTTGGTGGAACCCAAGGACGCTTTCGTACACAACATTGCGGCCCTCCGATCTGTGGTCCAAACCGATTTCCTGCCGCGGATGTTCCTTCCCTATGACCGCCTGTTGGCGCATGGAGAGGTACTCCGGGACCGCGCTGTCCGGGTGGACGGGCACACGGTCGAGCTGGCTTCGGGTGCCAGCCTGGCGCCGGACTACCTTGTCCTCGCCAGCGGTTCCAGCTACCCCTTCCCGGCCAAAAGCGATCGAATGGTCACCAGCGACGCCATCGCCCGCTACCAAGCCGCACATGACGACCTCAAACGTGCAGACAGGGTGATGCTGCTGGGCGCCGGGGCGGTAGGCCTTGAGTTCGCAGGCGAGATCGCGGCGGCATGGCCGGAGAAGGACATCGTGATGGTAGATGTGGCGGCGGACATCCTTCCCGGGCCCTACGATCCACGGCTGCGGATTGAGGTCAACCGGCAGTTGGATGAACTCGGCGTACGCCGGATTCTGGGAAGCCCGTTGGTGCAGTTGCCTCCTGTTCCTGCGGGTGAATTTGCCACCTTTACCGTCAACACCGCGGACGGTACCGCCATCCAGGCGGACATTTGGTTCCGCTGCTATGGAATAGCCCCGCAGACGGACTATGTGGCGGGAGGCCTCCTTGCCGCGCGGAACGCCGAGGGATACCTTGACGTCACCCCCGAACTCCGCGTTGCGGGCTTCGAGAACGTCTACGCTTTGGGCGACATTTCGGCGATCGACGTGAACAAAGCGGGCGTCGCGGGTCGCGAGGCCGCAGTGGTTGCCAAGAACATCCAAGCCCAGATCGAAGGCTCCACGGATCTGGCCGCTTACACGCCGTCGAAGCCCGTCATCATCCTTCCGTTGGGACCGTCCGGCGGCTCGGGACAACTGCCCGACGGCGAGATCGCCAGCCCGGAGCTGATTTCCCAGATCAAGGGCCAACACATGATGATCGACCGCTATGTCGAAATGTTGAACCTCGGCGCTTGAGCTGTCCGCTTCCGCTGACTGCTAGCCGAGGACGGCGTTGACGAGTTTGACCAGTTCCGCCGCGGAGTCCGCGGTGACAGTGGCGCCCGTCTTGATCGCTGTGGCTCCGAGATTGCCTTTCACACCGGTCACGGTCAGTGTGGTCACCTTCTGGCCCGACGGCAGGACCTGGGTGCTCAATGCTCCCGTTGACTGGTCCCCGCTGGTCTTCTGCGGCAACGGCTGGGTCTGGGTAGTGACCTTCTGCCCGCCCACCTCGATCGTGAAGGTGGAACACTGCGCCAGGGCATCAGCGGATTTCTTCGTCTGGCCGGCCAGGACGGCGGGGTCCTTCACCGCCAGGGCGGTGATCACTGTGACGGACTTATCCGCCGCCGAAATGCTCTCCCCTGCCGCATACGTCGCACCGTCCGGGACTTGCGCGTTGGTGTTCGCCAACGCTGCGCACGCCGGGGGTGTGATGACGGCGGACGCGAGCATCTGCTTCGCCGCGATGATGCCTTGATCGAGCTGCGCGGCAGGCTCCACGGTCAAGGGCTTGCCCTGGTCATCCTTCAACTGCGCGACGATCGACGCAAGTTCCTCGTTGGTGTACGCCTTCGGTGTAGGAGTTGGTGTCGGTGTCGAGGAGGAAGCGGCGGCGTTGCCCGGATTTGCGGGACCTCCGCAGCCGGTCAACGCCAGTACGCCAGCAAAGAGAATCCCGAGCGGTGCGAGCATTTTTTTCATGTGTAGACCCCAATTTTTGTGGCGGCACGAACCTTCCCGGGGATAACCGGCACGGCCTTGCCTCAACCGCCCGGCCGGTCTTTCACCGCACCGGTAACAAGCGGCAATGAATAGGATGGTTGCCACGGTACACAATCAGTAGGCTTCCTAAATAGAGTGTGCCCTACTTGGATGCCGTGAGCCGGTTCAGTACTCGCCCTTGATCACGAAGTAGGAGCCGCGGATGACGCCTGCCAGCTTCGACTTCTGGCGAGCGAATTTGAAGCGTGACGCCAGTTCTTCCGGAATCTCCATGCCGTCCGAGAGCTTGAATCCGACAGCCCGCTTCCCGTCGGCCTCGATGCCGTACATAACGTTGACCGACAACCCGGACTCGTAGAAGACGTAGGCCATCCGCAAACCGTCGACGTCGAAGGCGGTTGCTTCCAGCGGGCGGGAGCTGATGACGATGTCACGCTCCTCCTTCAGGATGCGGCTCACGCGCTCGACGACTTCCGGAACCTCGCCGGCAGGGCTCACTGTGAAGACGTGGCCGTACTTGTTCCGGTAGTAGCGGCCCTCGTTGGCGCGCAACCCGGCAAGCGCCTCGGCAACGGGAGACGATTCCAGTCCGATGGTAGAGACATTCTCGAAGTCAACGATGTACGGCATGCACCCTCCTGGTAAGACGTAGTGGGACCAATGCTAGCGCTTGGCGTGCGGGCACTCCCAAGGGGGCTTTCCTTCGCGCCGCAATGGGGCGATTCTGGAATTCCAAGCATGTTTGGAAGCGTTCTTCGGAGGCGTCATGGCGCGGAAAAACGAGTCACCGGCTGTGCAGGCACCGCCCGAGCCGGGAGACGAATACCCTGAGAAAGTCCGGATCCTCGCCGAAGGCCGATTGGTCAGCGACAGGCTGTGGAACGCGGACCTCGCACCGGCCCGGCAACGCAACTGGAGGGTCCGCAGCCTCTTCGCCCTGTGGATGTGCGACGTCCACAGCATCGCCGGTTACACTTTCGCGGCCGGCCTGTTCATCACGGGACTGGTGGGCTGGCAAGTCTTCCTGGCCCTGGTCCTCGGCATTACGCTGGTCTACTTCCTCATGAACTTCGCCGGGACGGCCGGGCAGAAAACGGGCGTACCGTATCCGGTCTTGGCTCGGATGTCCTTCGGCCTGTTCGGCGCCAACCTGGCTGCCCTGATCCGGGCACTCATCGCCATCGCCTGGTACGGCATCCAGACCTGGCTCGCTTCGGAAGCCGTGCTGGTGCTGCTGTTTTCCGTATGGCCCCAGTTGACGTCGCTCGACGGTCCGGACGTGCCGCGCATCCTTGGCCTGACGCCCGTGGGCTGGGCGGCTTTCCTGGTCCTCTGGGCGGTCCAGCTGCTGGTCATCCGGCGCGGCATGGAGACGGTCCGGAAGTTCCAGGATTGGGCGGGCCCTGCAATCTGGGTGGCCATGTTCGCGCTCGCGATCTATATCCTGACGCAAGCGGGCAACAAGTTCAGCCTCTCGATCCCCGGCGTCGCGCCCTTGGACGGCCCGGCAGCCCTGACCCAGTTCTTCTCTGCCATCGCCCTCACAGTCACCTACTTTGCCGCGCTTCTCCTGAACTTTTGCGATTTCTCCCGGTTCGCACCAGACCGGAAGACCATCCTGCGCGGCAACTTCTGGGGCCTGCCCGTGAACTTCATCGCGTTCGCCCTGGTCACAGTGGTGGTCACAGCCGGTGCGGCGTCCTACTTCACCGCAGACCAGTACCGCGGGCAGGACATGTTCAAGGTCATCACCGATCCCGTGGCGATCGTCCAGGCGATCAAGAATCCGTGGATCACCATCATCGCCGCCGTGACGTTCGTGGTGGCCACGATCGGCATCAATGTGGTGGCCAACTTCGTTTCGGCCTCCTACGACCTCGCCAACGTGGCCCCGCACAGGATCGACTTCCGCCGCGGCGGCCTCATCAGCGCTGTGCTCGCAATCGTGATCCTGCCCTGGAACCTCTTCAGCAGTCCCGTAGTGATCGTGTACTTCCTGGGCGGACTCGGCGCGCTTCTCGGTCCGCTGTTCGGGGTCATCTTCACGGACTTCTTCCGCATCCGGCACCAGCGGTGCAAGGTCTCGGACCTGTACCACGAGGACGAGAAAGGCCTCTATTTCTACACCAAGGGCTGGAACCTCAAGGCCATTGCGGCGCTGGTCCCTGCCGCCGCCGTCGCAGGTGTTTTGGCCCTGGTCCCGGCCCTGCAGACATTCCTGCCGGGAGGCTCGGGCCTGGGCCCGTATTCATGGTTCGTGGGGGCCATCCTGGCCAGCCTGATTTACTACACGATCACCCGCAACGATCCCCGGACGGTCCGCGCCCGTACGGAGGAACACGACTGACGCTCAGATAGCGGGAAACTCCGCGCCCAGGGCGGAGAGCACGCCGAACGCCTTGGTCCGGATTTCCTCGTATTCGTCCTGGGGCGTCGAGTCCGCCGTGATGGCGCCCCCGACGCCGAGACTGAGCGTGCGTCCGCCGTTGCCGTCGGGACACATCACCAGGGTCCGGATCACGACGGCGAGATCGGTCGCCGCATTGAGCGAAAAGTACCCGATCGCGCCGGAGTAGACCCCGCGCGGTCCGGACTCCAAGCCGTCAAGGATGTCCATGGTGCTGATCTTCGGGGCGCCCGTCATGGAGCCGGCAGGGAACGCGGCCGCCACGGCCTCGGCCCGCGGTGCTCCAGGCCGCAGCCGGGCGTCGATGGTGCTCACCATCTGGTGCACCGTCGCGTAGCTTTCCACCGCGCACAACCGGCTGACGGTCACCGACCCCGGCACGGCGAAGTGGCTGAGGTCGTTGCGGAGCAAGTCCACGATCATGATGTTCTCGGCACGGTCCTTGAGCGAGGATTCAAGGCCACGCCGCAGCATTTCGTCGATGACCGGATCGTTGGCCCGCGCCCTGGTGCCCTTGATCGGCTCGGCCCGCATGCCGCCGTCGGAAGTAATCCGCAGGAAGCGTTCCGGCGAGGTACTCGCAACCGTCAGGTCACCGAACCGCAAGTAGCTCGCGAACGGCGCCGGGTTGCGCTTGCGCAGCGCGAGGTAGCTCTCCCACGGGTCCAGCCCGGGATCCGGGGCGGTCACCGTGGTGGTCAGGCAGACTTCGTACGTGTTGCCCTCGGCAATCTGGTGCTGGGCCTCGGTGATTTTGCTTTTGTACTCGTCCTCGGTGTCGCGGCTGGAGAACTCAAGCGCCATGGCGGAACTCCCGACGGCGGGATCCCCGGCCGAGTGCCTCGGCGCACTTTCGGGTGCCGACGCCGCGGACAGCACGGACTCACGGGCAAGCCCGAGCCAATCACCGGCGTCGGGAGCGTCGATGGCGAGCAGCCAGACCGCAGCCTCACGGTGGTCGATCACCACGGCCCGTCCGGCGAAAAGCAACGCCGCATCGGGAGTGCCGGCTTGGACATCGCTGCCACCGGTCTCCCGCTTCAGTTCGTAGCCGAGGTACCCCAGCCAACCGAGCGTGAATTCGCAGTCATAGCCTTCCGGTGCCCGCAAAGCCTTGCGGCCCCACACGGTGTCCAGCCAGCGGAAGAAGGGACCTGTGGTCACCGCGGTGGCGCATCCGGCGCTGAGGCGGGTGGTTCCGGAGCTGTGCATCACAGACTGACCGAAGGAGCCGCCGTCGTCCGCGAGGATACTGAAGCGGCTGCGTTCGGCGGCGTTGGAGGAACCGGCGTCGTCGACTGTGCCCCTGTTGGAGGCCGCATTGGAGGAATCGAGCCAGACGGCGTTGGCGGACCGGGCGTAGAGCGCTTGGAACAGGGCTGCGGCGTCCGGCGTGGCATCGATCCGTTCGGCCTTGAGCTGCAATCCGCGGCGTGCCGAGAGCTCGGGAGCCAGCACGGGGGAGAGCGCAGGGAGGTAGTTCAGCGCCTGCAGGGCATCGTCCGGGGCATTGCCGTCTGCCCGATTCAGTACCCTGACGTCAATGTGGTCGAGGACCTGGTCGGTCTCCAGCCATTCGTCCTCCTGCGCTGCCCAGCTGTCCCAGAACGGTTCGTAGCTGCTGCCGTCCCGGGCCATGGCACGGTGCCGGCGGTCGTCGTCGGGAGCGTCCACCCAGACCACGGCGTCCAGCATGGGCCGGGCGGCACTCGCGGCTGCACCGACGCCCTCGACGATGACGATTTCGGCAGGCAGGGTGACGTGGCTGCGGCCGTCGTAATGTTTCTCCCAGTCCCAACTGACCCACTCGGCGGCGTCGCCGCGCCGCAACGGTGCCAAGACCGTGGTGACGTACCGCTCGATACCCGCGGCGAGGCCGTTCCAGCCCGGATAGATATCTTCGAGATGGAACAACGACACCTTGTGATGCATGCGGAGGCGGGCGGCTAGTTCGACGGCGAGAGTGGTCTTTCCCGCGCCGGACCGGCCATCGATGGCGATGATCACGGGTGCTGGGGTCATGAAATAGAGCGTACCTGCTGCGGGTCGTGGTGCTGTCCGTGCTGCCTGGCGGCGAGGGCGTCCCGGGTGTGCGCGACGATCCCGGGGACGGCCGCGCGGATGAGGTCCCAGGTCACGTCGAAATCGTGGTGGCCCCCATACCAAGGATCCTCGATGCCCAGGTCCAGGGTGCTCCGGCCGGCAACGGCTGGGTCGAAACTGCGCAGCATCCGGATCTTGGCGAGGGTTTCCGAATCCGGCGCGGCCTCGTGCAGCCAGCCATAGTGATCCACGTCGAGCGCCAAAATCAGGTCCCGCTCCCGGAACCACTCCTGGCGCCAACTCCTGGCAATGTGGCCTTCGGAGCGGATGCGGTGGGCCGAAAGGACGCGGGCTGCGCGTGGATCGATGGGATGTCCGGCCTCATAGGATGTAGTCCCCGCGGAGTCCACAACAACCGCTCCACCAAGCCCTCCGGCGTCGAACGCTTCAGTCAACATCAGTTGCGCCATGGGTGAGCGGCAGATGTTTCCCGTGCAGACGGTGATGATGCGGTATGGGCTCGACGCTGAGTACATGGAGCAAGCATGGGGGATGCCACCCCGTCTTGGCTAGTCAAAAGGAGGGTGAGATTACAGGATTTGTAAAGTCGCTGGTGGAGGCGTAATGAGTCACGAAATCCGCAAGTGCTCCAGGACTTCCTCGGCGCCGGGGTAGGCGGCCTGGGTGCCCTTCTTGGTAGTGGCGAGCGCTGCGGCAACCGATGCGAACGCCGCGGCTTCCGCCAAGGTGACACCTGCGGCGAGGCGGGCAGCCACGGCGCCGGTGAAGGCGTCCCCCGCACCGGTCGTATCCACGGCACTGACCTTGGTGGGTGCGATGCGCGAGATCTGTTCCCCGGACGCGGCGAGTGAATCCAACACCACCGAGCCATGCGAGCCAAGGGTAACGAGCACCCGCTCCAGCCCCCGCTCCGCGAACTGGCTCCGGACCGGCTCCCACGCGCTCGCGTGCGCGCCCGGATGGGGCATCTCGGCGTCGCCCAGGAACATCGAGGCTTCGTGGGCGTTGACCAGCAGGACATCGCTCAAGGCGGCCAGGCTCTGCGGGATCTCGGCGTACGGCGAGAGGTTCAACAGGACTGTTGCGCCGGCGTCGTGCGCTGTTTTGGCGGCAGCCTCCACGGTCTCAAGGCTGACTTCCAGGCAGAGGCAGAGCACCGCGGCGTCGTCGAAGGCGTCCGCCGGCACGTCCGCCGGGGCGAGCGTTCCGTTGGCGCCGGCCGAAATGATGATGTTGTTCTCACCATTCGCGTCCACCGCGATGACCGCGACGCCGGTGGCATCATCCGCGGAACGGCGGACGCGGGAAACGTCCACGCCGGCCCCTTCCGTGGAGGTGAGCAGCATGTCGCCGTTGGAGTCGTTTCCAACAGCGCCGATCAGGGTCACCGTGCCGCCCAGCTTGCTCGCCGCGACGGCCTGGTTGGCGCTCTTGCCGCCGGGATTGACCGCGAAGCCGTTGCCGTGGACGGTTTCGCCCGGGAGCGGGAGCCGCTCGCAATAGATGGTCAGGTCCGCGTTCAAGGACCCGACGACCACGATCCTGCGGTTCACTTTTCAACCTCGGCTTCGAGCGGCTTGGGGATGAGCAGCGACGCCGCGAAGGCGGCAACCGTGATGGCCAGGCCGACGACAACGACCGTCAAGTACGAGGCCTTGGCGTCGCCGAGCGCCGAGGTGGCCACAAGGACGGCCGGCAACACGAGGAAGCTCAGGCCGGCGCCGAGGTTGAAGGCTCCGGCGTTCATGCCGGGCAGGAAGCCGGGGTTGCCGGCGGGGGAGAGGACAACTCCGAGTCCGTTGAGCATGATGTTGACCGTACCGGCGTACATGATGCCGAGCAAGGCCGTTCCCACGATCATGAGGGGCAGGCTGCTGAGTCCGAGGAACGCGATGACTGCAAGGGCCACGATGCTTCCCAGCATGCCGATGCGCAGGACTTTGGTGTAGCCGAGCACGGGAGCGAGCCGGCCGCTGATCGGTCCGAACACCCAGCCGAGGAGGGCGTACGGCGTGAGGATCATGAGCGACATCTCGGTGGGTCCAACCCCGAATCCCGGGGCCGCAGCCTGGACGTAGGCAGGGACGATGCCGTTGATGACTGCGAAGATACCGGTCATGGCGAGCGTGGTGGTCAGCAGTGGTGCCCAGGTGGAACGCTGGCGAAGGTGGATCGTTTCCACCATGGGCTTCTTGGAGCGCTTCTCGACTGTCCAGAAGGCGGCGAACGCGGCTGCGGCGACCACGATCAGCCCGATGGCCAGCATGAGCGTTCCGGAAGAGAAAGCGCCGACCAGCTTGGATCCCTCGTTCAGGGCTGTCAGGAGTGCGCCCACAGCGATGACAATGAAGAACACGCCAAGCCAGTCCATTCCGGTACCGGCGGCGGGCTTGCTTTCCCCTGCAAGGATGGCGATCAACGCCGTGGCCACGATAGCAAGGCCAACCATGAGCCAGAAGATGCTCCGGAATCCGAAGTGCTCGGCGAAGTAGCCGCCCACGAAGGAGTCGACGCCGGCGACGCCGCCATTGACCGCTGTGATGAGGCCCATGAGGGCTCCGTACTTGCGCGGGTTGTTGACCGCGGAGCGCAGCATGATGAGGCACAGCGGCACGGTGGGACCGCTGACGCCCTGGATGATGCGGCCCACGAAGAGCCAGGTAACGTCGGGCGCCATGGCCGCGATGACCGAGCCGACGGCCATGAGCAGCATCATGCCGAGGAGGATCTTCTTACGGCCGACGATGTCGCTCAGGCGCGGCAGGAAGAGCGAGAACAGGGCTGCGGCCGTGAAGAACCAGGTTTGGGAGAGGCCGATGACCGCCTGGTCCGTGTGGAGCTCGTTGCCCATGGTGACCAGGGCCGGACTGAGCATCGATGCGTTGAGCTGGAACGCCACGCAGGCCGCCAGCAGGGCAACCATGAGGGCGGTGACGTTGCCGCGGTTGGTCTTGGTTTCGTTGATGAGGGTGGTCATTTACTTGGCCTCTCCTGCGATGCCGGCGGCGGCGGGCGTGGCGGCGGTGGTGGCGGCAGCGCCGGTTGCGGGATCGCCGATGCGGACGATCGCGTCGGTGACGAGGTTCCAGAACTTCTCGTGGTCGAGGTCGACCGCGACGGAGGTGTTGCAGTCGGCCGGTGCGGGGGCGCGGAAATCGGCCACAGTCATTCCAAGGGTGAGCTTGCCCTGCAGTTCGATGTCAACGGGTACCTTGCGGGTGGTCATCACGGTGGGGTCGATGACGTAGGCCACGGCGCAGGGATCGTGTACCGGGGGATAGTCAAAGCCCTGGGCGTCCTTATAGGTCTTGGTGAAGAACTCCATCAGTTCCATGACGAACTTGGCAGGCTTGGTGCCCACAGCGGCGATCTTCTCGACTACTTCCGGGGTGGCCAGGGCCTGGTGTGTGAGGTCCAAACCGACCATCACTACGGGCCATTTTTCGTTGAAGACGATGTGCGCGGCCTCGGGGTCGATGATGATGTTGAATTCCGCCACGGCGCTCCAGTTTCCTACGTGGTAGCCGCCGCCCATGAGGACGACTTCCTTGACGCGTTCAACGATGCGCGGCTCCTTGCGGGCGGCCATGGCGATGTTGGTGAGTCCCGCCGTGGGGACCAGGGTCACGGTGCCCGGCTCGTGCGCCATGATCGTCTCGATGATGAGGTCGACGGCGTGGCGCGGGTCCAGCTCGATGGTGGACTGGGGCTGCTCGGGGCCGTCCATACCGGTTTCGCCGTGGATGTCCGGTGCGGTTTCGATGCAGCGGACCAGCGGACGGTCGCAGCCGGCGGCAAAGGGAACACCCGTGATGCCTGCGATGGTGCCCACGGACAGGGCGTTGCGGGTGACCTTCTCGAGGGTCTGGTTGCCGACCACCGTGGTGACGGCGAGCAGTTCGATGTCCGGGTTGCCATGGGCCAGCAGCAGGGCAACGGCGTCGTCATGCCCGGGATCGCAATCCAGGATGATCTTCTTGCGTTCACGGGTCATGGTGTTGGGATCCATGTTCATCTCCACGTCATTGGGGCCTGCCGAGGCAGGGCGCTAAAGCATTCAGGGGAATTCTGGCACTGGCTTGCCGGTCACGTCAAGCGCTTAACGCTGATGGCGTCAAGCGCTTGATGCCTTGCGGCGTGGGAAGGGGCCGATTCCCGGCTACGATCGTTGTATGGAATCCGCGGAACCAGTGCATCGGGCCTTAGGCCGTACGCAGCGCGTCACCGCGGCGATGGTGGCCTCCCTGGCAGGGGTCTCGACTGCCACCGTGTCCCTGGTTGCCAACGGCAAAACGCAGGGCAGGGTCTCCGAGGACAACATTTCGCGGGTCCGCCAGGCCATCGCCGAGCTAGGCTACGTGGTGGATGGCATCGGCAGTTCGTTGGCCAAGGGCGTGAGCTCGATTGTGATCCTTGTGGCGCCGGACATTTCCAACCCCTTTTTCGCCAAGGTCATTGCCGGCGTCCGGGAATCGCTCGGCTCCGAGTACCAGCTGCTGCTTTCCGTGACCGACGCCGGTGAGTTCCCCCGTGCGGAGGACGTCCGGAAGCTCCTGGCCCTTCGCCCTGCCGGCCTGCTGGTGGATGCGCCCAATGCGGCCTTCCTGGAAGACCTTTCCGTCGCCGGGCCGCTGGTCCTTCTCGATGCGCCCGGCCTTGAGGCCTACGCTCCGTCCGTGAACCTCGATGTTGCCCACGGCGCCCGTGAATTGGCCGCGCACCTTGCGGCCTCCGGGCACAAGCGCGTTGCCTATGTGGACAGCGTGACCGGCACGGCCACGTTCGAAGTGCGCCGGGCGGCATTCTTGGATGAGGCACATTCCTGCGGCATTTCCGTTGCCGACGCGCACATCATCAGCACCACCATCGACGTCGGCGCTGCCGCGGCTGCCTTCGCTGCCGCCTGGCCGGACTGGCAGCGAGCCGGGGTCACCGCCGTCGTCTGCGGAACGGACACCCACGCGTACGGCGTGCTTCAGGAAGCCCGCGTGGCCGGGGTCCGGATTCCGGAGGAACTGGCGGTTGCCGGCTTCGACGACCTGCCGTATTCGGCCACGAGCAACCCGAGCCTGACCAGTGTGCACTTGCCGGCCACTCCACTGGGACTCAAGGCCGGCGAACAACTTCGGGGGCTGATGGAAGGCCGTGAACTAGACCAGCCGCAACTGACCCTCGAGAGCTCGCTGGTGGTGCGCGGCTCCACGAGGGCGTCAGCCCTGGGCGTCTTCGGCACGGCTCTCTGAAGAGACTTGGCAGGGGGATTCGTTCGGAAAGCCCGACGGCGGAGCTCCCCTTGTGCATCCGCGTGCGCCCTTTCGTCGAGGTCAATGAGCGACGCGCCGCATCCCACCTCACAGCGGCGGAACTCCTTGACCTGCCGCGACGTCGCCAGAAGGAGCCAGCGCAAATGTTCCATGTGATCCGCCCCGAGGGTGCTGCCCACCTCAACCGGCCGCACGTCGTCGTGCACCGCATGAAGCTCTATGAGGACGAGGTCACTACGGTTGATGGCGTCCCCGTCACCACTGTGGAGCGTACCTGGTTCGACATGGCCGAGATACTGACCGTGGACGAATTGGTGGTCATGGGGGACAGCTGTGTGCGGATACCGCGGGTTGAATTCGAAGGGCGGGACACGCCGCTGTGCACTCTTGGGGATCTTCAGCGAGTGATCGATCGCCATAAGGGAAAGAGAGGGCTGCGCAAAGCAAGAGTAGCCATCCAACTGATCCGGATAGGCTCGGATTCGCCGCAGGAGTCATTGCTCCGCCTGGCGATCACAAGTGGTGCGGGACATCAGCCGATCGGAACGGTATGAGGCGCTGGGTTGGACGGAGGTCCGGATCTCAAAGCGCCACATGGTGAACGATGCGAAAGCTGCGATAGCCAAGGTCCGAGGCGCGCTGGTCCAGGCCGGCTGGCGGCCTGCCCGATCTTAAAATCGATTGCTCCGTAACTGTCGTTCTGAAGGTTCAATACGACAGTTTGGTCCCACGCCGGCGAGGGCCCCGGCCTGAGCTTGCGAAGGCTGGGAGCCGGTGGGGAGCAATCGATTAGTTTCTAGTGGATGGCGGCGAGCAGCACACCCACGGACATGAAAAGCACTCCAAACGTGCGGTTGAGGACTTTTTGGCCGTGCTCGTTGTGCGTGAACCGTTGGAATGAACGGGCCGCCAAGGCGAAGAAGAACCACATGACGCAGATGTCGATGAAAACGATCGTGGTGCTGAGGATCAGATACTGCGGTATCAGCGGCTGCTCGGGACGGATGAATTGGGGCATGAAGGCCAGGAAGAAAACGATCGCCTTGGGGTTGAGCAGGTTGACCCAAACGCCTCGCTGGAACATGGACCAGGCCGGCTCGTTCCGCCGGGCCTCTACTTTTTCCTTGTCCAGGTCCGGCCGGTGCAGGAATTGTCGGATGCCCATGTACACGAGATATGCCGCCCCCGTGTAGCGGATCACGTTGAAGACCACAGGCGAGCTGGAGACCAGAACACCTACCCCGAGCGCAACGATCAGGATGTGCATGATCAGTGCCGCCTGTTGGCCCAGCACTCCCCAGATGGAGCGGCGGAATCCGGAGTTGAGCGAATTGCTCATGGTGGAGATGGCGCCCGCGCCGGGAGTGAAACTGATCAGGGTGCCGGCGCCTACCAGGGCCAGCCAAAGCGAAATTTGCACCAATCCAGCTTATGCCCGCGGGGCGCGCCGCCCGGACGAGCTGATGAGCCTACACGGACGAGCGGTTACCAGAGCGTCTCCACCAACGGGAAGCTATGGAATTCCTGATCGGCCGTGATAACCACCATCGATTCCACGATGGCTTGCGCAGCGATCAGCCTGTCGAACGGGTCTCGATGCTCCCAATCGAGGTGCGCGGCCGCAAGCGCATGGACACTCCGAATGGACAGCTCCTCGTTGCACAGCTCGGCGACATGCCGCGCATAACCCAGAAACAGTCCGTCCAAGCCGGGGAGCTTACCCAGCTTGTGCTTGTAGCCGATCTCGTATGCGCTGGCGGATGATGCCACGAGGCGGTTGTCGAATGACTGGATTGCGCGTCTCGCCTTGGATGAGAGCTTCCTGGGTTCCGTCAGGGCCCAAATCAGGGCATGCGTATCGAGGAGATAAGGGGTGCTTCCCACAGCGTAAGTTCCTCCTCATCCATGGGCTCTAGGAAATTGTCGGGAAGTTGTCCCTTGACGAATCCAAGGCGGCGCTTGGTGGGCCGCTCAATCTTCACGAGCCGTGCGACGGGCTTGCCGGCCTTGGCGATAACCACTTCCTCGCCCCGTTCAACCATGTTGAGGAGCTCAGAAAGGCGGGTCTTTGCCTCCTGAACGTTGTACTGTGCCATGTTGACCAAGTCTAGTTGGTCAACCCAGCCGACGTAAGGCTCGGTGGCACGGTGGATGCTTCTGGGCCACAGCCGACGGCGCTCAGGCACACTTGCCAAACCTCGAATGCACCCAGTGAAGCATCGTTTCCGGGAGATCGTCGCCAAGTACATATTGGTCGAAGTAGGAGTGCGGGCCGTTGGACATGTACCCGTTTTCGTCGAGCCCAAAATGGCCGATCATGTGAAGCCCTTGCCGTGCCGCTGCCTCTGACAAGTGCTTCGCCTCCGCGAGGATTGGCTGTTCATTGAAGTAGTCGTCCTCGGCCCAAATTCCGGCGTGCGCGATCGCAAAATACGTCGAGCCCTCGATATCCAGATCTTCCAGGATGGCGTCCCGGAATGGATTCAAGCTGCCTTCAAAGGACTCCGTGACAACCCGGATGCTTTCCAGCTGCATCTCGGCGTCGAGGCCAATCACGACGAGTCTTGGGTAGAGTTTTTCATCTTGGACTATGAGCGGGCGGGCAAGAATCTGGAGGTCAAAGCCTGCTTGAATGATCATGTGTTGAGGCTATTCGCGGCCGCGGCCCACAGACAGAGACCACTTTGCCTATGTGGACAACTGCCCCAGTTTGGCCGCCTTCACCAGGAGATACTGCCGCTCCTGCAGACTCCCCGTCTTCTTCGCCGCGGCAAGAAAGCACTCCCGGGCGCCCGCAAGCTCGCCGGCCATTTCGAGCAAGTGCCCGCGAACGGCGTCGAGCCTGTGCCAGTCTCCCAGCCCGGCCCCAAGCCCATCCAACAGTTGAAGGGCCGCCCGCGGCCCTTCAACCATGGCCACGGCAACTGCCCGGTTGAGCGCCACAACCGGACTCGGGGCCATGGCTTCGAGGACCGTGTACAACGCCAGGATCTGTGGCCAGTCGGTCTGGTCCGCGGAGGATGCCTCGGCATGGACTGCGGCGATGGCGGCCTGCAGCTGGTAGGGGCCCGGACGGCCGACCCCGAGCACTGTTGACAAGAGTTCAAGGCCCTCGGCGATCTGGGTCGTGTCCCACAGCCGGCGATCCTGTTCCGCGAGCGGCACCAACATCCCGTCCGGGAGGGACCTCGCCCGTCGTCGTGCGTCGGTGAGCAGCATGAGGGCCAGCAACCCGCCCACTTCGAGCTCGCTCGGAAGCAGCCCCCGAAGGAGCCGGGCAAGGCGGATGGCCTCGGCAGTGAGGTCTTCGCGCTGCATGGACGGGCCTGAACTGGCCGCGTAGCCCTCGTTGAAGATCAGGTATAGGACATGGAGTACGACGCCGAGCCGCGCCTGTCGCTCGCCCGTTTCCGGGAGCTCGAAATGGGCTCCGGCCTTCTTGATGCTCTGCTTGGCCCGGCTGATCCTCTGGCCCATGGTGGCCTCAGGGACGAAGAACGCGCTGGCGATTTCCGCCGTCGTGAGCCCTCCGACTGCCCGCAAGGTCAGTGCCAGTTGCGAAGGTGCCGAGAGGGCGGGGTGGCAGCACAGGAACAGGAGGGTGAGGGTGTCTTCCGCTAACCCTTCCGGCTCACTTGTTGAGGAGGGGTCCTCGCCGGGCGGCGGTTCCATGGCCGCCGCGCGTTGTTCTCGAGCCTGCCGGGCACTTTCGCTACGCCAGTAGTCAACCAAACGCCGCGTGGCCACCGTGAGCAGCCACGATCTCGGGTTGTCCGGGACACCGGAGGCCGGCCATTGCAATGCTGCCTCGAGCAGGGCTTCCTGGACGGCATCCTCGCACTCGGCAAATTGGCCGTGCCTGCGGACGAGCACGCCAAGGACCTGCGGCGCCAGCGTGCGCAGCAGGTCCTCGAACGTGGATTCCCGGGAAGGTTCGGCCAAGCGCTAGACCTCCGGCGGCGCGTCCTGGATGCGGCGCAACTCCACAACCGGCGCGTACTTCACGATGCTGGAGCAGATTTCCACGGCCCGTTCCTCGCTGGCGACATCCACTACCCAGTAGCCGATGAGTGATTCCTTGGCCTCGGCGAAGGGCCCATCGGTGGTGATGATCCCGGTGTCCGTCTGCTTGACCAGCTTGGCGGTGCCGGGGTCGGCCAGTCCGGCGTTGAATACCATCTCGCCGGAATCGGTGAGATCTTTGTCGATCTGGATCATGAACCCGATCATTTCCCTGATCCATTCGGGATCCGCGGTCTCCATCATGCCCTCGGCCGAACCAAACATCATGATCATGTATTTCATCTCGAACTCCTTATCAGGGCGCTCCGTGTGGGCGCTTTCGTTCATGGGTCGGAACCACCGGACGGTTTTCGACATGGTTGATGGAAATTCCCGGAAAATGTTTGGCGGGCTGTCCGCGGGCCGTTACGCCCGTGCGATCACTTCCCCGTTCGGGATCAGGAAAAATCCATCATCCGTGGAGCCCCAACGGTGCCATCCGGCGGCGATCCGGGCCAGGTCAGCCTCGTTGGCCAGCCCGTATTCCAGGGCCTGCTCTGCAAAGGCGGAGTGCAGGACGCGCTCGCTCCACACCCGCGACTGCCAACGGCGCTGCTGCGCCGTGGCGTACAGCCAGTTGCTGCTGGAGGGCGCGACGTCGGTGAAGCCCGCCTGCTGCGCCCACGACACAAGCCGCCGCCCGGCGTCGGGCTCTGCTCCGTTCCGTCGGGCGATCTTCTGGTATAGCTCCATCCAGTCGTCGAGCTCACGGACTTCCGGGTACCAGCTCATGCCGTGGAAGTCGGCGTCGCGTACTGCCACGATGGCGCCGGGCTTGGCCACGCGCCGCATCTCGCGCAGCGCGGCCACGGGGTCGGTCAGGTGCTGCAGGACTTGGTGGGCATGGACGAGGTCGAAGGTCTCGTCCTCGAAGTCCAGATCGTAGATGTTGCCCGTCACGAACTCCACGTTTTCCACGCCACGCTCGTCCGCAAGCGTGGCAGCCTGCGCCACGATCTCGGCGGAACGGTCGAGCCCGACGACCTTCGCCGGAGCCACCAGTTCCGCGAAGTCGCAGGTGATGCTCCCAGGCCCGCATCCGACGTCGAGCACTGATGTCCCGGCGGTGAGATGCGGGATGACAAACGCGGCAGAGTTCTCGGCTGTGCGGGAGGCATGGGCGCGTACGACGGACTCGTGATGGCCGTGTGTGTAGACGTCTTCAGGCTTCTGCTCGTTCATAGGGAAACGCTACCCCGATGGAGTGGAAAGCGGGCGGAACTCGGCGTGGCCTTACTCCTGGGGTCGGTTCCGATACGCCGCCAGGAACGTGGCGATCCTGCGCACGGCCTCCTCGATCTCCCGGACAGAGGGCAGGATGACGAAGCGGAAATGGTCCGGGGTTGGCCAGTTGAAGGCCGAGCCGTGGGAGACAAGGATTTTCTGGTCCTGCAGCAAGTCGAGGACGAACTTCTCGTCGCTCTCGATCGGATAGACGTCAGGGTCCAGCCGCGGGAATAAGTACATTGCTCCGGCCGCCGGAACGCAAGTCACTCCGGGGATCGCAGTCAGGAGCTTCAAAGCCAGATCCCGTTGTTCGCGGAGCCGGCCACCTGGCCTGATGAGCTCCTCGATGCTCTGGTAACCGCCCAGGCAGGTCTGGATGGCGTGCTGCGCCGGGACGTTGGAGCACAACCGGAGGGACGCCAGAAGCTCGAGCGCCTCACGATATTCGGCGGTTGCCGCATGCGGGCCGGTCACCGCGACCCAACCGGCCCGGTAGCCGGGCATGCGATAAGCCTTGGAAAGGCCGCTGAAGGTCAGGACGCAGATGTCGTCCGCCACGGATGCCATGTGGATGTGCTGCGCGTCCTCGTAGCGGATCTTCTCGTAGATCTCGTCCGAGAAGAGGACAAGATCGTGCTTGCGTGCAAGCGCCGTGAACTGTTCCAGGATGTGGCGGGGGTATACCGCGCCTGTCGGGTTGTTCGGGTTGATGATGACGATTGCCTTGGTGCGCTTGGTGATCTTGGCCTCGACGTCGGACATGTCCGGCCACCAGTTCTGGCCCTCGTCGCAGAGATAGTGCACCGGTGTGCCGCCCGTGAGGGTCACGGTGGCCGTCCACAGCGGATAGTCCGGCGCGGGGATGAGGACCTCGTCGCCGTTTTCCAGGAAGGCCTGCAGCGTCATGGAGATCAGTTCGCTGACGCCGTTGCCGATGAAGATATCCTCGACGCCGATATTCATCAGGTTCTTGGTCTGGTAGTACTGCGAAATCGCAGTCCGCGCCGTGAAGATGCCCTTGGAGTCGCTGTACCCCTGGGCTCCGCGGAGATGGTGGATCATGTCCACCACCACGGACTCCGGAGCTTCCAGTCCAAACGGCGCGGTGTCCCCAAGATTCATCTTGAGGATTCGGTGCCCTTCGGCCTCCATGGTCTTGGCCGCTTGGAGGATGGGCCCACGGAGTTCATAACGGACGTTTTGTAGTTTGCTGGAGTGCTGCATCGGACGCATGGTTGATCATTTCACGTCCGGGCACTCACTCCCATCGGATGATGACCGGCAGGCTGCTCGTGTTGGCTGAGACTTCGCGTTCAGTGCCGCGGACCGCCACGACAAAGTGCTGGAGATCGTCCGCCGAGGCCAGGACTTCGAAATGGCCGGTGGGATCGCTCACGACGGCGGCTGCGGAGGAATGCGGGCGGATATAAGCCTCAGGGATGCCCTTGTTGTGGATGTCGACCAACCTGCCGTGGATGAGCCGGGCCACCGTGGTGGCGGCAAGCCGGGGTTCAGCGGCCGGCTGCTCGGAAGGCTCGTCGAGGCTTATGCCAATGGGGACGCGGACCAGGAAGCCGAGGCCTTGGCGGATGCCGGCGTCGTATTCGTCGGGCTGGAACTCGCCGCTGGAGACCACTGAGTATTGGGTGTTTTGTTCGATGGCAACGAGGAGCTTCTCCATGTTGTCCAGTTGCATGGGACCATGGCATTCCACGGCCACTTTGAGCTCAAGGTCCAGCAGCGGCCCCTCACGCCTGGAACGGCCCACCCTGTTCATGGCGACGGCGTGCACCGTCACGGGGGCATCGGGGGATTGGCCTATGGGTGGTTCGGAACCGTCATCGAAGCGCACGCGCACGGGCGAGACGGCGTCGGAAAGTATCCCGAGGAGCTCGGTCAGGGATGATCGCACAACACCCACGGTGACACTCCAGTCCACAAAGTGGTCCAGCTAGCCGTTGTGCTCTACGTTACTCCCGCACCGGTCCACGAGTCACCGGGGTTCAGGCATAACTCCATTCGATGGCTAGCTGTTTGGCGTGACATCGTTCCGGGCAGTCATGGTGGCTTCGATGACGCCTTGCATGAAAGCCATCACTATGTGGAGTTCGTCCGGCGAAAGCGCGTCGATGACCGGGGCGATGGCGCTCGCCAGGGGAGAAAACAATTCGCTGCCGGTGGCACGCGCGGAATCGGTCATCTCCAGATGTACCTGACGGCGGTCCTTCTCGCTGCGGCGTCGTGCCAAGTGGCCTGCCCGGTCGAGCCTGTCCACAAGGGCTGTTGTAGCCGGCGAACTCAGGTTGAGTGCCGCCCTGAGCGCTCCGGGAGTCATCGTCTTGCCCTCCCGTGCGGCAGCCACCATGGCTGCCAAGGCATTCAGGTCCGTCCGATGGAGGTGGTGGCGGTTGCTGACGGCCTCCACATACCGCTCCGTCTCGAGCGTGAACTGCTGGAGTAGCCCAAGGAGTACGGCTGCGGACCGGACGTGCTGATTGTCATCCATGAGGCCTCCTTCAGCCTCAAATTATCCCACCGAGATGTCATTGACCAATTATCTCCATGATAGATATATTTTGCCATGGAAGTAATTACGGAGGGTGCGGGCATGATGGACAAACGGATTGGAACCGGGCGACGCAGCAGTTCGCGGTGGTGGTTGGCGGGGGCAGTGCTATCGCTGGTGGCGTGGATGGCGATCGGCGGAATCGGCGGCCCGACCTTTGGGAAGCTCAGCGAGGTATCCAGCAACGACCAAGCATCCTTCCTGCCAGCGAGCGCCGAATCCACCGAAGCCCGCGAATGGCAAAGCAAGTTCACTTCCAGCGGCAGCGTTCCCGCAGTGGTGCTGATCGAGTCTCCTGAGAAACTTTCACCCGCTCAACTGGCCGGATTGGCGCCCCTCGGCACCCAACTGTCCGCCGCCGTCGGGGTCAGCCATTCGACGTCGACGGTCGGGCCGATTCCGTCCACGGACGGCAAAGCTGCGCAGTTCATCGTCCCGGTGGAAGAAGGAAACGGGGTCAAGGGGAGCATCCAAGCGCTTCGCGAGAAGGCTGCGGGGTATGCAGTGGGGGCAGGGCTTCCCGCTGGAACAACCACCTACGTGACGGGACCGGCGGGCTTCCTTGCCGACTTGGTCAACGCCTTTGGCGGGATCGACGGGATATTGCTCTTCGCTGCGCTGGGGGCCGTTTTGGTCATCCTGCTGGCCGTCTACCGATCCGTGGTGCTGCCCTTTGTGGTGTTGCTTACCGCTGTCTTCGCGCTTTGCGGCTCCATCCTGGTGGTCTTTGCCTTGGCGAAGGCGGGCGCGATCCAATTGACGGGACAAAGCCAGGGGATCCTGTCCATCCTGGTAGTCGGCTCAGCCACCGACTATGCCCTCCTCTTTGTGGCCCGTTACCGTGAGGCCCTGGGTCAGGCGTCGAACAAATGGTCGGCTGTGGGACGCGCATACAAGGGGAGTTTTGGCGCCATCCTGGCATCCGGGACAACGGTCGCCTTGGCGTTGCTTTGCCTGCTCTTCTCGGAACTGAATTCAAACCGCGGATTGGGGCCCATCGGCGCAATCGGAATCGTCTTTTCAATGGTGGCCAGCCTGACGCTGCTTCCTGCGGCCCTCGGCTTGCTCGGCAAGTCCGCATTTTGGCCGCGTGCGCCGAGGACGGACCCGGCCGCGAGCGCCGGACCGAGCGCCGGAGTCGCCGGGGTCGCAGGCTCGGCAAACTCCGACATTCCACGGGTCTGGAGGCTTTTGGCTGGAATCATCGCCAAGCGGCCCAGGGCCGTTTGGCTGGGCGCAGCCGCCGTTTTGGTGGTCTGCGCGCTGGGCCTGCTCCAGCTCCAAGCCAGCGGAGTTCCGCAGTCGGCACTCATCCTGAGCAAATCCGAGGCGGTGGATGGCCAATCGGCACTGGGCCGGCATTATCCCGCCGGTGCAGGAAGCCCGGTGGTGGTTGTGGCCGACGAAATGGCGGCAGTCGCGGTACTTGCGGAAGTCAAGGCCCAGGAAGGCATCTCGGATGCATCGGTGGTTTCGGCCCAACTGGATTCCGGCGTCCGCCCGCTCGCGAAAGCTGCGACGGAACCAGCCCCCTTGGTGCGGGACGGCCGGGTGTTGATCAATGCCACCTTGTCTTCGGAAGCCGACTCGGCGAAGGCCGAACAGACCATCGCCACGCTCCGGCAGAAGCTCCATGAAAAGGCCCCAGGAACCCTGGTGGGAGGAACCACAGCCACAGCCGCGGACACTAACGCGAGCGCGCAATCTGATTTGTGGCGCATCATCCCGATCGTTTTGGCCGTCATCCTGTTGGTGCTCATGGCACTGCTGCGCTCCGTCCTGGCGCCGCTATTGCTGATCGGGACTGTGGTGCTGTCCTATGCGGCCGCGTTGGGCGTCTCGGCCTGGGTGTTCAACCACGTGTTTGGATTCCCTGGAGCGGATGCCTCGGTTCCGCTCTTCGGGTTTGTCTTCCTCGTGGCCCTCGGCGTTGACTACAACATCTTCCTCATGACCCGCGTCCGGGAAGAGTCGACGCTCAACGGAACCCGGGCCGGTATCTTGAAGGGGCTCGGCGCCACCGGCGGGGTGATCACCTCCGCCGGAGTGGTTCTTGCCGCAACCTTTGCCGCGCTTGGGGTTATTCCGATCCTCTTCCTTGCGCAGATCTCCTTTATCGTGGCGTTCGGGGTGCTGCTCGACACCACGATCGTGCGCTCGCTGTTGGTGCCTGCCCTGGCTTACGACATTGGCGGGCGGATTTGGTGGCCGGGCCGCTTGGCTCGCGATCCGGCGTCGAAAGCGGGTCAGCGGGCGGCCACGGCTTCCTGATCCCGCCACCAGGCCACTGTCGCTGCCATCGCGTCCGCAAGCGGCGTCGGTTCCAGCCCGAGCTTGGCCTGGCTTGCTGTGGAGTCCATGACGAACGGCCGCTCGAACTGGTACAGCATTTCGGCCAGCTCCCTCATGTCGGTGGAAAACAGGCCGAGGGTTCGGAGCAGCCAGCCCGGAACCACGCTCAGCTTCGGTTCGGGAACGCCAGCCGAGCGTGCGAAGTTTCCGGCGATTTCCCGCATCGTCATTGCCGGACCCGTGGGGGCGTGCAGTACCGAGTTCCAGAGTTCGGGCCGTTGAGCGGCGGCGATCATGGCTGCGGCAAGATCCGGGACGTACGTGAAAGAGTGCGGCTGCCCGGCGCTTCCGAGAACCTGGACCGTCTTGCCCTTGAGGACCAGGGGCACCATGCGCTCGCCGGCATGCGCCATGCGGGCCCGCGGCCCGAAGAAATCGCCCGCCACCACGCTGACGGTATTCGCCGGGTGGGCTTGGCGGGCCTTCAGCAGGGCAGAGCGGATCCCGCGCTTCCCGCCGGTCGCCTCGCGCGGGCTGCTTTCGGTGATGGTCTTGTCCGGCTCGCTGTAGGAGTAGAGGCTCTCAGGGAAGACGACGACGGCGCCCGCTGCCCCCGCGGCGTCCATCACCACTTGCTCTGCTCCAGGAAGCTCGGCCGCCCAGGCTTTGGCCCGGTAGGCAGAACCGTGGATGCAGTGGAAGACGGCCGTGGCGCCGTCGAAGGCTTGCGCCAACTTGCCCGGATCCGAGACGTCCACCCGGAGCTTTTCGACCAGCGGGTGGTCCGGGCCGCTGCCTGAGCGGGTCAGGACGCGCACCTGTTCTCCGCGGTCCGCGAGTTGCTCGGCAATGGTCCATCCGACGGGGCCTGCTCCTGTGACGACGTACATGGTGTTGCTCACTCTCTGGTTGGGGATCCATTTCTCGGGTGAAGCTCTATTTCGAGAGCAGTGCTCTCTGAATTCAGGATGGACCCATTCGAATTGCCTGTCAAGAGCACTGCTCACATTTGTTGTCAGTGCTCTCCTTTGTGGCATGCTGGATGCATGGACCTCCCTTCCGCCGCAGCGGCCAAGCACTCGACGCCCCGCGAGCGGGCCCGGGCCCAGACCGTGGCGGACATCATCCGGCTGGGTCGCCGGCACCTTGCCTTGCACGGCGCTGCGGGATTGTCCCTGAGGGCGGTCGCACGCGATCTCGGCGTGGTGTCCTCTGCCGTGTACCGCTATGTGGAGAGCCGCGACGAACTCCTGACCCTCCTGCTGATTGACGCTTACGGCGAGTTGGGCGACGAAGTGGACACCGCCGTCGACGCCCTCCCGGAGGACGACTACCGCGGCAGGTTCCTGGCGCTCGGGCGGGCCGTTCGCCAGTGGGCACTGCGCGAGCCGGCACGGTATGCCCTCCTGTTCGGCAGTCCGGTTCCCGGATACCAAGCGCCCGCAGAGCGCACCACGGAACCCGGAACGCGGGTGATCTACCGGATGGTGGGGATCTTCGACGCCGCCTACCGCGCAGGCGCCTTGGCCGGCGAAGTGGCGCCCGCCGTCGTCGTTCCTCCCGCCCTTGCCGCGGACCTCGCGGCTATCCGGGCCGAACTGGGCGTGGCCGTTCCAGAACCTGCGTTGGCGAGGGGCGTGCTGGTGTGGACGTCGGTCTTTGGGGCGGTCAGCTTCGAGGTGTTCGGCCAATACGGCGCCGACACCTTTGCCGCGCGCGACGAGCTGTTTGAGCACCAGCTCGAGGTGCTGCGGGGGGTCGTGGGGCTGTAGTCGCGAAGGTACAGTAACTGCATGGCCCGTGGACTTGCTGACATCGGTGCGGAGGGCGTCTTGCTCGCCGGGGCAGGCCGCGCCATCCTGATGCAGATTGCCAATCCCGCGGTCGGTCACGGCGTCGCCGAGCACAGCAATTTCGACGAACGGCCGCTGGACCGGCTGCGTGCCACCATGACGTACGTCTACGCCGTGGTCTATGGCACGGAAGAGCAACTGGCCGCCGTGCGCCGGGCCGTGAATCGTGCCCACGCTCCGGTTCGCCGGGCCGCGGACGATTCCACCGCGGGGTACAACGCCTTCGACGCGCAATCCCAGCTCTGGGTGGTTGCGACCCTCTACGACACCGCCGTCACCGTTTACGAAAAGGTCCATGGAGCCCTCGACGACGACACGGCCGATCGTATCTACCGCGAGTACGCGCGGATCGGGACAGCGTTGCAGCTGCCCGCCGAGCTCTGGCCTGCCGACCGCCCGGCCTTCGCGCGCTATTGGGACGAATCCTTACGGAACCTCGAGCCGGATGCAGCCGCTTTGAGGGTGGCACACGAACTCCTGCACCCCGTGAGCGGGCCGTTCTTGATGCGCTTGAGCATGCCGTTGGTCCGGCTGGTGACTGCGGGCTTGCTGCCGGAGCATCTTCGCGCGGGATTCGGACTTCCGTGGAAGGCCCGCCATCAACGCAGCTTCGATGGCACCATCCGGCTCTTGGCGGCGGCTTATCCAAGGCTGCCGGAAAAAATCAGGCATTGGCCGAAAAACTACTATCTTGGCCGGCTCGGACCGGGCGAGCCGGGCCCTGGCAAGTAGGCGCCCATGCGTGAGCTCACCGCGGTAGAGGAACTTATCGACGGGAGCGCGAGCCGATTCCTGGGAAGTGCCCCGGCCCAAGGGCTGCGATCCAGGCTCACTGAGTTCACGGTCTTCGGCCTCAAACAGGCGTGGGCGTGCGTCTTCGGCGCCTCGCTCCTTGCCGTCATTTTCGCAGCTCACCTCTGGTATCCGGCCAACGCCGGCCTCGCGCGGAATGATTTCCTGACGATCGCCGCCGTCGTGATCCAAATCCTCATGGTGGCCACGAGGCTGGAAACCTTGCGCGAGCTCAGGGTGATCGTGCTCTTCCACTTGGTGGGAACGGCCATGGAGTTGTTCAAGACCGACGTCGGCTCGTGGTCCTATGAAGCCGAAGGTGTCCTGCGGGCCGGCGCCGTTCCGCTCTTCAGTGGCTTCATGTACGCGGCGGTCGGCTCGTACATGGTGCGCGTTTACCGGGTTTTCGATCTGCGCTTCGCCCGGTATCCGCGGCGTTGGATCACTGCGGTCCTGGCTGCGGCCATCTATGTGAACTTCTTTTCGCACCACTTCATCGTTGATGCGCGCTGGGTCCTGCTGGCCGCCGTCGTCGTGATCTTTGGCCGGTGCGTCATGCACTTTCGGGTGTTCCGGCGTCGATTCCGGATGCCGCTGGTCGTCTCGTTCCTGCTGGTGGCGCTCTTTATCTGGATTGCCGAGAACATCGCCACCTGGTCGCACGCCTGGTTGTATCCGAGCCAACTGGACGGCTGGCACTTGGTGTCCCCGGACAAGCTTGTCTCGTGGTTCCTCCTGATGATCATCTCCGTGGTGTTGGTGGCGTGGGTGTACAGGCCGATGCCGCCTGATGCGGCACGCGTTCTCCCACGGCGAAATCGCGCGTAAATCCCCGAGTTTCCGCGGTCTTTTGGCTTCCGGTGAGCAGGGTTGAGCGTACTCGACTCAACTTTGGATTGACATTGAATGAGGCCTGAGTACAGTTGAGTGCAGAACGCTCAACCCGGTTTCATTGAAAGGAAGCAACATATGTCACGCGCTGTAGGTATCGACCTCGGAACCACTAACTCCGTCGTCTCTGTTCTCGAAGGTGGCGAGCCCACCGTCATCGCCAACGCCGAAGGTGGCCGCACCACGCCGTCGGTCGTTGCATTCTCCAAGTCCGGCGAAGTCCTGGTTGGCGAAATCGCCAAGCGCCAGGCCGTCAACAACATCGACCGCACCATCGCTTCCGTGAAGCGCCACATGGGCACCGATTGGTCCGTCGCCATTGACGACAAGAAGTACACGCCGCAGGAAATCTCCGCGCGTATCCTCATGAAGCTGAAGAACGACGCCGAGAGCTACCTCGGCGAAAAGGTCACCGACGCTGTCATCACCGTCCCGGCCTACTTCAACGACGCCGAGCGCCAGGCCACCAAGGAAGCCGGCGAAATCGCCGGCATGAACGTCCTCCGCATTGTCAACGAGCCCACCGCCGCTGCACTTGCCTACGGCCTGGACAAGGGCAAGGAAGACGAACTCATCCTGGTCTTCGACCTCGGCGGCGGAACGTTCGACGTCTCCCTGCTGGAAGTCGGCAAGGACGAAGACGGCTTCTCCACCATCCAGGTCCGCGCCACGGCCGGTGACAACCGCCTCGGCGGCGACGACTGGGACCAGCGCGTTGTTGACTACCTGCTGAACCAGCTCAAGATCAAGGGCATCGACCTTTCCAAGGACAAGATCGCCCTCCAGCGTCTGCGCGAGGCTTCGGAGCAGGCCAAGAAGGAACTCTCTTCCTCCACCAGCACCAACGTGTCCCTCCAGTACCTGTCCGTCACCCCCGACGGCCCGGTCCACCTGGACGAGCAGCTGACCCGCGCCAAGTTCCAGGACCTCACCAAGGACCTGCTCGAGCGCACCAAGAAGCCGTTCCACGACGTCATCGCCGAGACCGGCATCAAGCTCTCCGAAATCGACCACATCGTGCTCGTGGGCGGTTCCACCCGTATGCCTGCCGTCTACGACCTCGTCAAGGAACTCGCCGGTGGCAAGGAGCCCAACAAGGGCGTCAACCCGGACGAAGTTGTTGCCGTTGGCGCAGCCCTCCAGGCCGGTGTGCTGAAGGGCGAGCGCAAGGACGTCCTCCTGATCGACGTCACCCCGCTCTCCCTCGGTATCGAAACCAAGGGCGGCGTCATGACGCACCTGATCGAGCGCAACACGGCCATCCCCACCAAGCGTTCCGAGACCTTCACCACCGCTGACGACAACCAGCCGTCCGTGGCCATCCAGGTCTTCCAGGGCGAGCGTGAATTCACCCGCGACAACAAGCCGCTGGGCACGTTCGAACTGACCGGCATCGCTCCGGCACCGCGCGGCGTCCCCCAGGTCGAGGTCACCTTCGACATCGACGCCAACGGCATCGTCCACGTCTCCGCCAAGGACAAGGGCACCGGCAAGGAGCAGTCGATGACCATCACCGGCGGCACCGCGCTCTCCAAGGAAGACATCGACCGCATGGTCCGTGAAGCCGAGGAACACGCAGCCGAGGACAAGGCCCGCCGCGAAGCTACCGACACCCGCAACACTGCCGAGCAGCTCGCCTACTCCGTAGACAAGCTCATCGCCGAAAACGACGAGAAGCTGCCGGAAGAGGTCAAGACCGAGGTCAAGGCCGACGTCGACGCCCTCAAGAAGGCCCTCGAAGGCACCGACGACGCAGCAGTGAAGACTGCTTTCGAGAAGCTGCAGCACTCGCAGTCGAAGCTGGGCGAAGCGATCTACTCGCAGGCCGGTTCCCCGGATGGCGCAAGCAGCGCCGCAGGTGCTGAAGGCGCCCACGCCGGCGCCAAGGCAGACGAGGACATCGTCGACGCCGAGATCATCGACGAAGACGAAAAGAAGTAAGCATGCCTCACCACGGCAACGACGCAGAGCACTCACCTTCCAACAACGAGGGCAACGAGCAGCACAAGCCGGTCATTCGGGACAACCGCAAGGTTGACCCGGAGACCGGGGCCGCCCGCCACACCCAAGGATCGGCAGCTGAATCCAACGCCGCTGCCGAGGGCGACGCCCTGTCCCAGGCTGAGGAAATCCTCAACGGCATGGAGGTTCCGGCTGAAGAGTCGGTAGCCCCCGGCGCCGCTGCGGAAGCAGAGGCCGCGGAACTCCGCAACGACCTCTTGCGCCTGCAGGCCGAGTACGTCAACTACCGCAAGCGCGTCGAACGCGACCGCGCCGTCGCAGGGGAAATGGCCGTCATCGGCGTCCTGAACGCCCTGCTGCCGGTGCTCGACGACGTCGACGCCGCCCGCCAGCACGGCGACCTCGTGGACGGCCCGTTCGCCGCGATCGCCGCCAAGCTGGAGAACGCGCTGAAGACGTACGGCCTGGAGCGCATCGCGGAAACCGGAGTCGAATTCGACCCCACGATCCACGAAGCACTCATCCAGCAGCCGGGCGAGGACATCGAAGTTGACACCGTCAGCCAAGTGCTGCGCTCCGGCTACCGCTCCGGCGGCCGAGTGCTGCGCGCGGCCCAAGTGATCGTGGCTGTGCCGGCCTAGACGGAGTTACCGCCTCACCGCGCCTTCGCGGATGAGGGGGCAGCACCGCGAAACGAGACAAGGGGCCCCGCCCCTTCGCCGGGTGGCCCAGGATCTGCGATCCTTGGCCATCCGGCTTCGGCAGCGGATATTGGCCTTCCCAACACTCGCAAGCTCGTGTCGGGGCCCTCGGCCAGATCCTTAGATGCCACTCCCGGGCCCCTTGCCTCGCTCCGCTCAGGCGGTCGTCTCACCTAAGGTGGGATAAGCGCAGCGCAGCTGGATAGGGGGCCGCGGCGTGGCGGGCACCGCGGAGCGGGCACGGCCCCTATCCAGCGGAGCGCAAACTGAACCAAAATCGAAAGGAAACGCCCTTGGCCAGCCAGGACTGGGTTGAGAAGGATTTTTACGCCATCCTTGGTGTCGCCAAGGACGCCTCTGACGCTGACATCAAGAAGGCGTACCGCAAGCTTGCGCGGAAGTACCATCCGGATACCAATTCCGGGGATGCTGCTGCGGAGAAGAAGTTCAAGGACATCTCGGAGGCCTATTCGGTGCTCTCGGATGCCGAGGAGCGCCAGCAGTACGATGCCATTCGCGCCATGGGCGGGGCACGCTTCGCGCCGGGCGCAGCTCGCGGCGGCCCGGCCAATGGCGGCTTCGAGGACTTGTTCGACGGCCTTTTCGGCGGCGGACGCCAGCCTGCCGGTGCCGGGGGCATCCCGCCCGAGTTCGCTGACCTCTTCGGCGGTGGCTTCGGCGGTGGACAGACCGGTTTCCAGCGGGCCCCGCAAAAGGGCAGCGACCGCACGGCGTCCACCTCGATTTCCTTTGCAGGCTCCATTCATGGCACCACGGTGAGCCTCCGCGAAAGCAACGGCAACGTCATCGACGTGAAGATTCCCGCGGGCATCAGGGACGGCCAGAAGGTCCGCCAGCGTGGCAAGGGCAACCCAGGCGCAGCCGGAAACGGGGACCTCATCATCACGGTGAACGTCAAGCCCCACGATTTCTTCAATCGCGACGGCGACAACATCCGGATCCATGTGCCGGTCACCTTCGCCGAGGCGGCCTTGGGTTCCAACATCCACGTGCCGACGCTCGACGGCGACACTGTCACCGTCCGCGTCCCGGCCGGCACGCCTTCCGGGCGGACGCTCCGGGTCAAAGGCCGAGGCGTCAAGACCTCGAAGGGCACCGGAGACCTGCTGGTGACGATCGACGTCTCCGTCCCGCAGAACCTCAACAAACAGGCCGAGGAAGCTGTCAAGGCGTTCGCCGCGGCCACGGCCGACGCCGATCCTCGCCACGACCTGGCCGCCAAGGCCCGCTTGTAGCGGCAGAAGACATGGGAGGGGACGTCGGCATGGGCATCGACATCAACCAGCCGATCTTCGTCATCTCCGTCGCGGCCGAACTGGCTGACATGCACCCGCAGACCCTGCGGCAGTACGACCGGCTCGGCATCGTGTCGCCGAGCCGTGCGCCGGGCAAGTCCCGGCGTTACTCCCAGCGCGACATCGACCGCTTGCGCGAGGTCCAGCGGCTCTCCCACGAGGGTGTGTCCCTTGAGGGCATCAAGCGCATTCTCGAGCTCGAAAACCAGGTGGCCGCGCTGCAATTCCGCGTGGCCGAGTTGAGCGAGGAACTGCAGCGGCGGCGGAGCCCCATGGAGGCCCGCGTTTTCGCGGCGGGAGCAGCCGGCGACGTCGTCAGCCTGGCCCGCGGGCAGCGCCCCCGGGCGCGGTCCCAGGCAGTTGTGGTGTGGAGACCGCGACCGGGGGAGTAGTCCTCTAGGGCCGCGAGAGGGACGCCAGCAGCACCGGTGCCTCCTGCCCGGCCCACGTGCCCCGAAGGGCAGCCGAATCTTCCGAACCCTGGATCCCCAGATCCAGGACGCGGTTCACCTGGACGGTGAGTTCACCAGCGTCGATGCTGGTAACGCCGCCTTCGGTGATCGGCGCTGCGGGACTCAGAGCGGGGACTTCGCTGCCGGGGGTTCCACTGCCCTTGACCTCGACGGAACTCGCCCTTGGCTCCAGCACGCCGTCCATGTCCACGAACTGTTCGGCTTCCCGCTGCCCAGTGAGGATGGCGGTGGCCAGGGCAGCGACGTAGACGGGATCGGTGCAGGCGTCGTAGACCCACCTCGTGCCCAACACGGAGTGTTCCATGGTGCCGAGCAGCGAGTGCTCCGCACCGGGCAATTCCGAACCCCGGTAGCTCAGGGGAACCTGATAGACCTTGCCGCCGTGGGAGACCAAGTGGGTTTCGAGGCCGACTTCGCCGTCCGGATCATCGAAGCGGTACGCACCGAGCAGCTCGGGCGGCGCGGAGCCGTCCTTGGTGAACCACGGCTGGACGGGCAAGTACTTTTCGATGAGCTCAAGTTTGCTAGGACTCAGGGTTGCTCGATGGATAATAGCCATGCGGTCCAGCCTAGTTGGCCAGCGCGGGGGCGGAGACAGACTGCGGGGTCCAGCGTAGGTGCGTGTTGCCGGCGTCGGATTCCGGCTCTTTCAAGAGGGACAGGCGGGGGCGCACCGCATCCGTGCGGGAGCTCGGCGGTTTCCGCCGGCCCGCCCGGAACTGAGGCACCCACTGCGCTCCGGGGCCCTGGTATTCCTGCTCGGCTGCGGCGTGGAGTGTCCACTGGGGGTCGAACAGGTGCGTCCGGCCAAGCGCCACGAGGTCTGCCCGTCCTGCAAGGAGGATGGAGTTGACGTCGTCGTAGCTGGAGATGGCCCCGACGGCGATGACGGCTGCTCCCGCCGGCGCGGCAACTTCCTGCCGGATGCGGTCGGCGAAAGGAGTCTGGTAGCTGCGGCCGAAAGCCGGTTGTTCTTCCTTGGCGACCTGGCCGGTGGAGACGTCGATCCCCGCGGCGCCGTGGGCCACGAATGCCCGCGCGATGTCGAGCGAGTCGTCCGAGGTGTTGCCGCCTTCGATCCAGTCCGTCGCGGAGATGCGTACCGTCACAGGCTTGCTGGCAGGCCAAGCCGCGCGGACGGCGTCGAACACTTCCAAGGGGAACCGCAGCCGGTTCTGCACGCTACCGCCGTATTCGTCCTTCCGGAGATTGGACACCGGCGAAAGGAAGGAGGAGAGCAGGTAGCCGTGCGCGGCGTGGAGCTCGAGGAGGTCGAAGCCTGCTTCATCGGCCCGACGGGCAGCTTCCACGAACTGGGCTTTGATGGCTTTCATGCCTGCAAGGTCGAGTTCCACGGGCGTCTGGTTGCCGGGACCGTACGGCAGGGCCGACGGGCCAACGGCCTGCCAGTTGCCGGATTCGAGCGGTTCGTCGATGCCTTCCCACATCAGCCGGGTGGAGCCCTTGCGTCCGGAGTGTCCGATTTGGGCCCCGATCTTGGCTGTCGAGCGAGCGTGGACGAAGTCCACGATTTCCTTCCAGCTCTCGCGCTGGCCGTCCGTGTACAGGCCGGTGCAGCCGGGGGTGATCCGCCCGCTCTCGGAAACACACACCATTTCGGTCATGACCAGTCCGGCACCGCCGAGTGCCTTGGAGCCGAGGTGGACTTTGTGGAAGTCGCCGGGGACGCCATCCACTGCGGAGTACATGTCCATGGGGGACACGACGATGCGGTTCTTGAGCTCGAGTCCGCCGATCCGGAACGGTTGGAACATGGCCGGGGCGGTCTCCGCCAGTCCTTGGGATTGGGCGAAGTTGCGGTCTACGGCGTCGGCGAATTCCGGGTCGCGCAAGCGCAGGTTCTCCTGGGTGATGCGGCGGCTCCGCGTGAGCAGGTTGAAAGCGAACTGCGTCGGGTCCTGCTCCTTGTATTGGGCGATCCGCTCGAACCATTCCAGCGAAGCCTGGGCTGCACGCTGGGTGGAGGCGACAACCGGACGCCGCTCGGTTTCATAGGCAGAGAGTGCAGATTCCACATCCGGGTGCTCGTGCAGGCAAGCGGCGAGTGCCAGAGAGTCCTCCATGGCGAGCTTCGTGCCCGAGCCGATGGAGAAGTGTGCGGTGTGCGCGGCATCGCCGAGGAGCACAACGTTGCCGTGGCGCCAGTTTTGATTGCGGACGGTGGTGAAGTTGATCCACTTGGAGTTGTTGGACAGGACCTCGTAGCCATCGAGTTCCTCGGCGAAGATGGAACGGATCTTGCTGATCGCCTTCTCGTCGGACACGCCTGGCGGGAAGACATCGGCTGCGGTCTCGTCGAAGCCGGCAGCCCGCCACACGTCCTCGTGCATTTCGACAATGAACGTGGATCCTTCGTCGGAGTACGGGTAGCCATGGATCTGCATGACTCCCCATTCGGTTTCCTTGACGAAGAACTTGAATGCCTCGAATACCTGGTCTGTGCCCAGCCACATGAACTTGTTGGGCCGCGGGTCCAGGCTTGGAGAGAAGGAGTCCGCATATTTGGCGCGGATCTGGGAGTTGATCCCATCTGCGGCGAGGACCAGGTCATGGCTGGCCTCAAGCTCTTCAACGGGCGGCGCGACGGTCTGGAAACGCAGGTCGACTCCGAGTTCGGCGCAGCGGCGCTGAAGCAGTTCCAGCAGTTCCTTTCGGCTCATGGCCGCAAAGCCCTGGCCGCCCACCGTCACCGTTTCGCCGCCGAAGTGGATGTCGATGTCGGACCAGCGGGCGAAGCGACGGCTCATGTACTCGGCCACGACGGGGTCGGCGTTGCCGATGCCGCCGAGCGTCTCATCGGAAAAGACGACGCCGAAACCGAAAGTGTCGCTGGCGGCGTTGCGTTCCCAAAGGGTGATGTCGTGTGACGGGTCGAGCTGCTTCATCAGGGCCGCGAAGTACAGGCCGCCGGGGCCGCCTCCTACGATTGCGATTTTCATGCTTTTGCTCCTTTTCAGGCCTGGCCGAGGCCTGCGCCGGCAAGTTGTTCGGGGTCGTTGTTGATGCGGTCGCGCAGCTTGAAATGCTGCAGTTTGCCGCTGGGGTTGCGGGGAAGCTCGTCGACGAACCGGATGTCCCGCGGGTACTTGTAGGGGGCGATCGTCCGTTTGACGAAGTCCTGGATTTCCTTGCGCTTCGCGTCATCGCCTGTGACACCTTCGCGCAGGACGATGAACGCGCAGACGACGCTGCCGCGTGCTTCGTCGGGGCGGCCGATGACGGCGTTCTCCACCACGTCGGGGTGCAGGTCGATGGCTGTCTCCACCTCTGGCGCGCCGATGTTGTAGCCGGAGGAAACGATCATGTTGTCCGAGCGGGCCTGGTAGGTGAAGTACCCGTCCTCGTCTTTCGTGAAGGTATCGCCGGTGACGTTCCAGCCGTTGACCACATAATTTGCTTGCCGGGGGTCGTCCAGGTAGCGGCATCCAGTGGGGCCGATGACCGCGAGCCGGCCAAGCTGCCCGGGTCCGAGTTCCAGACCCTCGTCATCGAGGATGGTTGCCCTGTACCCTGGCACTGCCCGTCCGGTGGTGCCGGGCCGGATGTCATCGCCCGCGGCGGAGATGAAGACGTGGAGCATTTCCGTGGCTCCGATGCCGTTGATGAGCCGGAGGCCTGTGGCCTCCCGAACTGCCTCCCACGTTTCCTTGGGTAGGTGTTCGCCGGCGGAAACCGCAATGCGCAGTCCGCTAAGCAGCTCGCCGCGCTTTTCCTTGAGGATGGCGCGGTACGCAGTGGGCGCGGTGAAAAGGATAGTGGCGCCGGCAGCGGCTGCACTCTCGGCAAGTTCAACCGGGGTAGCCCGTTCGGTCAACAACGACGATGCGCCGAAGCGCAGCGGGAAGACCACCAGCCCGCCGAGGCCGAAGGTGAAGGCGAGGGGCGGCGAACCGGCAAACACGTCGTCTGCGGTTGGCTGCAGGATGTGGCGGGCAAAAGTGTCGGCGTTCGCGAGGATGTCCCGGTGGAAATGCATTGTGATCTTGGGCGTGCCCGTGGTGCCCGACGTCGGGCCGAGCAGCGCGACGTCGTCGGCGGCCGTGGGCACGGCAGTGAATTCGCCGCTCTTGGCGGCGCAGCGGGACGTGAGGTCGCCGGCGTCGTCGGATCCGTAGGAGAGGACAACGGTGTCCTCGCCTGCGGCCGCGGCCAGTTCGTCCATGAATCGGTGGTCGGAGATCGCCACAGCCGGACGCGTGAGGCTGATGAGGGTGCCGACCTCGCTTGAGCGCAGCATCGGCATGGTGGTAACCACCACGGCCCCGGCTTTGAGCACGCCGAGCCAGGCAGCAACGATCCAGGGGTTGTTCGGTCCGCGAAGCATGACGCGGTTACCGGGCACCACCCCGAGGTCCTCGGTAAGGACCTGGGCCACCTGGTTGGCGCGCTGCTGCAATTCGCCGTAAGTCCAGACCGTACCGTCCGGGGTACGCAGGGCGGGCCGCGCGGCACCGTGGTTTGCGACGGCGTGGTCAATGAGTACCGCCGCGGCGTTGAGCCGCTCGGGGTACTGGAGTTCCGGCAGGGTGAATTCGAGCGTCGGCCATGTGCCCGCCGGTGGCAAATGGTCGTGGGTGAAGGTGTCCACGTGGGCTGATCTCAACATCGTCATGGCCACTCCTTTCAGTAATACGCGGATAAGTCGGGTGTGTTCAGGAGCCGGCGCGGATCATGCCCTCTTGGGCCACCGTCGCCAGCAGGCGTCCTTGCCTGTCGAAGAAGCGGCCCATGGCAAGCCCGCGGTTGCTCTGCCCGGATACTGCTTCCTGGGCGTAAAGGACCCAGCCGTCGGCGCGGCCGGCCCGGTGGAACCACATGGAGTGGTCCAGGCTGGCCGTGGCGAGTCCGGGACTGGACCAGTGGAGTCCGTTCACCCGGAGCAGGGGCTCCAGGATGGTGTAGTCGCAGACATATGCCAGTGCCGCCCGGTGCAGATCGGCGGTCGCGTGTTCGTTGCCGGCGTCAGGCAATTGCTCGAAGGCCTTGACCCAGATCGCCTGGTGCGGCACGGAATCGCCTTCCACCTGCAGATATACCGGGCTGGGAATATGCCGCATGTCGAAGCTTCGCTTCGAAGACCAGTATTCGGCGGCCAGCCCCTCGACCCCTTGGAGCACCTCGGCGGCACTGCGGAGGGATTCGGGCTCGACGGCGGATGGCGCCTCAGGCTGGAAGTCCGGGCCGTCTTCGGGCACTTGGAAGGAGCCCATCGCCGCGTAAACGGTCTTGCCGTTCTGGTAGCCCCGTACGCTGCGGGTCGAGTATCCACGGCCGTCGCGGAGGCGTTCGACCTCGTAGCGGACGGTGGCCCCGATCTCCACGGGGCGCATGAAGTAGCTGTGCATGGAATGCAGCGAGCGGTCGTCGTCGACCGAGCGCATCATCGCTGCCGCGGCCTGGGCCACCATGTCTCCGCCGTAGGCTTTGGGCCACGGGACGTACTGCGAGGTGGCTTCGTAGGCTTCGTCGTGGATCTGGGCGTGGACGGCCGTCAGCTCGATGGCCTTGAGGAATGTCTCCGACGTCAAGGTTCCGGTGGACATGTCCATCAGGCCCTGCGGAAGTCTGCGAGGGTCTCGTCGGCAACGTCGTCAAGGTTGACCACGAGGTTCTCCGGGGTGCGCGCGGTCAGCCATACGAGTTCTTCGGTGATGGACATGTTGGCCTCGACGTGCGGCATGAACGGCGGGACGAATACCCAGTCGCCGGTCTTCATGTCTAGGAACTCGGAGTAGTTTTCGCCGAAGTAGATGCGTCCGTGGCCGCGGAGCACGTAGCCGCCGGTTTCCGCTTCGCCGTGGTGGTGCGGCAGGGAGCGGTAGCCGGGAACGTTGGAGACCTGCCCGAACCAGATCTTGGTGGCCGGCGTGTGCTGGATGCTGACGCCGGAGACGCGGATGCAGTCGCCGGACTGGGCGGTGTTGGTGTCCTCTTCACCCGCGCGGGTGACGACGGGTACCACTTTGCCGTCCGGCTGGGCGTAGATGGAGTTGTCGCCTTCGAGGCGGTAATCGGTTGCGGTTGGGTTCATGGTGGTCACTCCTTTGAAGTGGTTGGTATTGGCCTAGGCGATGGCGGGGACGGGTGCGTGGATCCGGAAATTGTTTTCCAGCCGTCCGATCCCGTCGATTTCGGTGGTGAGGACGTCGCCGTCGTTCAGGAAGCGCGGCGGTGTCATACCCATCCCCACTCCGCCGGGCGTACCGGTCAGGACAAGGTCGCCTGGGCGCAGGGTAGTGAAATGGGAAATGTAGGAGAGCAGGCGTGCCGGGCCGAACACCAAGGTGCTGGTGTTGCCGTGCTGCACGAGTTCGCCGTTGACGTAGCCGCGGACCTCGAAGTCGCCGTCGGCCTCGTCCGCGGTCAGCATGACTGGCCCCACCGGTGTCGTTCGGTCGAACGCCTTGCCCTGGAACCACTGCAGCGTGCGGTTCTGCCAATCCCGCATGGAGACGTCGTTGGCGATTGTGTATCCGGCAATAGCCTTCCGCGCTTCGTCTTCGTCCGCGCCGAAGAGTTCGGAGCCGACGACGACGGCCAACTCGGCCTCCCAGTCGACGCGGCTGCTGCCGTGGATGTGGATGGTGTCGGCCGGGCCCGTGAGGGTGTCCGCGTACTTGGCGAAGAGCGTGGGGTATTCGGGAAGATCGCGGCCCATCTCCTGGATGTGGTCGCCATAGTTCAGTCCGCAGCAGATGACTTTGCCTGCCCGCGGAAGCAGCGGAGCGAAGTCGGGGTCAGCGATGGCGTTGCCTCCGGCGGCCACGGCTTTCTCCACGATGGTTCGCCACTGCGGCTGGGCAAGAAGCGCCCCGACGTCGGTGACCGGCAGCGCGAGGTAAGAGTTGGCGCCCGTGGCGAGTGCCGCCGTTGTGCCTCCACCGGCCGTCCGCAGGGTGGCGAGTTTCATGCGTTTTTGTCCTTCCATTGCTGCTTCTCAAAATACTGCTTCCCGAAATACATATGTCGACTTTTTTACGATCGTCACATATGCTCAACGTAGCACGGCAGGAATGATCTGCACAGAGGCTTTCCAAAAGTTTTCGCAGTTGCCACAACGAGGAGGAACAGCATGAGCCACAAGACGATCAACCCGGAGTCGCTCCCCAAGCCATCCGGGTTTGCGCACGGCATGCTCGCCGGAAACACCTTGTTCCTGGGTGGGCAGACCGCCCTGGACAAAGACATGAACATCGTTCCCGGCGGCATCGTGGAGCAGTTCACCCAGGCGTTTTCGAACGTCCTCACTACGTTGCGCGAGGCCGGCGGCCAGCCCGAGGACCTCGTCAACGTGACCATCTACCTGACCGACGTTGACGACTACACGGCCAACGGCCGCGAGATCGGAAGGATCTGGCGTGAAATGGCCGGATCCCAGTACCCCGCCATGGCCGGAATCGGCGTCACGCGGCTATGGCAGAAGGAAGCCCTCATTGAGATCCAAGGCATCGCCGTCATCCCTGGGCGCTAGGCGTTAGGCCAGCCAACCGTCTTTGCGGAGCCGGTCCTGGAGGCTGAGGACATTGCCCACGTCGATTCCCGAGGCGGCGTAGCGCTGGCGGACCCTGTGCAGGTGGGATTTGACCGTTTGTTGACTGATTCCCAGGAGCTCCGCAACTCCACGCATGCCATGGGGCCCGGGCCCAAGATCGAGGCGACGGTGTCGGCGAGTGTCCGGCCGTCGTCATTGAGTTCACCGACGACGGCGACATCGGCCGACGAGAAGGCGTCGGGACGGCAATCCCGACGCCTTCAGGCAGGTAACGCTAGAAGTCCGCTGCTTCGGCGCCCGGACCGGAAGATTCTCCGACGGTGATGAGCCGTCGTCGTTCCGTGGTGTCCAGGGCAAGGTCTATCGCTGTCCACGCCATCGCTGCCCCGCCTTCCAACGCTGCTTTGTCGGCGTCCTCGCTGGCGCACCAGCGGGCAAACTCCGGCTGGTGATTTGACGCTCCGTGGGCTTCCACCCTGATCACTGGATGAATTGACGGTATTGCCAGTGAGACGTTGGCCATGTCGGTCGAGGCGGCTTCCGACAAGCGCTTTTCCAAGGGCTCGTCATCAAAGCGGCGTCCAAGGGACTCCGCGTTCGCTTGGTAAAAACCGACCATCGGCTGATCGTTCCGGAACCCGGAAAACTCCCTTGTTTCCTCAGTGATGTGCAGGCTGGCGCCGGTCGCGACAGCTCCCGCTTCGAAACAGACAATGAGCTGCTTTTTGACCTCGGCCAGCTCCTTGACGCTGTTGGCGCGCGCATCGTAGAGCAATTCAGCGGCGCCCGGGATGCTGTTGGCCGCTTCACCTCCCTTGGTCACAATGCCGTGCACGAGCGCCCCCGGCAGAAGCTGCTGACGGAGCAAACCGATCGCAACTTGGGCCACGGTGGCGGCATCGCCGGCGTTGATTCCTTCGTGGGGTGCCGCAGCCGAATGAGCCGTGCGTCCCGTGTAGCTTGCGCGAAGCCCGACTACGGCCCGCGTGTGGTGATCCGCGTACTCCTTGGTAGCGGGATGGACCATCATGGCCGCATGTATGCCATCGAACGCGCCGGCTTCCAGCATGATGATTTTTCCGCCTCCGGCTTCCTCCGCCGGAGTGCCGAAAACCTTCACGCACACCCCAACGCTGTCAGCGACCTCGGCTAGGGCGATTGCTGCCGCGACGGAGGCGGCGGCAATCACGTTGTGCCCGCAAGCATGGCCGACTTCAGGCAGCGCATCCATCTCAGCGCAGAATGCCACGACCAATTCGCCATGACCCGAGGTTGCGACGAACGCGGTTTCGAGATCCGCTATGCCGCGTTCTATGTCGAATCCGTGCCGCTCAAGAAGATCCGTGATGGCCCGCGCCGATTCGTATTCAGCGAACGCCAGCTCCGGGTTCGCATGCAACTGATGGCTTAGTCCGACGATGTCGCGCTGTGCCCGGTGTAGTGCGTCTCTTGCGGTCCTTTTCAGCGCGATTGACGCTGTTTCCCCGCCGTATGCTTGGGGTGCCTCCTGATGGCTGTACGGGCCGAGCTTGCCCTCGGAAATGTGGTTTTTGGTGTGCATTGATACGTGATTCCCTTGGACGTGAGATGAGCTTTTGTGGTGGGCAGGCCTATAAGTAGGCCAGTGATATCGCTGGTTCCGCTCCTCAGCGCACCGAGGCGAGGAACGCCTGGGTACGTTCGTGGCGGGGGTTCCCGAGGACTTCGCGGGCCGGGCCGTCTTCGATGATCCGGCCTTGGTGCATGAAGACGTCTCCGACCAGTTCCGGGTCCAGGGCCGAGGTCGGCTCGTCAAAGAGCATGAGCTTGGGTTCCATGCATAGTGCCCTGGCGATCGCCACGCGTTGCTGCTGGCCGCCTGAGAGCTGCCGGGGGTAGGAGGAGGCCTTGTCTTCAAGGCCGACCTGGCGAAGGAGCCCCAGGGCCCGTTCCTTGATGTCGGCGTCGCGTTGTTTGAGTACTCTCCGCGGCGCTTCGAGCAGGTTTTCCATCACGGTCAGGCGCGGGAAGAGGTTGAAGTGTTGAAAGACCATTCCGATGTGGGCGCGGTCCCGGCAGACTTCGGCGTCCGTCTGCTCGTGCAGCTTGTTGCCCTTGAGTTTGTATCCGACCCTCTGGTCCTCGACCCACAGCCGGCCGCCGTTGGCCTTTTCCAGCTGGTTGATGCAACGTAGGAAGGTGCTTTTCCCGGAGCCTGAGGCCCCGATAAGGCAGACGATTTCGCCTTTCTGGACCTCGACGTCGATGCCCTTGAGGACTTCCAGATGACCGAAGTTCTTCACGAGTCCTTCTGCCCGGACCATGGGAACGGCCTGGGCGTGCAATGTCTGCGATGTCATGGTCGGGGTTCCTTTTGAGCTGCGGGGGCCGGGGTTCCCTGGAAGAGCCGGCGGATCCGGGTGAGTGTCCCTACATGGACCGTGCGGGTTGCTCCTCTGGAAGAGCGGCGTTCCAGGTAGCCCTGGCCGACGTTGCAGATGGTCGTGATGATGATGTACCAAATGCTTGCCACGAGGAGCAGCGGGATGACTTGGAAGTTCTTGGAGTAGATGATCTGGGATGAGTAGAGCAGCTCGGGCACGGCAATGACGCTTACCAGGGACGTTGCCTTCAGCATTCCGATGGCCTCGTTGCCTGTCGGAGGGATGATGACCCGCATGGCTTGGGGGAGGATGATGCGTTGCATCGCCTGGAGACGGGTCAGGCCCAGGGCGCCCGCGGCTTCGGATTGTCCGGGGTCAACGGAGAGGATGCCGGACCTGACGATTTCGGACATGTAGGCCGCTTCATTCAGGGCCAGCCCGAGGATCGCCGCCGCCATCGGGGTGATTAGTTCGTTGGCGTTCAGGGCAACACCTGGAATTCCAAAGGAAATGGAAGGGTACAGGGCGGCCAGGTTGAACCAGAACAGCAGCTGCACGAGTACCGGGGTGCCACGGAAGAAGCCCTGGTAGGCCCTGGCGATCCAGCTGATCACGGGGTTTGAGGAGATCCGCATGACGGCCAGCACGATCCCGAGTCCAACGCCCAGGACCATGCAGATTACCGTCAGTTCCAAGGTCACGCCGATGCCCTGGACAATCGCGCCGTCGCGGAAGAACAGGGCCACCTGGTCCCAGCCGAAGCGTGGATTGGTCAGGGCGGACTGGAGAAGGAGGCCGGCCAGCGTTGCACAGAGCAAAGCCCCTGTCCAACGCCCGATGTGTTTCGTCCTGACGATTCTTGGTTCGTCCAGGACCGGTGCGGCATTGCCCATCATGATGGCATCCGGGCCTTTTCGACTAGTTGCCTGCAACTTGGCCTGCCGTGACCTTGTGGTTTTCCGGCAAGCTCCACTTGCTGGTGATCGCGCTATACGCCGGGCTGTCGACCAGCTTGGTCATTGCGGCCCGCACGGCGGCTGTGAGCGGGGAATTCTTGGGCAGAGCGGCCCCGGCGATTCCCGGGCTAAGATTCGCGCCGGGAACAAGCTCGAAGGGGTCTCCGGCCAGCTTGGCCTGGCAGCTCATGGATGCGCTCTCCGACATGACGCCATCCACGCGGCCGGACCTCAGGGCGAGATTGGCGTCATTCATGGAGGGGAACAGCTGCGCGTCGATGGCGGGCTGGCCCGCGGCCACGCACTTCGCGGCAAAGTCGGGCAGTATGGTCAGTCCCTGGATAGTGCCCTTGCCGGCTGCGATCTTCTTCCCGCAGAGCGTCGTCCACTCCGTGGACAGTTTCTTTGGATTTCCGAGCGGAACCGCGATCGAGGTGCCGCCCTGTTCGTAGCTGACAAAATCGGCGTTCTTCTTGCGTTCCGTCGTTTCTATGAATCCGGAGATTCCCAGGTCATACTTACCGCTGCTGAGCCCGGGCAGGATGGTGTCGAAGGTGGCGGGCACCATCTGCGTCTTCAGTCCGAGGATTATCAACACCGGCACCATGTCAGCGAATCCGGCCAACTACACGACGCGACTGGACATGCTGGATCGCAGCTTGCTCGATCTGCTCGTCAGAAACGGCCGGCTTACGTGGATTGAGCTGGCGTAGGCGACGGATTGCAGCACGGCAACCGCGCGCCGGCGGGTCGAAAGACTGGTGGCCTCGGGTGGGGTGACTTTCCGTTGCGATATTGCACGGTCGCTGGCCGGGTGGCCCATCCAGGCCTCGTTGCTCGCCAAGGCGCCGGCCAAGGACGTCGATTTCATCTGTGAACAGCTCGCGGCCTGGCCGGCATGCCGCCTGGTCGCCGCAGTGACAGGCGAGGCCAATGTCTATGCGACTTTCTGGGTACGCAACCTCGGAGAAATCCAGCGCTTGGAGACGGCTTTGGGTTCACGGATGCCAACCATGAACGTGACCGAACGGATGGTCGCTCTGGATACGCCAAAGCGGATGGGTCACCTGTGCGACAAGGACGGGCGGCATATCGGGGTCCATCCGATCGCTCCCTGGTAGGCCGGGCAACGCGTTAGGGTGCCACCAGATCCGCATTGCCGTGGATGAGTTCGTGCGCGTGGGCCGCGGCTAGGGGTGCGGCCAGGCGATGAACCGCCTGGAACGTCTCGCGAACCGCAGGTCCGCGCCAGTCCTTCGGGAGGAATTCCAGCGGCAGGTTAGGGTCCCGGTACGGGAAGCGGCGCCACAGAGTCAGCATGGGAATGTAGTAGCGGAAAGCATCCCGGCGCAGTTCCGCGGTCGAGTTGGCCAAGGCGGCCTCGGGATCATCCCCGACCAGTCCGGCCCAAAGATTTCCGGCGCCTTCGTAGAGGTCCAGGAATTCGGCGAATTGCTCGTCGATGGCCTTCAAATCCCACCATTCGGCCACCTTCGGGGGCATGGGGCCCTCAAACAGATAGTCGCCCCGGAAGAAGTCCACAAACTGGATGAGACCCCGCGATGCAAGCCGCTCACGGGCCTGTTCAAGGATTCGGGCCGGCGCGATCCATACCCCTGAGGCCACGGATCCAAAACCGAGCCCGGACAGCTCGGAGCGTAGTTGGTGCCGACGGTTCCGCATTGATTCGGGGACGGAAAACACCGCGAGGACCCAGGCTTCCAGCTCGGTGGAGCGATCGGCTGCGAAGATCCTTCGATCGCCCTCGCGGAAGACGTCAATGACGGTGTCGGATAGTTCGTATTTGGCGACGCCGTCCAGGCGAACACTTTTCAGGACACCCTTGGCCTTCAGCCGCGAGACGGAGGAACGAACCCCGGGCGCGTCATAGCCCAGGTCGCCCAGCATTGAAATCAGCACAGAGACGGGGAGGGCATCGCCCGAACTGCGGCCATAAAGACCATAGATCGTGACGATCAGCTGCTGGTGACGTACCGGGGGAGCGGGCATGTCCATCATGGTTCAGAGCCCCGGACTGTTCGGGACCGCTACGCCAGCCGCCTGCCGGATCCGTTCCGGCCACGGCTGGGCTGAAGCTGAGCCCGCTGGCACGTGGGCAGTGGTCGATGTCCCATGTGCAGCCAGTCCGCCCGGCGAGTTTGGATGTGCGTGGCCATAGACCTCGAAGGCAAGGGTCATGGAGGTTCGCCCGAGCTTCTGGATCTTCACGGTTGCCGTCACTCGTTGGCCAAACCACAGCTTGGCCGTGTAATTGACCACTTGTTGCACTCGAGGAGCACTCGGGAAGTACTCCGGAAGCGCCAGGTTGCGGAAAAGCTCTGCCTCGGCGGCCTCGACCCAGCGCATGATTGCGGAGTTGTGTTGATGGCCCGACGCGTCGGTGTCCACCCATTCCACAGTTCTATCGATGCTTGCGTGCGTCTCTGACTGTGCTTCGGTGCCCTCCACGGTTCCCCCTTCGGCGACGCTGTATTGCTCTGGCCGCGTTCAATTGTATACATCAAATGACGGCCGTTAGGATCCCGATATGCCGAGGGGGTGATACAGGAAGCGGGAAACCGCCGGACGCCCTCAGCGCTCCCGGCGGCCGCCCGGCGTCCGGCCGTCCACGACAGCTGGAGAACGGCGGAGGGGAAGCTTCCCCTCCAACTGCGAAATGGCGGGTCCGCGGCTGTGTTCGATGTGGGCAATGGCCAGCGCGGAGGCGAGCTCGGCTTGCCCGGCGCAGATCGCCTGGCACAGTGCGCGGTGTTCCCGGCAAAGTTGCTCGGGATCCTGCTGGACGACGTTTCCGAAGAGCCACCGCATGCGGTTCGCGACCGGGCGGATCACGGTGGTCAGGAGTTCGTTGCCTGTCAGGCTGAAGATCTCGTCGTGGATGGCCACGTTGGTGCTGGCCCTGAGGTCCTCGTCGTGGTTGGATACGAGAGCCTCAGCGTCAGCGAGGACCGACAGCAGGCGATCGGGGCTGGCCCCCGCCCCCACCTGGTGGGCAGCAATGCTCGCGGCTGAAACCTCGATGCTGAGCCGGATGTCAAAGACTTCATCGACATCCTGGATCGTCATTTGCCTGACGACCGCTCCGTGACGCGGACCCGTCGTGGTGAAGCCATCTGCCTCAAGTTGCAGGAGCGCCTCCCGCACTGGGACCCGTGACACATTCAATTCAGCAGAGAGTTCCCGTTCTCGAAGCCATGTTCCCGGCGTCAGCTCGCCGCTGATGATCCGGTCCCGGATGTGGATGTACGCGGAAGCAGTCCGCGTCATCTGACGTGTCGCAGGAAATTGGCGGTGCGTTCGTGGGAAGGATTGTCCAGGACATGTGCTGCCGGTCCGGATTCGATGACCCGTCCTTCGTCCATGAATATCACCCGGTCGGCGACTTCGCGGGCGAACCCGATCTCGTGGGTGACCACAACCATGGTCATGCCCTCTTCGGCAACGCGTTTCATGACCTGAAGGACATCGCCGACCAACTCAGGGTCCAGTGCGCTGGTGGGTTCGTCAAAGAGCATCACCTCGGGTTTCATGGCCAGGGACCGGGCGATGGCAACGCGCTGCTGCTGACCGCCGGAAAGTTGCGCCGGGTAGGACCCGGCCTTGTCTTTCAGACCGACCTTCCCCAAGGCGTCCAGTCCTTGCTCCCTGGCCTCGGCTTTGGACAGCCCGAGCACCCGTCGCGGGCCATAACTGACGTTCTCCAGTGCTGTCATGTGCGTGAAAAGGTTGAAGTGCTGGAACACCATCCCTATCCGCCGTCGCATTCTGGCCGATTCCCGTTCGGTGCGTTCGAACAACTGTCCTTTGTGAACCTTGTATCCGACGCGGTCTCCGCCGATTTCAACGGTCCCGGACTCAATGGCCTCCAGACCGTTGATGCAGCGAAGTAGCGTGCTCTTTCCGGAGCCTGAAGGGCCAAGGACACAAACGATTTCACCGGATGCCACGGCGATGTTCACGCCGCGAAGGATGTGGTTCTTGCCAAGCCATTTGTGGACGCCGTCGATCACCATGAGTGGTACCTGTGCTGGAGCAATGGTCATGGCTGGGCTGCCTTTCGGGAAAGATCGGAGCGGTTTCGCAACAGGAGATTCCTGCGGATGAGTTCCCGGAACGACCCGCCGGCTGCGGCGCCGTCGGGGTTGAACTTTTGTTCCAGGAAATACTGGCCGATGCTGGCGACGCTGACAAGGATGAGGTACCAGACCGTGGCCACAATGAGCAGCGGCACAATTTTGAAATTCTGGCCATAGATGAGCTGGGTCTGCGTCAACAGATCGCTTCCCCCGATGGCAGAAACCAAGGAGCTGGCCTTGAGGAGGCCGATGAACTGATTTCCCGTCGGAGGAATGATGACCCGGATGGTCTGCGGTAGCACGATCCTTCGCAAAGCCTGTCCCCGAGTCAAGCCGATGCTGAGGCCGGCGTCCGTCTGCCCCTTGCTGACTGACAGAATGCCGCCACGGATGATTTCAGCCATGTAGCCCGATTCGGCCAGGGACAGTGCGCAGAGACCCGCGGTGAATCCAGAGATCAGCTGGTTGGTGTCGGCGCCGAGGATCTTCGGGAAGAGCACCGCCAGGTTGAACCAGATGAGGATCTGGACCAGGAGCGGCACCCCGCGGAAGAACCACACGTAGACCCGGCCAACAATCGCCGCGAGCCGGTTCCGGCTCTGGCACATGAGGGCCACGCCGAAAGCCAGGACCACCGAGATCAACATGCTGAAGACCGAAAGTTCCAGCGTGACTGCGATGCCTTTGAAGATGACAGGGTGGAACATGAACTCGCCGACGCTGGACCAGTCCAGATTCTCATTTGCCGCCTGGGACCAGATGAAGAGCGCGGCAATCGCCACAATGACTGCCCCGCTCGCCATCTGCCCGTAGGGCTTCCGGCGCTTGGCCTGGATTCCGGCCACCTGGCCGTCCTGCACGTGTGTTGGATCAAGAACTGTGAAGGGAGGCTTCCCGACGTTGTCGTGCGTCGGTGCCACCTGGCCGTCAACGATCATGGCGGAGATCACCCGACGGCGGGAGTGTTGTTTTCGTACGCATGTGGTGTCCTTCTTTGCGGAACTGGAATCCGGAGTGCGGTCCGTCGTGGAAGACCGCACTCCGGTAATGACTAAGACGTTGCGAGATTGACGCCTGGCTTTGGCAGGTCGATCACAGTGACATCCCACTTCTTCAGGATTGCGTCGTAGCTGCCGTCAGCGTGCATGGCCTCCGTTGCCTTCAGGAAGGCATCCCGCAATTGCGGGTTCTGCTTATTGAAGATCATGCCGAGGAAGACCTTGGGCTCGAAGTTCACCGGCACTGATTCGAGCTTCCCCTGGGTTTCCCGGTTGATGACCGATACGGCCATGTCCGGCCAAAACATGGCGTCCACGCGGCCTGAAGTCAACGCCAGGTTCTTGTCGCTGCCAGTCGGGAAGGTAACGAGCTCGGGTGCAGGCTTTCCTGCAGCAGTGCAGGCTTTGGCCATGATCCCCACCAAGCGCTCGTCGTCGTTGCCCTTGACTCCGCCGATCTTGATGCCGCAACCGCCGTCGGGCTCACCCGTGATCTTCTTCGGGTTTCCCTTGGCCACCATAAAGACCGTGCCCGCAACCTGGTAGTCGACAAAGTCGACATTCTCCTGCCGGGCCTTCCGGTCGGTCATTCCGGCGATGGAGGCATCGAACTTGCCGGTCTGGACGCCGACCAGCAGCTGGTCGAAGGGCACTTTCTGGTAACTGATCTTCAGGCCGAGCTTGGCGGCCATGGCATCCATGAGGTCGATGTTGAACCCCTTGACGCCGTTTTCGCCGATGGGGGTGAAGTTGGCCGGTTCGAAATCCGGCTGGGTTCCGACCGTGATGGTGCCTTTGGCCTTGATGTCAGCTGGCACCAGGGCCGTGAGGGAAGTATCGGCGCTGTTCGTTTGGGGCGATGAGGCCTGGCCTGAACCTCCGCAGGCGGCAGTGCCGGCGAGGGTAGAGGCAAGAACCGCGGCGATCGCGACTTTTCTCCAGAGACTTGGTACCCGGGGAGCAAAGTTCTTCATTGATTTTTCTCCTACTTGTGATGAACGGGAACAAACGCGGGCAAAAGATGAAAGGAAGATCAGCCCGGACAAGCGGGCTGGGGAGAAATGCGTTGGGGGTGCCCGGAGACGCTACGAGGCGGCAGCTGGGATCAGGTCGCTGCGAGGTTCCTCGACGAAGACGCCGTCGGCGGCCATCTGGTCCCAGATGCGCTGGACTACCTTGCCTGCCTCGCGGACAAGCCTGGCCTCGTCAACCACCGCGAGTGCGCCGTTGCGGACTTGCCAGTGACCGTCCGTCATGACGTTCTTGACGGAGAGTCCGTTTGCGTACATCAGGTGATTGAGCGGTTCCCGCGGAACCGTCCCTACCCCAACCAACAGACCGCTGACATCGATGCTGGTCAGGTCAGCTTTCGCGCCGACTGCGATCCGGCCAAGGTCTTCACGTCCCAGGCCCCGGGCGCCTCCCAGCGTCGCGGCTTCCACGGCTGTCCAGATGGACGGCCGGACCATGGGTACCGGGGTTGAATCGCCGAGGAAATCCGCCCTGATCCGACCGTAGATAACAGCCATCTTGAGGTTTTCGATGTAGTCGTTCGAGTGCGTATCCAGGCCGATGCCGGAGTTGACGCCTGCTCCGAGAACTTCCGGCCAGGGCCACTGTGCGGGTGTGACACCTGCGCCGGTGCCTGAAGGACAGTTGGCGAAAGTGAAACTGGGATTGGCCAACAGCGGAAGATCGCGCTCAAAGTCGATTCCGAGAAGGTGGGCTCCAAAAACCCGTACCGAGCCGTCGAAGAGGCCAAGGCTGTGCAGCCACGGGATCTCGTCCTGGCCCCATAAGCGGTTCATTGCAGCTTTGTCCGGCTGCGGCGCCCGGCCGTACCCTGCCTGCAGGTGAATGTGGAGGCCGTGCAGCTCTTCGGCTGCAGCCTTCATTGCGGCGAACGTTTCCGGGGTGTGCACCGCGTTTGTCGCTGGCGCCATCATTGGCAGGATGCGGCCGTCGTCGACGCCGTTGATGGTCCGAGCGTAGGCGAGGTTTTCCTGGATTTCGGCCAGTGTCTCGGGCACCGAATTGAACAACTTTTGGTCGTCGTCACCGCGTTTCCAGATCGGTAGGATCCGCCTCATCCCCGGCACGGCCCCGGAAGGGTAGCCGCGGATTCCGAATTGCCGTGCGACGCGGACGTAGGACTGCATCGATCTCAAGCCCTTGGACATTTCAACCTGGGTGGTGCAGCCACCGCGGAGGATTTCTGCCAGGTTCAGGGCAGTCATGGTGTCGAGGTCTTCGTCCGGAAGATCCTCGAGCAACACCATGGCATTGAGGAATTGCCTGCCCTGGCGCAAAATGGCGCCTTTGCTCATGGGAGTGAGGTTGCCCTCGACATACCCACGCGTGGCGGCGCCGCCCGCCACGTGGCTGTGCATTGAAATCAAGCCCGGGACCAGAAGCTGCCCTTGCAGGTCGATTCGCTCGTCGGTGGTACCGGTCCAAGGGCGGACCGCCTCGATGCGGTCGCCGCGCACAACTACTTCGTGATCGCGCAGAAGGACCAACTCGCCTTGCTGATGGGCAAGAACCCAACTTGCCGCGAGGACTAGCGGGCGGTTCTGGTCACGCTGTCCGTCTGGTCCGAGGCCTCGTTGCTGCGCACTGGCAGAGTCGTGCCGGACCCGTTCAGCGAGGCCTGCAGCCTGTCCTTTCGGCACGCTTCGCTTGCCGCCAAAGAGCCCTGAGTCTTCCGCAACCGCGCCATCGTAGCCGCAGGCGTCGCAGCCCAAGCCCTTGGGGGTGGCATGTGATTCCAGCTCAACCATTGAGAATTTTCCCTCCTCGTCATGGCGCCCCGTCAACCGGGCGTCGATTTCGCTCACGGTATACCAAGCTGGAATTTGCCGTCAACGGGGATTTGGAGAGTTTCCTTTAAATACAGGAGTCTTCGTGGCACAAAATGGGCAGCGGATGGCGGATTGACGCCACTTGGCATACCAAGAAAGAAGTTTTGATGCCGGCGCGGGCACTTCGTAAACATCCGGAAAGTCATTGCCTTGAGCGTGTTTCATGACCTAGAGTCGGTGGGATGCCGTGTTTGTAACGATCGTCAAAATTTGAATACATGCTAGCGGCGACGTCGATTTTGCCGTGGTCGTTTCTCCGCCGCAGGCGCGGCCCTACTCCGCAAATAGCCCGGCCAGGTCCTCCGCCGTCAGCGCGCCACCGGCCAGGGCGTCGCCTTCCATGACATCCGCGAACAGCTGCGACTTCTTGGTCTTGAGCGCCATGACCTTTTCCTCGATGGTGTCCTTGGCCACCAATCGGTAGACCATGACGTTCCTCGCCTGCCCGATCCTGTGGGTGCGGTCCACGGCCTGTGCTTCGGAAGCTGGGTTCCACCACGGGTCCAGCAGGAACACGTAGTCGGCCTCGGTCAGGTTCAGGCCGAACCCGCCGGCCTTCAAGGAAATGAGGAACACGGGCGCTGCGCCGTTCTTGAATTCGCTCACGACGTCGGCCCGGTTCCGGGTGCTGCCGTCGAGGTAGCAATACTCGATGTCCTCCGCGTCGAGCCGCTCCCGGACCTTGCCCAGGAACCCCGTGAACTGGCTGAAGATGAGCGCCCGGTGCCCCTCGGCGACGATGTCCTCCAGCTGTTCGAACAGCACATCCAACTTGGACGAGCGCACGGCTGACAAGGACTCGTCCACCAGGGAGACGTCCAGGCTCAGCTGCCTCAGCAGGGTGAGCGACTGGAAAATGGTGAAGCGGTTCTTATTGACATCGTCGATGAGCCCAAGGATCTTCTGACGCTCCCGCTGCAAGTGGGTCTGGTACACCTTCTGGTGCCGCGGGTTGAGCACCACTTCGAGCACCTGTTCCTGCTTGGGCGGCAGGTCCTTGATGACTTGCTCTTTGGTGCGGCGCATCATCAGGGGACGGACCCGACGGCGGAGCTTGGCGAGCTGGGCCTTGTCGCCGTTCTTTTCGACCGGCTTTTGGTAGTACTCCGCGAAGCGGCGCGGGCTGGAGAAAAGTCCCGGTGCGACGATCGAGGTCAGCGCCCAGAACTCCATGAGGTTGTTCTCAAGCGGGGTTCCCGTGATGGCCAGCTTGAAGGATGCCGGGAGTTTCCGGGCGCACTGGTAGGCCTTGGACTGGTGGTTCTTGACGAACTGGGCTTCATCGAGCATCAGTCCGGCCCATTCCTTGGCGGCGTAGGCTTCGTAGTCGATCCGGAACAGCGCGTACGAGGTGATGACGACGTCGATGCCCGCCATGGATTCCTGCGGATCCGCGCCGCTCTTGGCGAAGGTCTCTCCCACGGTCTTTATGCTCAAACCGGGCGCGAAGCGCTGCACTTCCGCGGCCCAGTTACCCACGACGCTGGTGGGCGCCACCACCAGGAAGGGGGCGCTGCCGCCCGCGGTGCCTCCGGCGCCGGACTCAGCCTGCTCCTTCGCCGCGCACATCAAGGCAATCGCCTGCACTGTCTTGCCGAGGCCCATGTCGTCGGCCAGGACGCCACCCAGGCTGTGGCGGTAGAGGAAACTCAGCCAGTTGAATCCCTCCAACTGGTACGGGCGCAGCTCGGCATCGAGCGAGCCCGGCAGCGGCAGCCCGGTCACGCCGTCGTCGAGCAATCCGCCCACGGCCTCCCGCCATGCTGCCGCCTGCTCGTCGACGATCCCCAATTGCGCGAGCTCATCCCAGAGCCCGGCCTGGAAACGGCTGATCTGCAGGGTGCCGTGCCGGTCCGGGTTGTCCTGCAAGGACCTGGCCTCGTCGATCAGCGCGCGGAGTTGGTGCAGTTCGGGCAGGTCCAGCGAGAAGTAGGCGCCGCTCGGCAGCAACATCCGGCTCTGGCCGGCCGCGAGGGCGGAAAACACGGCCGCGAAGGACACGGGTTCGCCCTCGAGCGTGATGACGATGCCAAGATCGAACCAGTCGCGGCTGTCGGTTGCCTTGGTCGAAATGGAGACGACGGGAGCCTCGGTGGCCTCGCGGTAGTCGGCGATCTCGCCGGAGGTGTCCACGACGACGTCGGGCAGCTCGCGGAGCCGGGGCAGCACCTCCTCGGTGAAGGCCAGGGTGTCCAGCCCATCCAGCGCCACCGAGGCCGCGAGGCGTGGAGCCCCCCATCCGCCGCTCGACGATTCGCCCAGCGCGGCAACCACCTCCCAAGGCCGGCCCAGGGTCTCCAGGATCCGGGCTTCTTCGGCGTCGTCGCGATAGCCGTGGTCGTCAGGGTGCCGCCAGAGGGGTTGGGCAGTCACGAGCTTGCCGGCTTTATAGTGCCATTCCCAGTGCAGCCGCACGCGGTGGTCGGAGCCGTAGTTCGCCAGCAAGGACAGCGTGGGCACGGCGAGGACCGGCAACTCGACGGAATGGTCCGCTGCCGTGACCCGCGTGGACTGCTTGAGTTTCGGATAGAACGCCGTGAGGAATCGTTCTTCGTCCTTCGCCGGGATCTGGAGCCGGGACGCGCCCATGACGAAATCGAGGAGTTCCTGCGACTCGCCGCCCTCCAAAGGGGCCAGCGTGATGAGGTTAGCGGGGGCCGAAACGCCGGGCAAGTGCCCCTCGCCGGGACCCGTGAAGAACAATCCATGCGCCGGGCGGCCGATCAAGCCCAAGGCCGCCGGATCAAGGGCGTCCCCGCCCAAGGTCACCGACGGCGACAGCTGCAGTCCGTCGTCGGGCCGGCTAAGGTCAAGCCCGACGACGGCGGGCTCCGCGGCAATGCGGACCGGCTCGGTCCCGCCGGAGTGGATGAGCGAAACCCCGACCTTCGAGGCTTCGGCGAGCAGGCTCCACAGGTTCTTGCCGGCGAATTCGTTGAGCAGCATCCACATGCTGGAAGTGAGCTGCCGGTAGTCCGCGGTGGAATGCGCGGCGAGGAAGTTCTGCATCCAGTCGATATGGGCTTCGTTGAATTCGCGCTTGTAGCCGAGGTAGTTCAGGTTGGTCCAGGAGACGTCGCCCCGGATCCACTTGCCCTTGGCTCCCATCATCACTGGGCGGGCCTTGAGCTGGCGCACGCTGCGGAGAGGATCGCGCCGGCCTGTGTAGGAGAAGTGCGGGGCCGGTTCTTCCACTTCGAAGGCCAGTGCCAAGGGGAGGCCCTGGCCTTGCGGTGCGGTCCCCGGGGTGGCGATGAGCTTGCTGAGCGCCTGTTCCCAGGCCGGCCGCTGCACGATTCCCCCCGTTTGGGCCGTCTGTCCGAACGCGGGCGCGCTGAGCAGCTGTGCCCGCACTGCGGGATGGTCTTCGGCGGCGAAGAGAAGGGCGGCCACGTGTTTGCAGTCCTTGCGGACGGGGCAACTGCACACGCCCACGGTGCAGCTCCAGCCTCCGGGCTTGCGGACCAGCTTGGCCGACGTCGAATACGGTGACGGGCCGCTGCCCCTGACCTTGCCCATCATCAGGCCCGTGGCGGAGTCGAAGGTGATGCCGCTGACCCGGCTTCCCATGGCATAGGCGAGGCCGGCCGCGAGGGAGCGGTCGTTAATGGCGGGTGTCTGAATCGCCAGTTCCCAGGAATCGTCTGAGTGGGAAGGCATTCGTTAAGGCTACTTTCGGCAGGAGGCTATCTATGAATCCTAGGGCCCACGCAGCAGCCCTGAAACTTTGCCCGACGTTCACCTCTGCCTAGCTTGCCCGACAACCGCCCCCGCGTACGTTGAAAGGGTCCGGAGCAGCACAAGCTTCCCAGCAGTGAGGAAATCCCATGACCAGCAATGAGAACCCCGTCGTTCTGACGAAGGACAGCATCGAGGCCGACAACGCAGAAGTTGTGGACGCGAACGTCACCGTGGTCAACGAGATGTACGAGGAGCTCCTCAACCACGAGGAAATCGCTACCAACGCCCTGCGCAGCTACTTTGTGGACTACTACCTGACACAGGCACTCGCGGGCGGTTTCGCCCAGTACGTCTTCACGGTCCCGGAGCGCGAAGAGGTGGATGCGTTTGTCCGCGAAGGCCTTGAAGGAATGGGCGCCAAGGGCCACCTCGAGCTGTTCAACCGCACCGCAGCAGCTTTCGACGCGCTGTCCGAGGAGGACGCCGAGGCCTACCTGGACGGCGACCTTGACGAGTCCGAGGTGGCACCGGAAGCCGTTGCCGAGCTCGAGGCCCTCGACGGCGAATTCGAATCCCTCCTGGAGACCGAAGACATCATCGAACTCAACGCAGCGTGGCTCCGCAGCCAGGACGGTGTGCTCTACCTCGACGAGGAGCAGCTCGAGGCACACATCGCCGACCGTGTAGCCCTCATCCCGAACCTCGAAGAGCGCCAGGCCGAGGCGGCCGAAGCCGAACTCGAGAACGCCCCCGAATTCGAGCTCATCATCCGCGAACTGTGCGATGTTGCCGGCTACCGGCTGGAGAAGATCACCATGGGCGATCCCAACTACGAGCACGACGGCGAGACGATCCTCGCCTGGCACTTTGCCACGGACCACGGCAACTACATCATGATCGAAGAGGACGACGAAGCCTTCATGATCCACCCCGAGACGAAGGAAATCATCGCCGCGGTGGAGTTCGAGGACGCTGAAGCGTTCGAAGACGCCTAAGACGCCTAAGACGCCTAAGACGCCCGCTCACTTTTAGGGCATCTGGGGCGGACGCCCGCTCACTTTTGAGGCCTTTTGGACAAACGCTCGCTCAGATCTTCCGGCCGGTCCGGAAAGATCTGAGCGAGCGTTTGCCGTTTGGGGTGCAAACGTGAGCGACGGTTTCAGTAGCCCATGCTGCTCCCGCTTGGGGTGCTGCTGCTTGGGGTGCTGCTTGGGGTGCTGCTCGGGGTCAACATGGAACCGGACGGGCTGACCATGAACCACACGCCACCCACGCCTTGTCCGTAGGTGTCACTGGAGTCTTCATCCTTGGAGTAGAAGTAGATGGGCATCCCGTTGATGGTGATCTGCATCTTGCCGTCTGCCGTGGGGATGGTGCCGATGGTTCCGGTCACCCCGTCAACCGTCGGTTTGGCCGACGTCGTTGTCACTGCCGGCCAGTTGGTGGCACAGCCGCCGGTGCAGGCGCTCTTGCCGGAATCCTTGACGTCCTTCGCGAAGACGTAGACGCTCTTGCCGTTCGCCGCGACCACTCTCTCGCCGACGCTCGACGACGCCGTCTTCAGTTCCGCCGCGCCAGCAGGAGTGCTCGACGCCGGAGCGCTTGAACTCGACGCCGCGGGGCTGGGACTGGTGGCGCTCGAAGATGACGACGCGCCGGGGCTTCCTCCACAGCCAGTGAGGGCGATGGCCAGAGCAAGGATGCCGAGCCCGGTGCCGAGTTGCTTCTTCATGGTTTGCTCCTTCGGGTCGACCGGCCGTGGACGTGCCGGAAGCTAACCCGTACGACGCCGTCGGGTGAAGAATGGTTCAGGGGGCTTGAACCTTTTTCGTGGCGGGCACGTCGTATCGCAGGAGAAGGGGAAGCCGAGCACCAAGGAGGCGCCGATGCCGCTCGACGAGGATGTAGTGGCCGCGATCTACCGCGACCACGGCACGGCCCTGCGCCGCTTCGTGCTGAGCTGCACGCCGGACGCGCACTTGGCTGAGGACGTAGTCCAGGAAACCATCCTTCGCGTGTGGCAGCACGCCCCGCAGATCACGGGCAGCCTGCGCAGCTATTTGTTCCGCACTGCCCGCAACGTCATCATCGACAACTACCGCAAGGCCCAGCGGCGCCCGGCAGAGGCTGCCGAACGCGACATGGCGGATCCGGAGGAGGCCACCGAACGGGTGGACGAGCTCCTCAACCGGGTTCTCATGGAGGAGGCGCTCCTGAGGCTCAGCACCGAACACCGGGAGGTCCTGGTAGCACTGCATTATGAACGTTTCACGGTGAACGAGGCCGCGTTGAGGCTCAACATCCCCAGCGGCACAGTGAAGTCCCGGGCCTTCTACGCCGTGAGGGCGCTCCGCACGATTCTCGACGAAATGGGGGTGCAGCGGTGAACGAAACCGGACTTCACCAATTGCTGGGCGCCTACTTGCTCGGCGGACTCGAGCCTGCCGAGGCCCGGATTTTCGAGGAGCACTTGGCGAGCTGCGCTGACTGCCGGCTCGAGTTGGGCGAGCTGGAGAGCCTCCCTGCCCTCCTCGACGCCGTCCCCGTGCCCGACGCCGTCGCGCTCGCCGCCGGGCGCCCCGCCGTCGAGCCCTCTACCGCTGCCCCTTCCGACGCCCGCCCACTTACAGGGGCTTTCGCGGAAACGCTCCCGCAGCCGATCCTCCTGAAGATGGCGGCACGGCGGCGGAAATCCCGACGCCGGTGGGCGGCCCTGGTGGGTGCCGTCGCCGCGGCGTGCCTTGGCTTGGGCATACTGGCAGGGCCCGTGTTGAACCAGCCACCCAAGCCTGACGCCAGTTACTCCGTGCAGACAGACAATGGCCTGCAGCTCACCGTGGGGCTCGTCAGGAAGGCGTGGGGGACCGAGCTTCAGCTGGAAGGCCGCAGCATGCCGGCGCAAGGCACGATGTACCTGTGGGTCAAGGGCCGCGACGGCACGGAGGAAATGGCGTGCGGATGGACCGCGACGTCCAGTGGCCACATCAAGGTCACGGGTGCGACGCCGGTCCAGCTCGCCGGGATTTCGGGCGTGGAACTGCGCGATGACAACCAAAAGACGGTCGCGGCGATTTCGGTCCCGGGGAGCTAGGGGTCCCCAGGACCTAGGCGGTGCCAGATTACGCGGATGCTGCCTCGCTGGCCTCAGGATCGGGGAGGTCGCTTCGTTCCCAGATGGGCATGTCCAGTCGGTTGAAGCTGTAAAGATGGATTCCCGAGATGCCATCCGGGTGCGCCATGATCTCGGAAACGAGGCCTTCCGGTGAGTACTTGTCCCCGCCTAGAAGCTTCCGGGCAAGGGTTCCTTTATTGCTGAGGAACTTCAGGGACGTCCCGACGCCGATCTGGGCTGCCAGGGCCAGCAGTTTGGTCCGGGGAACGGCCCCGGCCACGCCTGCCCACACCGGCAGCTCGACGCCTTCCCGGCGCAGGAGTGCTGCGTAGTCGAGGATCGTCGGGGCGGAGAAGCACATTTGCGTGACAACGTGCGTGGCCAGATGTTGTTTGGCCAGCAGGGCATCCAGCAAGTCGAGGCCGCTCATGGAAGGATGTCCCTCGGGGTAACCTGCGATGCCCGCCGTGATGCTTCCGCCGGAGTACTCGGCGATGTCTGCCAAGAGGGGGAGGCTCGATCGGTAGGGGCCGGAACCTTGCGGCCCGTCGCCACCGATGGCGAAGACCTCCCTAATCCCGGCGGCCTCGCAGTCCCGGAGGATACCGGAGAGTTGCGCACGGTGCTCCAGCCCGCGTGCCGAGAGGTGCGGAATCACGGTGTAGCCGAGGAGGCTGAGCTTGACGGAAGCCTCCATGGTCCGCTCGATGCCGTGATGGGGCAGGCAGGTAACGGTGAGCGTTGTGGAAAGCGGCACCGCCGCCTGGACTTTCTCAACGATTCCGGCTGAGGGAATGATTTCAATCCGGGTGGGGAACATGCTGGCTCCTTGCCGATCAGGCCGTGGCGTGGTGTGCGAGGAGGGTGCGGGCTTCCTGGCGGGTGGTGCCGGAGTCCTGGATGCCTTCGGCGATGTGGGCCAGATGAGCGGGGATCTCGCGGCCTTTTTTGCGCATCGCGGTGGCCCAGAGGCGACCGGCGCGGTAGGAGGAGCGGACCAGCGGGCCGGACATGACGCCGAGGAAGCCGATTTCCTCGGCTTCGGTGGCGAGCTCGACGAATTCCTGGGGTTTGACCCAGCGGTCCACGGGCAGGTGCCGTTCGGAGGGGCGCAGGTACTGGGTGATGGTGATCAGGTCGCAGCCCGCGGCGTGCAGGTCGGTCAGGGCTTCGGAGATCTCTTCCCGGGTTTCGCCCATGCCCAGGATCAGGTTGGATTTGGTGACCATGCCGTGGGCCCGGCCCTGGGTGATGACGTCCAGGGAGCGGTCGTAGCGGAACGCGGGGCGGATGCGCTTGAAGATCCGGGGCACGGTTTCGACGTTGTGCGCGAAGACTTCGGGGGCGGAGTCGCAGATCGCGCTGATGTGGTCGGGTTTGCCGGAGAAGTCGGGGATGAGCAGTTCGACGCCGGTGCCGGGGTTCAGTTCGTGGATCTTGCGGACGGTTTCGGCGTAGAGCCAGACGCCTTCGTCTGCCAGGTCGTCGCGAGCGACGCCGGTCACGGTGGCGTAGCGCAGGTTCATGGCCTGGACGGAGCGGGCGACCTTGGTGGGTTCGAACATGTCAACGGGAGAGGGTTTGCCGGTGTCGATCTGGCAGAAGTCGCAGCGGCGGGTGCATTCGGAGCCGCCGATCAGGAAGGTCGCTTCCTTGTCTTCCCAGCACTCGAAGATGTTCGGGCAGCCGGCTTCCTCGCAGACGGTGTGCAGGCCTTCTTTTTT
>NZ_JBFTPW010000025.1:0-63058 GCF_056398685.1 Arthrobacter sp. 01T428 | reverse complement strand
GGCGCAAACGCACCCGGAACCACCGGAGCCCCGGACAGGTAATAGCCCGAGACATCGGCAATCAGGTCAGTGGAACCGCCGGAACGGTTGAACAACGTCACCTTCCCGTCAGCACCCACCGGCACCGTCACCGAATTCGCCACCGTCTGACCAACACCGAAGTTCACGTTTGACGTGTTCGGGCGCTCAGTACCGGAAGCAAACGCACTCACAAACCCGAACGACTTCGGCCCCGTCACCGTCAGATTGAACACAACCGCCGAAACATTCGCCGGAATCCCCGAAACCCCACCCACCTGGAACGACACGGGCGCATCAGCACCCGCAGCCGAACCACCTCGGGTATCCAGGGCGCGGAACGGTGAAAGCGACACAAAGGTGCCGGGGTCCACCGGTTGCGTTGGACCGAGCATGGGCGCAGAGGCTGGGGATTTCTCGGCGGCGCGGGCGGAGGCCGGGACGGCAGAAACCCCCGTGGAGGTGAGCAATCCAAGCAGGACAGAGAAAACAGCCAAGAACCTTAATCCACGCACGCTCAAGGAGACCCCCAAATACCCCGACGGCATGGATCACCGTCATTTTTGCGACAATCTACCAGAAGCAAGACGCTGATGGACTGCGGGCCCCGGGCTGAGCTTGGGGGTTAACTCAGACCCGCGCGCTCCCAATCACCGGAAGTCCCGCCGTCGGGAAGAGGCTCGGGAAGACCGACGGCGCGGGGACCGGCACTTCGTCGAGCGGCACAGTGACGGTCTCAACGCCGACGACTACCCGCTGCCCACGCACGCTGACCTCCAAAGGTTCGGCACCGGCGTCGGACCCTAGCCCAGGAGAACCTGAATCCGGAACCAGCGCAAGGCTGATGGACCCCGGCCGCAGCTCGACGGACAACAGCCGCCCGCGGATCTTGAGCCGGAAGGACAGGCTGTCCCACTCGGCCGGCAGCCGCGGATCGAAGTGCGGGACCTGGCCCTGGTCACGCATGCCCGCGAAACCGCACACCAGGGAACTCCAGATGCCGCCGGTGGACGCGATGTGCACGCCGTCAACGGTGTTGTGGTGCGTGTTGTCCAGGTCGATGAACAAGGCCTCGGTGAAGTGCTTGAGCGCGACGTCGGAGTAGCCCACCTCGGCCGCCATGATGCCCTGCACGCAGGCGGACAAGGTGGAGTCGCCGGTGGTGATGGGATCGTAGAAGTCGAACGCGCGCTGCTTTTCCTCGGCCGTGAAGTCCTGCCACTGCAGGAACATCGCCAGTACCGTATCCGCTTGCTTGAGGACCTGGTGCCGGTAGATCACCAGCGGGTGGAAGTTGAGCAGCAGCGGGTACTTCGACTTAGGGGTGTTCCAGTCCCACGGCTCCAGGGTCATGAAGTCGTTGTCCTGGCTGTAGATCTCCATGTCCGGATCGTAGGGAAGGGACATACGCGCGGCGGCCTGCTGCCACACCATCCGCTCGGTGTCGGGGACGTCCGGGTGTTCCAGTGCCGCAGCGGCCCGCAGGTTAAAGCGGGCCATGACGTTGGTGTAGAGGTTGTCGTTGACCACCGCCGTGTATTCATCCGGGCCGGTGACGCCGTGGATGTGGAACAAGCCGTCCTTGCCGAAGAAGCCCAGCGAAGCCCACATGCGGGCCGTCTCGATCAACAGGTCGGCGCCCACTTCGGCGCGGAAGCTCGCGTCGCCGCTGGCCCACTGGTACCGGTTGGCGGCGAAGGAGATGGCGGCGGCGATGTGGAACTGCGCCGTGCCAGCGGCGTAGTACGCGCTGGCCTCGAGCCCGTTGATGGTGCGCCACGGGAACAGTGCACCGTCCACGCTGAGTTCCTTGGCCCGAATCCGGGCGTCGGGAAGCATGGCGTGGCGGGATTCCAGCACTTGGCGCGCGGCGGCCGGGTTGGTATAGGTCAAGTACGGCAGGAGGTACACCTCCTGGTCCCAGAAGTAGTGGCCCTCATAGCCGGAGCCGCTGACGCCCTTGGCCGGGATGCCCGCGACGCCGGCCCGCGCGGTGGCCTGGGCGAGCTGGAACAGGCTCCAGCGCACGGCCTGCTGCTGTTCGGGCTGGCCGCCAATGGTGATATCCGCCGTAGACCAGTAATCCCGGTAGTGCGCCGTGCCTTCGGCGAGGAGCGCGTCAAACGGCACGAGGCCCAATTCGGCGTCGGACGCGAGGATCTCGCCCGGGTCTGATTCGCTTGCATCGGCGCTGTTCACGACGTAGCTGACGCTCTTCTCCAAGCGGAACGTCTCGCCTTCATTCACGGCCATGACGTAGCGGACCGTTGACTCGTCCTCCCCCACCACGGTTTCGAAGGGCTGGCCTTCGGCGGATATCCAATGGTCCACGGCCATGCCGATGCGCTGCCGGGATTCAGCGGTTTCCCAAGCCATGCGCAGCGATCCGTCGGAGCCCTGGAGGTGGAGCGGAAGCAACACCCGGCCAGCGTGGCGGCCGGAGCGGCGGGGGTCGTGGGCCGAGTGGTCCTCCACAGGCTGGTCCTGCCGATTGATCACCAAAGACGTGATGTCAGCGGACACCTGGCGGTCTGCGGTGAGGCTCAGCTCGATGCCGAGGGAACCCCTTGAATCGATCCCGACGGCGCGGCGCTCCAGGGTGGTGACAATGGCGCCTGAACGGCACTCCCAGGTAACGGCGCATTCGTACACACCCGTGGCGAAGTCGATGCTGCGGCGGTAATTCTGCACCGCGGACTCTGTGAGGCTCAGCTGCTCGCCGTCGATGACAACGTTGAAGTTGTTGGCATCCGGCACATAGACGATCCTTTGTCCCGTGCGGGCGAAGCCATACGCGTTCTCGGCGTGCTTGATGTCCCACGTTTCGTGGAAACCGTTGATGAACGTGCCGGGGAGTTCGGCGTCCGCCCCGGCCCAATGGGCACCGCGGATGCCCAGGTGGCCGTTGCCGAGGCTGAAGAGGGTTTCGAGCGTACCGGCGTCGCCGGGAACGTGGATGCTCTCCACGAGCTTCCACGGTTCGCAGGGGAAGCGCAGCCGGTCGGAGCTGATGAGTGCCATGGACTGTTGGGTTCCTTCTGTTTCTGGTGAAACGGCTTGGTTAGAGGAGGTCATCGAGGTCGTCGACCACGAACGTTGCGCCGGCGTCGAGCAGGGTCTGGTGGCCGGCTCCCCGGTCCACCCCGATCACGGCGCGGAAGTTCCCGGCACTGCCGGCCTGCACGCCGGACACTGCGTCCTCGACGACGACGCAGCCCTCGGCTGGAACGTCCAGCAGTTCGGCGGCGTAACGGAACGTGGCCGGATCCGGCTTGCCGGGGAGCCCGACGGCGGCCGCCACCTGGCCGTCGACGACTACCGGGAAGTAGCCATCCAGTCCGGCCGCCTTCAGGACGGCGGGCGCGTTGCGGGAAGAGGACACGACGGCGAGCTTGAGTCCCAGCTCCAATGCGGCGTGGATGAAGCGGACGGAGCCCGCGTAGGGCTCGACGCCACGCGAATCCACGATCTCGTTGAAGATCCGGTTCTTGCGGTTGCCCAGGCCCTGCACGCTGGTGTTGGCGGGATCGTCGTCGGTGGGTCCTTCCGGCAACGTGATTCCACGGGAGGTGAGGAAATCACGCACGCCATCGAAGCGCGGCTTGCCGTCGATGTGGTCGAAGTAGTCGCTCTCCTGGTAGCCGTCCGGATGGCCCGTTTCGGCCAGGTAGCCGTCGAAGAGCTCCTGCCAAGCCTGCTCATGCACCACGGCGGTTGGCGTCAGCACGCCGTCGAGGTCGAAAAGGAGCGCGGTGGCGCCCGTCCAGGCGGTCTTCTGGGTGGCTCGGGTATCAGTCATGGTGGGGAGTGGTCCGTTCAGCGCTGGCGGCGCGTGGTTTTGCGTTCAATGAGTTTCGTGTCAAGGAAATGGTGGGAGGGTTCGTTGGGGGCGTCGGCGTTCTGGAGCCGGTCCACCAGGAGGTTGGCGGCGAAGGCACCCTGGTCGGCCACTGGCTGCGCCACCGTGCTCAGGCCGAGGAACCAGCTCATGGGGTGGTCGTCGATTCCAATCACGGAGACATTCTTTGGTGCGGACAGCCCATGCTCTCGCAAGGCCATCAGTGCCCCGAACGCCGCCTCGTCACAGTGTGCGAAGACCGCGGTGGGAAGGCTCCTGTGGGCAATGAGTTCGTTCATGGCTATACGGCCGCCGTCGATCGTGGAATCCGAATTGATGACCAAATCCGGATGAACAGTCAGGTGATGGTCCTTCAATGCACGGCTGAATCCCTTGAGCCTGTCGCTGGCCGTCAACACCGAGTTCTCCTGGGTTTCGCGGCCGGAAAGCACCGCCAGATCCCAATGGCCCAGCCCCAGCAGGTGGGAGGTGGCCTGCCAAGCTGCGAGTTCGTCGTCGATCCCTACGTTGTCCCACGGTACGGAAGTCATCCCCACGCTCGCAACTGCAAGGCCGGACGCGGCCAGGAGGGCAACCTCGGATTCGCTCAAATCGACGTTGAGGAGCAGCACGCCATCCACGCGTTGGGACAGTCCAAGGAGGTCGCCAAAGATCTTCCGCTTGACGCTCGACTTGCCGCGCAGGCTGATCAGGACGGTGTCGAAACCGCTGTCTCCGAACACTTCCTCGGCCGCCTCAACGGCCTGGGCGAAGAACCACGCGGTGGCGGTAGGAGTGATGATGGCGATGGAACCGGTATTTCCGCCGGCCAGCCGGGCCGCCGCGGAGGATGCCTTGTAGCCGAGCTTGGCTGCGGCGTCGGCCACTTTGGCTTGTGCTTTTTCGGACACGTTCGGCAGGTTCCGCAGGGCGCGTGAAACGGTGCAGATGGACAAGCCCGAGAGGACGGCAACGTCCTGGATTGTCACGCGGTGAGCCTTAACCATTCAACACGGCCTCAACCCTTTCATCTTCTGGATTTGGCGGCACATCCTTGCACCGCCGAAGAAGAGTGTAAGCGCTTACAATTTTGGCAATCAAGAGTTGTTTTCCGGCATCCCCGAATGTGACGCGGACTTCACTTCAACGAAGGACGTAAAACCGCAGAAACGCGCTCACATCCGCCATTTCCCGGGCCTCGATCCGATGGCCCATGCCGGGGTAGGTTCTCGAGGTGAGAGCCATGTTCTTGTTGAGCCATTCCTCGGTGTGCTCAATGGCATCCCTGAAGATCACGGGATCGGCTTTGTCCCTGCCCCAGAAGAACGGCGGCGGCGAATCGAAGGACTCGCTGAGCGCCAGAAGGTCGTTTTCCAGCACGAATCCGGAGAGGCCCACTGTCGCTTTGAAGCCTTCCGGACGGAGACGCAGAAGCGTGCTGGCCATGGCCATGCCTTGGGAATAGCCCAGGAGGCTCACGCTGCTGTGATTCCGCTTGACGGAGTCGATCCAGGCGAAGACCTTGTTAGTGGCCGTGATGACGTCCGCGAAGTCGTTGGCGAGGAAGTAGTCCAGCAGGAACCAGCCGTAGTGGTCCCCTATCGCCATGGGCCCACGGAGCGCAGCGCAAGTGAATTCTTTGGGGAGCTGCGGAAAGAGATTCACCATTCGCTGCTCGTCCGTGCCGTATCCGTGCATCATCACCAGGAGCGGCGTCCCTGCGCGCTCATTTTCCGGTCTGGACCAGACGACAGTTTCCATGGGCCACAGCTTAGTGGGGCGGGTAGGGCCGGCGGCCCGTTCGACCGCACGGGCCTCGGTTCAAGGCCGCCTCTAGCGGCTGGCTACTGCCTTTTGATGACCTGCCCGGCCTTGATGACCGTACGTGTGCGACTTTCGTCCCAGAGCACCGACGGTTCATCGACAGGGTTTCCGTCCAGGATGACCAGGTCTCCAAAGGCTCCTTCGGCTATACGGCCCAGGTCATCGCGACGCAACAGGGCTGCGTTGGTCGATGTCGCAGAGCGGAGCGCATCGTAGACACCCAGTGCTTCGCATTGCAGGCGGAGCCCGGCCAATTGCTCGTCCTCCAGCTCCCCCATGAGGTCGGTACCAAATCCAATTCGGACCCCCGCGTCGCGTGCTAACACGACGGCATTCCGGCCGGCATTCAGCACTTCCCGGTTCTTGGCCGCCCCTATCTCCGTGAGACCGATTTCTTCGCCGCGCCGTGCCATCGCGTCGTAGGTCGCCAAAGTCGGAACCAGGTAGACCTCATTGTCAGCCATCAAGCGGGCAGTTTCGGCGTCCAGCAGATTGCCGTGCTCAATACAGCGCACCCCGTTGAGCACCGAATGACGGATGGCCTCGGGCGAGTAAGCGTGGGCCGTCGCATAACTGCCCCGGCGGGAGGCCTCTTCCGTTACAGTGCGGATTTCGGCCGAGCTGTACTGCGGAACCCTGATGGGGTCGACGGGCGAAATGACTCCGCCGGACGTCATGAGCTTGATGGCCGTGGCTCCGGTGCGGAAGCGGTTGCGCACGGCCCGCAGAAGCTCATCCTCGCCGTCCACCACTTCGCACATGTGGCCGCCATGGAAGCACCCGCCGTCGTCCGCGGCCCGGATGTCACCGTGGCCACCTGTCTGGCTCAGGGCCGGTCCGGTAAAGAAGTACCTCGGACCTGCGTACAAGCCTTCGTCGATGGCATTGGCAAGGCCTATGTCTCCCCCGGCCACGTCACGGACGCTCGTGAAGCCCCGGTTCAAGGCTGCCCCAAGTCGCCGGGCCCCTGCGAGCGCAGAGTAGCTCAACGGCCCCGTTTCGTTCTTGGCGGCAGTCAAGCTGAGCGCGTAGGCATGGAAATGCGCATCGATGAGCCCGGGAATCACGGTACGGCCGTCGGCGTCAACGATTTTTCCGGCCTCTTCCACGTCTCGCCCCACTTCGGTGATCCGGCCCTCGCGGACCGTGATGGAGCCTTCGATCAGGTTCCGGGTCTCGCCATCGAAGATGAGGGCGTTCCGGATGGTCAGTGTTCCCGGCGGCGTAGTGGTCACGTGTGGAGATTCCTTTCCTAGTTAGTGGTGGCAATCGCTTGTTCGAACAGCGGGACAGAGCGCTGGGCGATGTCCACGGCCGCATCCACCGATGTCTGCCCGTAGCTACCCTCAGCGGCAAGGAAGTTCATGGATCCGATGGTCTCACCGTTGCTTACCACTGGAACGTTGACGATGGCGCCGCAACCCAGCGACTCAATGGTCGCGGAGTCGAAGAAGAATGCCCGGACTGCTTCCTTGTCCGCCCCAAGGAACGGCTGCTGGCCCTTGAGGACCTGCTCGAGCCACACCGGGTTGGTGTCCCCGCCCAGGGTCTTCCTTCCGCCCACGGGGTAGACCCCCGGGTGGCTTGTGTAAATGCGCGCCATGCTGGTGCCTGCGTCGGCGACGACGGAAGCGGTGAACAGGATGACGCCGGGCGTTTCCTGTGCGGCGGCATAGACATCGTCAAAGTTTTCGAACTGGGAACTCATGGGAGTCCTTTCTGGTTATAGCCGGGATTGGCGGAACTCGTCTTGTTGTGGATTGAGCGACGAAGTGTGCTGAGGATGAGATGGACGGACAAGAGCTTGGCTGGGGTGTCGAGGGGGACGCCCAGTTCGCGGGCACGGTTTAGCCGGCTCTGCAGGGTGTTCCGGTGCAGGTCAAGGGAGCTTGCTGCGAGGCTGACGGAGCCGTGGTGGTCGAGGAAGGCCCCTGCAGCCGCAATGACGAGGTCTCTGTCCGGGCTGGCCATGAGCAGCGGCAGCGTCAGTTCGGCCACGAGCAGGACCGAGTCCTCATCGACGAACGTCGCGGCCGCCGCAACGTCGAGGTTGGCGAAGCCTGCCACGGTGCCGGGTCCCGTCGAGAGAGCGGATTCAGCGGCCAAACGGGATTCACGGACGATATTCGGCAGTGCCACGGGTTCCTCGCGCCACCGAGAGAGTCCTGCCCCCAGCCCCAGTTCCTCTAAAGACTTCCCGAGACGGACCCGGATCCGCGCTTCGAGCTGGTCCGCCGACTCTTGGTATCTGACGGGAACAAGGGCGAGCCAGCCACCGTGGACTTCGGCCAGGGGGCTGCGGACTGTGACCTTCCGCCAGAGCAACCGCAGCACCGCTGTGAGCTCCGGGCGATGAGCTTCCAACGACGCCCTGCGGATCCACACGGCCACATATTGCTCCTCCCCACGCCAGCCCAGCTGGGAGAGCAAGTGCCGGTGACGTTCCACGAACGTGGTCCAGGAGGAGCCGGGGTCGTGGTTCAAGCCGACAAGGGCCGCCGTGGGTACTGCACGCGCAGTGTCGAGGACATCTCCCAACAGCCACGCAGCGTTTACCGACGGCGTTGCCACCTCGAGGATCGACCGGACGAGCTGCAGGTTGTGGACTCCGGATCTTGGTACCCTCGCGGTGAGCCTGGACGGGATGGAGCTATTCGAACCGCGAACATCCACGGTGATGATTTCGACTGCCTCCCGGGTGGGCGTTCCCGCGGACGCCAGGCTCACGCCGTCGTACTCCAGCAAGATTTCAATACCGTCCAGCTCCCTGGAGATGGTATTCAGGACAGCTCCCAAGGTCGTGTCCTTCGCGACCGCTCGGGCAAACCGCGCCAGCTCAGCGTCCACCACGGAAAGGGCAGCGCCGATTTCAGCGGCGAGTGCGAGGGCAATGCCTGACGTGTCGCCCTCGGCGGCCAGCAAGGTGATACCCAGCCGCTCGGCGAGGCCGATCACTGCGCTGGAGTAGGTACTTCCAGCGACGACGACGGCGCTGGCCTTCCGCTCCCAGGCGTGCCGCAGAGCTGCGGACACCAGCCAGCCGCCGGAGCCCATCTCCGCTGAAAGGACGATGACGGTGTTGGGCCGCACCCGCTGGATGGCATCGAGCTGGGAGACAAGAACGACGCCATCGATTGCCGCGCTGGACGGAGTGAGATACAGCGGGGTGGTGCCGCGGAGGGAGCCGTGCGCCAGGAGCGCGGCGACATCCAGATGGTTCTCGCTTTTCGACCTACGCATGTTGCCGCCTTGGGTGCTCGATCGGAATACCAAAGGCCTTTGGTTCAGCAAGATCAAGGCCTGCCTCCGAGTACCACTGCGCCGCGGCCTTGATCTTCAGGACGTCAATGACATCGCCCACCCGCACATCGTCGATGTTGACGACCGTGCCGTGCTCGGAGTTGAGCAGCGAGACGATGTCCGGGACGGCAGCTGCGATGGCGCCGTCGACGAGGGCCAGCAAGATTTCGTTCTGGATCTCCAAGCGGATGATCTGCCCGGATCGTTCGTCCACGAGCGTCACGCTGGACGGCAGCGCCGGAAGGCCTAGGTCCGAAGGGCGCGACAGGCCTTCGACGTGACTCACCCGGGCCCGGGCAATCCGGGTGGCACCCAGAAATTCAGCGAGCTGCTGGAACTTGCGTCCAACCGACGTTTCGCCGTCGAGAATCTCCCCGATTCGGATCATCCGGCTGATGGAGCCGTGGACTCCGTGCTCGCGCATTTGGCCCGCTGAGCACGGATACATGGCTGTAGCGGCCCACCCACCCATCTCCGTGACGAGTGCCCGCACCAGGGTTTCGGCCCGCTGCGGGTTCTCAGCCTCCACCACAGCCCGTTCGCCGGTAACTCCCATGAGGGCGATCGGACTGATGGGGACGTGGCCGATGTTCAGCGTTGTTTGGCTGATCAAAGGAAATACACGGCCCATGGGGTCGGAATCAATCACCGGCAGCGAGGACTGCAGCCCGACCATGAGGGGAACAATTCCGTTGATGTTGGCGGCGGCGAGCGAATAGATCGCCCGCACCTGCCGGCCAAGGTTGGCCTCGATGGCACGGATGCACCCGATGAACTCATCACCTACAGGAGGCATATCCGCGATGAGGAGACCCTGAGTGACCATTCCGATCGCAACCACGAGGTCATCGGGGGCCAGCTCGTCAATCGAGATGAGTTCCAACACGCGGTTTTCCATGGCCCTTTCAATCATCTCCGCGTAAACGTAGATGGCTGTCGGGTCGATGGTGCAGGCCAGGAAGTGGGCGCCGGTCCGCAGGTGCCGGACATCCTCCACCGTCAGCAGGGCGCTCATCGAATGACACCCTCTTCCGCCCCGAAGGGTGCCCGTCCTTGTATTTCGGGGGCATCTTCAATCGTGTCCCCGGAGGCTTCACCAGCGGCTTGGACCCTGATCCGCACGATGCCGGGGTTGCCATACGGCATGGCATAGACGTTCGATTCAATGATCCGCGTGAGCCCGGGGCTCGCCCCCAACTGAACGGCTGCCGACTCGGCATCTTCTTCCGCGCGACGCTGCACCAACTGGAGGTCCGCCCGACCGCTAACAGTCTCCAACCTGTCGATCCAGGCGGTCAGGGGCGCGACGGCGGAGCCCACCTGCGCGGCGTCGTGCTCAGCTGCCAGCGTGGGAACCAGCCCGAACGGGAGCGGGGTGTCCTGCCCGCTTCGGAGGTCCGCAACCACCGAGGGGACCGCAGGGCGGACCGGATGGTCGGCCGTGTACGGTTCGACGACGGCGGCGTTGCTGGCGAGGCTCGCCTCGTACCCTTGGCGGATGACGCTTCGCGTAGCAGGGAGACCCCCGCGGATTTGGCCCACGGTGACCCCAGAGTCCGCACAGATGACGACCTCCCCATCCGGGGCGCCGGCCAAGGTAGCCGCGCCGAGGATCTGCATAGCGGGTTCGGGGCGCAACCCGTGAATCGGAATCACTGCCAGCCGCGCGAGCGGCGCGCGGCCGCCGTCGTTCTTGGCGAACCACATCGTGGCGGAGGGAAAATGCCGCCGTCCCGACGCTTCCAGCATCGCGACCAGGTCCTCTCCTGTTTCCATGAGGGCGCTGTTGAGGATGGCTGTGTAGTCACGGTCGCGGAAAACACTGGAATAGAAGTCGCTGGAGATGCTGATGCGCATTTCGCTGTCACTGGACAGGATGGCATCGGCAATGCGCGTTTCGTGATCCTTCGACGCTGTCGACCCCACGGAGGTGATTGCAATGTTCCGTACGTCTCCGGAGAGGATGTCCGGAAGTTCGGCCAGGAAAGCCTCCAAACCTAGCGGAGCGAGGGGGCGTCCTCGCAGGTCGTGGCCTCCGCCGACGTGGACTGTCCGGGCCACCACGGGTACCACGAGTGCCGGCAGCCCAGTCACGTGGAACGCGTCCGCAGGCGGGCGGGGCGAAATCCGGATCGCGATGACCGAGGCTAGTTTCCGCGCAGCGAGGACGCTTCCGGCGTCGGAGGTAATATCCGTTACTTTCGTAATTTCCGCACCAAGCTCGTGGCGAAGCTCTTCGAAGGTGGTGTCGACGGCCTCCGCAAGCGTGCTGCATCGCTCCGCAGCCGCGGCGGCCACCACGCTGTGCCCGTCGAGCACCAAGGTCCGGCAGCTTGTTCCCTGCAACCGCAGCCCTATGCGCATTGTTCGGCCTCCTGTTCAGCCTGCCGCAGTTCCCTCACCGGGTCATGACCATGTTCCATGTATATAGCGTCCCCCGATAGGGCCTAGCCCGTGCGCTTGCGGAAGAACAATCCGTCCGCGGCGACTGCAAGCAGGATGAGGACGCCGGTGACAACCTGCTGGTAGGTGGTGTCCCAGTGGAGCAGGTTGAAGCCGTTGCCGATGACGGTCAGGATCATGACTCCGACGAATGCCCGCCACATAGCACCGTGTCCGCCGAGAATGCTGGTGCCTCCGATGACCACGGCGGCAATGGCCGTGAGTTCGATGCCGATGGCCATGGCTGGCTGGGCTGAGCCTGCGCGCGAAGCAAGAATCATGCCGGCCATCGCGGAGCACAGGCCGCTGATGGCAAAGACGGCGACGTGGATGGAACCGGTGCGGATACCGCTAAGGCGTGCCGCTTCCTTGTTGCCGCCCACGGCGTAAATCCTGCGGCCAAACGTAGTGCGCCAGAGGACGATGCCTAGGACGATCGTCATGGCTACCATGAGCACGGAGCCCGCAGTGAGGCCGAAGAGACTGGGCCAGGTCCACGTCTGGAAGGCGGCAAGTTGCTCGGGCAGCGGCGCGACGATGGCTCCGCCCGTGATCACGATGGCCAGGCCGCGGTAAATGATGCTCACCGCCAGCGTGCCTATGAAGGAATTCACCTTCGTACTGACCACGATCAGGCCGGTGACGGTTCCCAGGGCGGCTCCCACCAACAATGCGCCGACGAATCCCGCGATCACCCCTAAGTGCTGGGTGATCATCACTCCGGCGATGGCGGAGACAGCCAAGTTTGCGGTGGAGGAAAGATCGAAGACACCGCTGACGATGCACAGTGTGGCGGCAGCGGCCAACAGTCCCACGATGGCAGCTTGGTCGAACAGGTTGATGAAATTTCGGCCCGTGAGGAACGTTCCGGTATTGAGGGTCAGTAGCAGCATGATGGCGATCAGTCCGAAGACGATCCCGAAATCCCTGACATTGAGCTTGAATTTCTTCTCGGCCGGCTCGGACACGGCAGCAGTAACTGTGGTCATTTGATTCACCTATTTCAGAAATGCGGAAGCCATGACTTCATCGCGGGAGGCGTTCCGGTCGAATTCAGCAACGATGCGGCCTTGCCTCATGACATGGATACGGTGGGATAGGCCGATGACTTCCTCGAGTTCGGAGCTGACAACGACGACAGCCGTGCCCTTTGCTGCGAGGTCAGCGATCATGCCGTGGATGCGAGCCTTGGCCGCGATGTCGACACCGCGCGTGGGTTCGTCCACCAGCAGCACCGCCGGAGGATTGAGCAGCCACTTGGCGAAGAGCGCCTTCTGCTGGTTTCCTCCGGACAAATCGGCAATTAGCGAGCCGCGGCGGGCGCCGCGCAGGTCGACGGAATGGCTGATTTCGGATACGGCTGCCTTTTCCCGGGCTACCCTGACGAAACCGCCCAGTGATCGGCCCGACAAGGTGGAAAGAGCGATGTTTTCGTCCACCGGCCGGCACATGACTAGGCCCTGTTCTTTCCGCGACTCGGGGACGAGGGCCATTCCGGCTTTGATGGCTTGCCGGATGGAGTTGGCACGGAGGCGTCGGCCGTTGATCTGGACATATCCACTGGTGGTTCGATCAGCACCGAACATGGCGAGCAGGGTCTCGCTGCGGCCACTGCCCACCAGGCCAGCGATACCCAGGATTTCGCCTTGGCGGACCGTGAAGGAGACGTCTTTCACTTTTGAGCTGCTCAGTCCCGCCACTTGGACCACCGTTTTTGCTTCCGGGGGTACCGGCCGAACCTCCGGAATGAGGAAATCGACCTCCCTGCCGACCATCAGGCCGACGAGCGACTCGGGCGTGTGCCCCGAGGCGTCCTCAGTGGTGATGTGCTGTCCGTCGCGGAGAATGGTCACTCGGTCCACTAGACCCAGGACTTCCTCCAGATAGTGCGATACGAGGATGACGGTGGTGCCTAAACGCGCGAGGCTCCTGATCACCTTCAACAGCTTTGCTTTCTCGGCCTCGTTCAGGACCGCCGTCGGCTCGTCCATGCACAGCACCTTGGCGCCACGGGCGAGGGCTTTCAGGATTTCGACCTGCTGCTGCTGACCGATCGGGAGGTCCCCCGCCATCGCCCGGGGGTCAAGCTCAAAGCCGGTCTCGGCCAGGAGGCGCTCCAAGTGATCGGCGTCCCGCCGCGAACGGAGCAGGCTTCCTGTGTTGGCCCATCGGCCCAGGAAGACGTTCTCCAGCACTGAAAGGCCAGGAACGAGTGCCAGCTCTTGGGATATAAGGGATATTCCTTGTGCGATGGCGTCCCTGGGCTCGGCGATCTTCACCTCCCGGTCATCAAGCTTGACGACGCCGAAATCTGCCGCGATGGCGCCGCCGAGGATCTTCAGCAGCGTGCTCTTGCCAGCACCGTTTTCCCCCATGATGCCGTGGATTTCCCCCGGAGCCACCGACAACGTGATATCGCGGAGCACAGTGCTGGCACCGTACCGCTTTCCGATTCCGGAGACGGTGATTTCCGGAGCGGCACTCCGATTGACTCGCTCTGGTGTATCCAACTGTTGTATAGCCATTTTGACCTCGGGAGATGGAATGGACGTTTGGCCGGTCCTGCCGGGACCGGGGCGGAGGCTCCTGCCCTGCCGGGATTTCAGCCCCGGCAAGACAGGACCACGAGGGTGATAAGTCGGCTAGTCAGAGTACTTCGAGACGTAGTTCACGGCGTCGAGGGCTTCCTTGGTGCCCTTGGCCTTGTTGGGAGCCAAGCTCGCCTCGTCCACTGCCGTCTCCACCTGCTGTCCCCGGGCCTTGGCAAGGCCGAGTTCCGTGGCCTTGGCGCCGTTCGCCACCACGTCGCTGACGTAGATGGAGAACCATTTACCGGATCGGACGGCCTCGACATTCGAAGTAGATGCACCGTTGCCAATGAACTTGATGTTGCTATTGCCAGCCGCAGCGGCCGCACCCGTGATCGCCTGGGATGCACCGATGACGACATCGACGTCCGGGTTGGCCTGGGAAACGTTCTGGAACGCCTGCCGGCCGCTGTCTTGGGTGTATCCGCCTTCGACACTGGCCACCAGCTTGATCTTCGGATCAGTGGCCAGCTCAGCTTTCACTGCTTCGGTCCGGGCGTTATCCAGCGGCAGGGACTTGAATCCCTCGAGGTAGGCCACCTTGCAGGTGTCTTTGGAGACTTTGGCGCAGGCATCCTTGCCCATTTGGCCGAGCATCTTGCCGTTGCTGGTGGGAAGGTCAACGATGCTGATCGCACCGGGGACCTGGGGCTGGATAGTGTCGAACTTCGGACCAATAACGGAGAACTCGACCACCACCGTTATGCCAGCTTGGACGGCCTGCTGCAGTGGCGCGATGAGGGCCTGATTGTCGTTCGCCTGGATAACGATCACCTCGAACTGTTTTGAGGTGACTGCGTCCTGGATCTGCTGGACCTGGGTCTGGGCGTTGAAGTTGGGGTCCACGAACGTAGCGCTGGCGTTGTTGGCCTTGGCCGCCTGTTGGACGCCGAGGAAGGTTCCTTGGGCGAAGCCGTTCGACTTGGCGAAGCCGAAGAATCCGACGTTGAGGGGTTTGCCGGCGTCCGCCGTCGAAGCTGGTCCGGCGGCCGCTTGCGTGGGTGGGGTGCAGGCTGACGTCAGGAGCGCTAGCCCGATGAGCGCCGCGGCTGCGGCTGATTTCTTTATGTTTTTCATTGGGTGTCCTTCTGTGGGCGGGGCTTAGTATCCGTAGTGGGTCTTGGCGAAGTCCTCGGTGATGAAGCCGTTGACGATGTCGTAGGTGATCTCGTCCCGGGAGCGCTGGGAGACGTCCCCGAAGCCGCCGCCGCCGCCGACTGCGAGCCGGACGATGTCGCCGGCCTTGACCTTGCGGGCGTTGGCTTTCAGAGTGCGGACCTCATCGCTGCGACCTGGGTTGAACACAACCTCGGGCCCTTGGGCGTCTGAGCCGCCGAACAGTCCCCAGGCCGGGGTCTTGGACCTTTCGAACCAGAGCCCCACGACGCAGTCGGCCAGGAACTCGTATTCACGGATGACTCCGTTTCCGCCGCGCCACTGGCCGGGGCCGCCGGAGTTGGGTCGGATGGAGTATTCGTTGATGCGGAATGGGTAGCGGGTCTCCATCATTTCGATGGGCAGGTCCTTGAGGGAGCCGTTGACGTTGTTGATCATCGCGGACTCGCCGTCGGTGCCTTGCCAGGCTCCCCAACCGCCCAGTGTGGCCTCCATGGTCACGAAGTTCCGGCCGAAGCGAGGATCGAAACCGGCTGCAGTGATGATCATCGAGTCGCCGTGGCTGGCGCTGGCAACCCGCTCGGGCATGGCCGGTGCCATGGCCTTGGAAACCAGGTCGATCAGTAGTCCGAGGTGGGAGAAGTACCACTGGCACGGGGCTGGCGCCACCGCGCCGAGAACTGAACCTGAACGCACCTGGGTGGTCAACGGCCGGAAAGACCCGCCGTTCGAGTTGGAGTCCGGGCTGACAAGGAGCTTGTAGCCGACCCGCAGTGCGGAGACTGCCTGGGCGGCGCCACAGTTGACGGGCCCCATGGTCTGGTCAGCCGATCCGGTTACGTCGAAATCAACGGTGTCGCCAGAGACTGTGATCTTTAGCCTGATCGGAATCGGGGTGTCCAGGTTGATGCCGTCGTTGTCCAGGACGCCTTCGGCTTCGTAGACGCCGTCGGGAATGTTGCGGACGGTCTCGCGCTCGATTTCCTCCGTCTGACGGAAGATCTCATCCCGGGCAGCGTCCAGTTGGTCCATCCCGTAACGGCCCACGAGCTCCTTCATCCGGGTGGTGCCCATCCGAAGGGCGGCGATCATCGCGTGCATGTCACCGATGGTCTGGTAGGGGAAGCGGACATTGGTTCGGATCAGATCCACGACGGAGGTTTCAATGCCTGCCTCGATCAGTTTGACCGGGCCCATCCGGAAGCCCTCCTGGAAGATGTCCGTCGCATCCATGGAACCGCCGACGTCCTTGGAGCCCATGTCCATCCAGTGCGCACGGGTGGCTGCGAAGCCGACCACAGCGCCATCGTCGAAGATCGGGGCAAAAATGGTGACGTCGTTCAGGTGGGTTCCGCCAAGATAGGAATCGTTGAGGATCCAGACGTCCCCTTCCTTCCAGACGTCGCGGCCGTACAGTTCTTCCACCGCGATGGAACAGGTTTCCAGGTTGCCCAAGAACAGTGGCAGCCCAGCGGACTGTCCGAGCACGCGGTGCTCGGTGTCCAGGAGCGCCACGACGCAGTCCCCTCCTTCGTAAAGGATGGGTGAGTAGGCGGAGCGGATGAGGGTGGCGTTCATGTCGTCCGCGGCGCTGGTGAGCGCGTTGCGGATGATCTCCACGGTGACTGGATCCAGGGTCTTGACTGCAGTGATTGTCATTGTTGGTACCTCAGTTTCCTTCGACGTCTTGAGTGCGGATGATCAGTGAGCCGAATTCGTCGACGATGACGTCGAAGCCGGGGGGCACCACGGTTGTGGCGGTCTGTTCCACGATGATGGCGGGGCCTTCGAAGGCATGGCCGGCGGCCAAGTCGTCACGGCGGACCACGGTGGTCTGGTGTTCGATGTGCTCAAACACCACCGGGCGGATTTCATGCTTGAACTCAGCGCTCTGTGCGGTGGCGAAACGTGGCGCATCAAGACGGCCCAGGTCGCCGACGGCCTGCGTCCGTAGCGCCACGATTTCGATGGGCGCCCCGAGGTTGGAATGCCCATAGCGCTCGTGGTACATCGCTGAGAAACGCGAGGCCAACGCGGCAACGAAGTCGGTGGATTCCGGTTCGTCAGCGGAGGCGAGCGGAACGTTCAGGGAGAATTCCTGCGATTGGTAGCGGACATCCACTGATGCATTGGTGAGGCGGCTGTCCTCCGGCACGCCCTCGGAGGCCAGGGAGCTCAGGCCCTCAGACTCCATCGACCGCAGCACGCCGGCCATGTGGGCCACGTCGATATCCTCGTCGAGGTAGAAATACGGCTCCGAGAAGTCCTTGCGGATGTTGGTCTGCAGCATGCCCCAGGCCGAGAACGCTCCGGGGAACCGGGGGACGACTGTTTCCGGGATGCCCAGTTCCTTGGCGAGGAAGACTGCGTGCATGGGACCAGCACCCCCGAATGCCACGAGCGCGAAGTCCCGGGGTTCGATCCCGCGGGAGATCGTGATGGTCCGGATCGCCTGGGCCATCTGGGAGTTGGCGACGTCGCAGATCCCTTCGGCCATGGCAATGGGGTCCAGACCGAGCCGGTCGCCAACCGTTTTCAGGGCGGCGATCGCCGCTTCCCGGTCCAAGGACACCTGTCCGCCTGCGAACCAGTCAGGGTCCACGCGCCCCAGCACCAGGTTGGCGTCGGTGACGGTAGGTTCCGTGCCTCCACGTCCGTAGCAGGCAGGTCCGGGAGTGGCTCCCGCGGAACGCGGGCCGACCCTGAGGCCACCGGCTTCGAGCCAGGCGACCGAGCCGCCGCCAGCGCCCACGGTGTGAATATTGACCACGCTCATGAGCATTGGAAGGCCTTCAAGATGTGCCTCCGTGGAGACGTCGGGCTTGCCGTCGACTACCAATGAGACATCGAAGGACGTTCCGCCCATGTCGACGCCGATCAGGTTGCGGTTTCCCGAAACGCCGGCCAGTTCGACGTCGCCCATGGCGCCCCCGACCGGGCCCGAGAGAAGGGTCTGGAGCGGGCGCTTCCGTGCGGACTCAGCGGTGAGCACCCCGCCGGAGGACTGCATGATGTGCAGCGGGGCTTCCACACCGCGGTCCCCGAGCTTCTTTTCGAGGTCCAGGAGGTAGTTGCGGACCACTGGTCCGGTGTAGGCCTCGACGACGGCGGATGAGGTGCGCTCGTATTCGCGCCATTCCTTCGCGGCCTCGTGGGAAAGCGAAACGGTGAAATCTTCGCCTAGTTCTTCGAGCAGGATTTCCCGGGCCCGAAGTTCGTGAGCGGGGTTCTTGTAGCTGAACAGGAATGCGACGGCGACTGCGCCATAACCTTCGGCCACTGCCCGACGGCCTGCCTGACGGACGGCAACTTCGTCCAATGGCCTGATCTCGAGGCCTTGCCCATCCAGGCGTCCTCCCACACCGATGACATCCTTGCGCTCGAGCAGCGGGGAAGGCTTGCGGTACTGGGCGTTGTAGAGCTCAAGGCGCGGGCCGCGGGCAATGTGATAAGTGTCTTCGACTCCGGCGGTGGCCAGCAGCAGCACCGGTACGCCGCGACGCTCAAGGAAGGCATTCAATCCCTGGGTGGTGCCGTGGACCAGGAACTCGATGTCGGACAGGTCGTCGACAATGGACTCGAGGCCGGCGATGACGCCCGCGCTCAGATTCCCCGGCGTAGTGGATGATTTGGTGGCCGTATAGGTTCCGGCGTGCTGATCGTAAGCGACAATGTCGGTAAACGTTCCACCGATGTCCATGGACACCCTGTAGTTCGGCATGTATGTCTCCTCATGGTTCTGAATGGGAACTCGATGTGTGAGACATCACGCTACGGACCCGGCTTTTCCGGACGTGGGCAAACTGCACGATGCTGCATCTACCCCGAGGGCGAACTGCCTAACGACCATCGAAATCCGACTATCGCCGCAGTTCAGAGCCACAATTCTGAGACGTGCTGCGAGCCTAAGAGAAAACACCCTGAATCTCTTGACGTGACGGAGAGCGCAATTCGGCATCTCTCCGCCGGCCGTCGCTCCCGGGCGTAGACTCTGTTGCGCCGGCGCCCGGACGCCGACCACGTGAAAAGGAGATGGACATGGCAGGCAACTTCATTGCGAGTTCAACCATCACGATCCATGCAAGCGCCGATCGGGTGTGGTCGGTACTCACCGATCCCCAGGCACTCAAGGAGTTCATGTTCGGGACCGAGGTGGTCACCGACTGGACGGTTGGCGGACCTATTGTTTGGCGCGGGGTCTGGAAGGGCAAAGACTATGAGGACAAGGGTGTCATCCTTGAGTTCGAGCCAGGGAAGCGGCTGGTAAACACCCATTTCAGTCCGTTGTCCGGCCAAGAAGACACTCCCGGGAACTACCACACGCTGACGTGGACTTTGGAGCCGGAAGGCGGGATGACCAAGCTGACCTTGGCGCAGGACAACAACGCCAGCGCGGAAGAAGCGTCGCATTCGAAGGGCATGTGGGACAGCCTCGTGGAGAGCGTCAAAAATATCGCAGAGCGCAGCTAGCGGGGCCCTCTATGCGTCGAAGTGTGAGACGGGCGTTTCGTTCGTCAAGGACTGGAGAAGGGATTCCGCAACGTCCCTCAGTTTCTGGTTCCTGCCGTTCGAGGCCTTACTTAGAATCCTGAAGGCCTCCTCCTGGCTGCACCTGTTCTGGCCCATGATGACGCCGGTTGCCAGATCGATGGCGGTCCGGGAACGCATGGCCTGCTCGAGGTCCTCTGCGCGTTGCTGCCTGGCACCGATTCGGACCGCCAGCCGCAGAGCCTTTTCTGCCTGGCTCGCGAATTGCTCGCAACTGCGGATGGAGGCCTCGTCGAAGGCATCGGAGTGCGGAGCGAAAAGGTTGATCGCCGCCGTCGCGCCCTCTTCCAGGCGCAAGGGGACGCAGAGCACCGCCAAGTGCCCGCGCTCTGCGATCGTGGAACAGTATTCAGGCCACCGGGAGTCCGTCGACGTATCCCGGACGAGCACGGACTTCCCGGTTCTCATCGCCTCGAGGCATGGCCCGTCTCCATAGGCTTGCTGCACTTCGTCAATGAGGCGCGCTTCGTGGCTGCTCCCCGCGACCGTCATCGATCGGCGGCGCCGGCTCAACGTGACCCCGCACAGGACGTCCTGGCCGCGCGCAGCGGACACCGACGAGGCCGTGAACACCGCAAGGTCTTCGAGGAAGCCGCTGACGTCTTCACTGTCGATGACCAAATCCTGGAGTTGTCCCACTACCGAGGCATTCAGGCCCATTTCGTCCATGGCTCAGTCTAGGAGCAGCAGGGCGGCAATGGCAGAAAAAGGCGCACGATGCAGCGTCCACCAACTGGACAAACGTTCCGCCGGTCTTGCGCGCCGGGGGTACAGAGTGCACAATTCTTCTACAGTCCGTGCAGAACTCCGGACAAGGGCCGAGCCTTCGGCCTGTTTTCGCTCAAGCAGCCGGGCGCCATGTCACTCAATGTGAAGGTGCTGCCTGATGAGCAAATGCCTGTTACCGGCGCGGAGCTAGTCGATGTCGACCGTCTCCGAATCCGCCGTCCCCCACGAACCACATCAGCCTGGGGCTACCCCCCTTTGGTGTGCCCGTTGCGGAACGGACAGGCACCTGATCATCGAGTCCATCCAGGCCCGGTCTCCAAGGTCTTCCCAGCAGCTTGCCGTGTTCTACACGTGCACTTCCTGCGGGTTTTCCTACAGCCACGCGGCCACCGTCCAGCAGGCGGGGGCCATCCTGAATCGTCGGGGGATTCAGGATGGCCTCCTGGAGTTCGGAAGCCACTATTTCCATTGCAGCGAACCACTCCGTGAGGTGAAAACCGCGCTGCGAAGCTTCAGGGCACCGCCGACGGGCGTGCCCCGATCGCGCAGCTCTCCCCCGGAAGCCCGGCTCCACACCAAGGTCTTGAGATGCAGTTGCGGGTTCGAGCTGGAAATACCTGCTTAGCCAACAATGTGCAGCATTACCCGAAGGAAACACCATGAAGCTTGAAAGTACACAGCAGCGCCGGCCCGAAGACGACTCCCCGCAAGATTCCGATGGACTGGACCAAAAGAGGAACAAGAACCGGCACGAACCGGATTCCCCTACCCAGTCCCGCTTGCCCGATCCCCCAGACCCGGACAACCTCCCCATCGACTACCCGGGCCTAGGGGAGATCGAGTGGCCATAGGGCGGCCTCCGGTCCGGCGTTAGCACCCAAACCACACCTCAACAAACCCAAACCAAAGCAAAGATCTTTGTTTATGTTGTTTTCTGTTGACAGACCAACATGAACAAAGATAGAGTCAAGCAATTCCACATCATGTGATGACTGTCACTGGTGTACTTACAGCTTGTACGCAATGGAGGGTATGTGTTCGCCGAGGAGCGCCAACAGCTGATCTCCGAGCTCGTCGCCGAGCGTGGGCGGGTCAGCGTCACGGACCTTGCAGACCGATTCAGCATCACCACAGAGACGGTCCGCCGTGACCTCGCTGCCCTCGAATCCGCCGGCAACCTTCGCCGCGTCCACGGCGGGGCCGTCCCGTCGGACCGCCTCAGCACCCGCGAGGAAAGCGTGGTTGAGCGGGCCATCCAGCGCCAGCCGGAAAAGGTCCGCATCGCCGAGGCCGCCCTTGCCCTCATCCCCGAGAACGGAGCCGGCAGCATCCTGATCGATGCCGGCTCCACCACGGAAGCACTCGCCCGTTTACTCGACCAGCGGACCGCCCAGCGCACGGCGTCCCTCAACGGGAACGCCCCGCGTGAAGAACTGGTGGTTATCACCCACGCCATCCCCATTGCCGGACGGCTTTCCGGCAACCCGCACATCGCACTCCAGATCCTGGGCGGCCGCGTCCGCGGTCTCACCCAGGCCGCCGTCGGCCAGTCCACGGTCGAGGCCGCGTCCCGGCTCCGCCCGGACATCGCTTTCGTCGGCGCCAACGGTATCCACGCCACGTTCGGGCTCAGCACCCCTGACCCCGAAGAAGCCGCCGTCAAGGCCGCCTTCGTCACGTCCGCACGGCGCGTCGTCGTCCTCGCGGACTCCTCCAAACTGGACGCCGAAACCCTCGTCCAGTTCGCCGCCCTAAAAGATGTGGACACCGTGATTACTGACCACGAACCCTCTGAAGAGCTCTCTGCCGCTTTGGCTGAGGCCGGCGTCGACGTGGTGATCGCATGATCGTCACCCTGACCGCCAACCCGAGCTTGGACCGCACCGTGGAGCTCCCGGCCCCCTTGGCCCGCGGCGAGGTTCAACGCGCCGTCGCCGTCCACCAGCACTCCGGCGGCAAGGGCGTCAATGTCTCCCGGGCGCTTGTCGCCTCGGGCCTGGACACCGTTGCTGTCTTGCCGGGCGGGGATTCCGATCCTGTCCTCGCCGGACTGCTCGACGACGGCGTCCCCTACGCGGCGCTTCCCATCAGCGCGCCGCTGCGGAGCAATGTGACGCTCACCGAACCGGACGGCGTCACCACCAAGATCAACGAACCCGGCCCGGAGTTGAGCCTGGACGAGCAGGAAGCCCTGATCGGGCTGCTGCTGGACCGCTCCCGTGGCGCCAGCTGGGTGGTACTCGCCGGATCCCTCCCACCAGGAGTTCCGGCGGATTTCTACGCCACGGTCGCCCGCCGGCTCCGTTCAACGCACGACGGCGACGCCCCGCTTATCGCAATCGATTCCTCCGGCGCCCCGCTGGCAGCCGCCATCAGCGGCGATTCCAACGGCATCAGCGGCAAGCCCGATCTCCTGAAGCCCAACGCGGAAGAACTGGCCGAACTGGCCGCCGCAGCAGGCCTCACAGACGTCCACACGGCTGACGAACTGGAAGCGGACCCGGGCCTTGCCGCCAGGGCCGCTGCCGCCGTCGTCGCCAGCGGTGTGGGTGCAGTACTCGCAACACTCGGTTCCAAGGGCGCCGTCCTGGTAACCGCCGACGGCGCGTGGTTCGCCACGCATCCGCCGATCCAAGCCGTCAGCACAGTTGGTGCCGGCGATTCATCCCTTGCTGGCTATCTGCTGGCCGCCACCAACGGCGGAACCTCGCAGGACTGCCTCCGTCAGGCTGTGGCACATGGTGCCGCCGCTGCTTCGCTGCCGGGCTCCACTGTCCCGGCGGTCCACCAAACAACTCCCGACGCCGTTACCATCACGGCCCTTCAGAAGGACTAACAGTGACCCAGCTCATCACCCCCCAACTGGTCGCCCTCGACCAGAACCTCGGCGATTCCCCCGCCGATGTCATCCGCTTCCTGGCAGGCAAAGTTGCCGCAGCCGGGCGCGCCTCCGAGGTTGAAGGGCTCTTCGCGGACGCCTTCGCCCGCGAGCAAAAGACTGCCACGGGCGTACCCGGCGGCATCGCCATCCCGCACTGCCGCTCAATCGCAGTAACCGAGCCCGCCCTTGCGATGGCCCGCCTCTCGAACAAGGTGGACTTCGGTGCCAAGGATGGCCCCGCGGACATCATCTTCTTCATCGCTGCTCCGGAAGGAGCGGACCAGGAGCACCTGAAGTTGCTCTCCAAGCTGGCCCGTTCCCTCATCAAGAAGGACTTCACTGCGGCCCTGCGTGCGGCTGCCACCGAGCAGGACATCGTCGATCTGGTTGACGGCGCACTGGCAGACAAGCCGGCTGCCCATGCGGCAGGGTCGGCGGCACCGGCCACCGAGGCCGCCCCGGCTTCGGCGAGTGCCGCTTCTGCCGCGGCCCCGAAGCGCATCGTCGCCGTCACGGCCTGCCCCACTGGCATCGCCCACACCTACATGGCAGCCGATTCCCTCGTGGCCGCTGCCAAGGAAGCGGGCGTCGACCTGCAGGTTGAAACCCAAGGCTCGGGCGGATTCACCGCGTTGGACCCGGCTGTGATTGCCGCCGCCGACGCCGTGATCTTCGCGGTCGACGTCGATGTCCGCGGCAAGGAACGCTTCGCGGGCAAGCCCGTCATCAACGCTCCCGTGAAGCGCGGCATTGACGAGCCGGCCAAGATGGTGCAAGAAGCCCTCGCCGCCGCATCCGACCCACATGCACACCGCGTCCCGCATTTCGGTGCCGAAGAGAGCGCCGAACAGGCATCCGCAGCTGCAAGCGAGCACCTCGGCACCAAGGTCAAGAAAGTCCTGCTGACCGGCGTCAGCTACATGATCCCGTTTGTCGCCGGTGGCGGCCTGCTGATAGCCCTCGGCTTCCTGTTGGGCAGCTACGAAATCGCCGGAGTTGCGGACAAGATCCTTGCCGCGAACACCCTCGTCAACCTGCCCACCGATTACCCGGTCCATGCATGGGGTCCGTTCGGCGCCTACCTCGGAGCCGTGCTGTTCAAGATCGGCGCGTTGTCCCTCGGCTTCCTCGTCCCTGCCCTGGCTGGCTACATCGCCTACGGCATCGCGGACCGGCCTGGTATCGCCCCGGGCTTCGTCTCCGGTGCTGTCGCCGGCTACATGGGCGCCGGCTTCCTCGGTGGCCTGGTAGGTGGCCTGCTCGCTGGCCTCACGGCACACTGGATCGGCACGTTCTCCGTTCCACGCTGGTTGCGCGGCCTCATGCCCGTGGTCATCATCCCGCTCGTCGCCTCGATCGTCGCTTCGGGCGCCATGTTCCTCTTCCTCGGCGGCCCGATCGCGGCCATCTCCAAGGGCCTCAGCACCTGGCTTTCCGGGATGACCGGTACTTCGGCGATCGTGCTTGGCATCATCCTTGGCCTCATGATGTGCTTCGACCTGGGCGGTCCGGTCAACAAGGTTGCGTACTCCTTCGCCGTAGCCGGCCTCGGCGCCGGCAGCCTCGCCAACCCGGCCCCGCTCCAGATCATGGCTGCCGTCATGGCCGCCGGGATGGTGCCGCCGCTCGCCATGGCATTGGCAACCGTGCTCAACAAGAAGGGCTTCAGCCTCGCCGAGCGCGAGAATGGCAAGGCCGCCTGGCTGCTGGGTGCTTCCTTCATCTCTGAAGGCGCCATCCCGTTCGCCGCTGCCGACCCGCTCCGCGTGATCCCCGCAAGCATGGTGGGTGGCGCCGTGACCGGTGCGCTGAGCATGGCCTTCGGAGTTACCTCCCAGGCACCCCACGGTGGCATCTTCGTCTTCTTCGCTATCGGCAACGTGTTCATGTTCATCGCATCGATCGCAGTCGGCGTAGTCGTCACCGCCCTGGTCCTGCTCGCGCTCAAGCGTTGGGCGGTCCGGAAGCCGGTCGAGGCAGAGCAGGCTCCTGTTCCCGTCGCGGCCTGAACAACCCGCTAATAAGCAAGTAGAGGACTATTCCATGCAGACCTTTTCAGGTGTAGGCGTTGCCCCGGGGCGTGTTCTGGGGCCGGTGCGGCAGATGCCGAAGCCGGTGCAAGAGCCCCGTGAGAACGTCAATATTCCTGCGGACGTTACCGTCGAATCGCAGGGCCAGCGCATCAAGGATGCCGCCAAGGCCGTGCAGGCGGAACTCCGTGCCCGGGCCGCGACGGCGTCCAGCGAAGGCAAAGAGGTCCTGGAAGCAACAGCCCTGATGGCCGCCGATCCCATGCTGGTGAAATCGGCCATCAGGCTCCTCTCCCCCGAGGCTCCGGGCGGCGCACGCACCGCCGAACGGGCCATCTGGGAGGCCGCTGCAACGGTTGCAGACTCGTTGAAGGCCCTTGGCGGCTACATGGCAGAACGCGTGGCCGACGTCCTGGACGTCCGCGCCCGCATCGTCTCTGAACTGCGCGGTTTGCCCGCGCCGGGCATCCCGGCGTCCGACGTTCCGTTCATCCTGGCCGCCGAGGACCTCGCCCCGGCAGACACCGCCACCCTGGACCCCGCCAAGGTGATCGCCCTGATCACCTCCAGCGGCGGCCCCCAGTCCCACACCGCCATCCTGGCCCGCGCCCTCGGCCTGCCCGCGATCGTCGCCGCCCCGGGTGTCGACGAGATCGGGGACGGCACGGAGGTCTACCTCGACGGCGCTGCCGGCACCATCACGGTTGACCCTGGTGAGGAACTCCGCCTTGCGGCCAAGGCTTGGGCCACCCAGGCATCCACCGTTGCCGCGTTCAGCGGGAGCAACGTCATGGCCGACGGGTTCCGGGTTCCGCTGCTCGCCAACGTCGGTACGGGTGCCGACGCCGTCAAGGCCGCCGACGCCGGTGCCGAGGGCGTCGGTCTGCTGCGCACCGAATTCTGTTTCCTGGATCGCGACGACGAACCCACCGTCGAGGAGCAGATCGCCGCCTACGGCGCCGTCTTCGCTGCTTTCCCGGGCAAGAAAGTGGTGGTCCGAACCCTCGACGCAGGGGCAGACAAGCCCCTGCCGTTCCTTACCAACGCGGACGAGCCCAACCCTGCGCTGGGTGTCCGCGGGTACCGCACCGACCTCACGTCCCCCGGCGTCCTCGAACGCCAACTGGCGGCAATCGCGGCAGCAGAGGCCGCCAACCGGGCCGAAGTGTGGGTCATGGCTCCCATGATCTCCACGGCCGAGGAAGCAGCGCATTTCGCCTCACTCTGCTCCGCCGCTGGTTTGAAAACCCCCGGTGTCATGGTCGAAGTCCCGTCGGCTGCCTTGACCGCCGCCTCCGTGCTGCGCGAAGTCAGCTTCGCCTCGCTCGGAACCAACGACCTTACCCAATACGCCATGGCCGCGGACCGCCAACTCGGCCCTCTCGCCACTCTCAACGACCCCTGGCAGCCGGCCGTGCTTCAGCTCGTGAAGTTGACCGCCGACGGCGCCGCTGCCGCCAGCTCGGGCGGCAACCTCCGGCCGGTGGGAGTATGCGGCGAGGCAGCCGCGGACCCCGCCCTCGCCGTCGTACTCGTTGGACTGGGCGTCGCGACGCTTTCCATGAGCGCCCGCGCCCTGGCTGCCGTTTCCGCTGTCCTGGCAACCGTCACCGTGGCGCAGGCCCAACAGCTCGCGACGACGGCGCTGTCCGCCCCGAGTGCATCCGCCGCGCGCCAAGCCGTTCGCGCCCAGCTGCCTATCCTGGACGAGTTGGGTCTCTAGACTTTCCCCAAGCCCACAATCGAAGGAGCAACAATGTCCGAACGTACCGCCACCATCGCCAGCCGCGTCGGCCTGCACGCACGCCCGGCAGCCATCTTCGCCGAAGCCGCCGGCGAGCTGGACATCGAGGTCACCATCGCCCGCGAAGGCGAGCCCGCCGACGACGCCATGGATGCCGCGAGCATCCTCTCCCTGATGAGCCTCGGAGCTTCATTCGGCGACGTCGTTGTCCTGCGTGCCGAAGGTGCCGGGGCCGACGAAGCCCTGGACCGCCTCGTGAAGATCCTCGAAACGGACCACGACGCCGAGTAACCCCACTGAGCATGCTCTCCCTTGGCACTCCGGGATGGACATATTCCTCACCTGTCCATCCCTCGTAGCCAACGGGGAGCATGCTCTTTATTCAAGGCAGTGACCCCAAGTAGGCCGCGATATCCGACTCGCTGGCCTTGAGCTGTTCGAGATCACCCGCCAGGAAACCCTCCACGAGGCGCGGATCGACGTAGGCTGCCCTCGCCACCGTTGGCGTGTTGCCGAGAAGTTCGGCGGTTTGCTTGATTGCTTCGAGGACTCGTTTGCGGGCAGGCACTTTGGAAGCCGGGCCTGCGAGCGCCATTCCGGCCGCTGCAGTGCCTTTCCACGTGCGGAAGTCCTTGGCCGTGTAGTCGCCGCCGGTGATGTGGCGAAGGTACTCGTTGACCATCGCGGCATTCAGGGAGACGCTTCCCTCACCATTCTGGAAGACCAGTAGGGGCTCCTTGCCTGGCCTGCCTGCCAAGGGTCCGAGGAATCGGGCGAGCACCGGGTCCTCGATGGTGGAATCCCAGGTTTGGCCGCTTTTCCCCGGGAAATGCAGGGAGACCGTTTCCCCGTTGACCTTCACGTGTCTGCACCTCAGCGTGGTGAGCCCGTATGAGCCGTTGCGGCGCGCGTAGCCATCGGAACCAACGCGCAAGGCACCGAGATCCATGAGCCGTACGGCCGCGGCCAAGGTTTTAGTCTTCTCGGAAGGTGACTCCCGCAGATGCCTGGAGACCAGGCGGCGCGCCTGCGGCAGGATGGACCCAAGCCGCGCGGCCCGGGCGAACTTTTCAGTATCCTGGCGAGCACGCCACTCCGGATGGTAGATGTATTGGCTACGTCCGGCGTCGTCCACTCCCATTGCCTGGATATGTCCGTTCTCGAACGGACATATCCAGACATCGGCCCATGCAGGAGGTATCGCCATCGCGTCGAGGCGTTTGCGCTCCCCGCCCGAAATAAGCGATCCGTCCGGGTGGTAGTAGCTGAATCCGCGGCCGGACCTTCGCCGGGAAATGCCCGGAGTGCCCGGTTTACTGCGGCGGAGCCGTGGCATGCACTGACGCCGTTCGCCGGGTTCCTAGGCTTCCTGTGGATCTGCCACGGACGCACTGGCCGACATGATCTCGGCACTGATCATCCAAGCGAGCTGCTCCAAACGGGCAATGAACGCGTGGAGCAGGTCCGCCGTCGTGGGGTCTTCTTCGTCTACTGCGTCGTGGACATCACGCATGGTCTGGACCGTCCGCTCCAGGCGATCGGTGATCAGCTTCACGGCGTCCTTGGTTTTGGTCAATCCAGCGGGGAATTGCTCCAGCCTTGTTGAGGCGGCGATGGTGGTGCTCCGGCCATCGGGAAGGGCATGGAGCGCCCGCATCCTTTCGGCGGTTTCGTCGGCGAACTCCCGGGCGGCTGCGACGAGTTCGTCGAGCTGCAGGTGCAAGTCCCGGAAATTAGGGCCAACAATGTTCCAATGGGCCTGTTTTCCTTGGAGCTGGAGTTCAATGAGATCCGTCAGGACCAACTGGAGGTTATCTGCCAGGGTTTGCGATGCTTTCACGTTTTCTCCTCCTAAACGACCGTCCGATGCGAGCGCAGGAAACCTGCGCTCGACCTTCCGTTTAGCCTACGACGATATCCAAAAATCTTTGTAAGCGTACTTAGTACTTGATTTGATAAGGGTGCTTAGTAGTACCATGGAGGAAGTCGATGCCGGTTCTTACCGGACGAAAACCCTGAAGATCCGGGGCGGTATCACTACAGCAAGACCTTGCACGGGGCCTTCGGGCCTGGCGGGGAACAACGGTTCGCAAGCGAACTGACAACCGAATACATCGCAAGGGACCCGGGCGCTTGCCAGCGGTCCCGCTGAAGTAAGGAATGTGTCATTGTGAACACTCTTCTGATCATTGCAGGCGTTGTGGCAATCGTTCTTCTGCTCGTCGGCGGCTTCTCGCAGGCCGTGAGCTGGCTCCTTTGGGTCGGCGTGGTCCTCCTGATTGTCGCGGCCATCGGCTGGCTCCTTAGCTTCATGTCCGGCCGCAGGTCACACGGAGTTTGACCGGCAACTGCAGTGAGGACGCCTGGCCCTGTCGGCCAGGCCCCACACCGTTTGGCGAATCGAAGAAAGTCCCTTTACCAGCAAAGGAGTACGTCCATGGGTGCAGATGACAAGATCCAGAACGCCGGAGAAAAGCTTGCAGGCAAATCCAAGGAAGCGGCTGGAAAGCTGACGGGTAACGAGAGACTCGAAGCCGAAGGCAAGATGGATCAGAGCAAGAGCGACCTGAAATCGGCCGGTGAAAAGGTCAAGGACGCTTTCAAGAAGGATTAAATCCGCTCGAAGTGCGGCTTCCGCCTCGCGCGGGAGCCGCACTTCCTGGTTCAAGGAGTTAAGTCGATGCCGACTATCTCTGACCCGCTTGTTCCCAACGGCGCGCCCCTCCCCAAAGGGGAACGAATCTGGTGCGGCCATTGCGGCACCGCCGAGTACGTGATTCTCGATTCCATCGAGCCCCTGAAGCCACCGTCGGCAGAGTTCGTGGATGTCGCCTACACCTGCGTGGAATGCGATATGTTCTACGCCCATGCCGCAACATTCCAAGACGTCGCAGCCATCCTGAACCAGCGAGGCACGGTGTCAGGTGTGCTGCAATTCGGCGGCGAATACATCCACTGCGGCGAACCCATGAAGATCTCAGGAACCGGATTCCACAGCGTGTATGCACCGGTGTCCACCGAAGACCCCGCCGTCGACCTTCTCGACGTGTACCTGGCCACAAAGGTGTTGCAGTGCCGCTGCGGGTTCCGGATGGAGCTTCCGTCCTAGCCCGGATCTTGACCAAAGGAGGATCGCATGCCAAACAAGAAGAATCCCAGCCTCAAGGATCCGGAACTCTACGAAAGCCTCCGTGAGGATGGCGCCTCGAAGGAAAAGGCCGCGAGGATCTCGAATGCCGCTGCCAAGGAGGGCCGCAAGGAAATCGGCCGACGCGGCGGCACCTCGGGCGACTATGAAGACTGGACTGTGCCCCAATTGAAGTCCCGGGCGAAGGAACTGGGGCTCACAGGGTACTCAAGCAAGAAGAAATCCGAGCTGATCTCTGCGTTGCGAAACCACTAGGCCATCCATGGGACATGTGCCTTGCTCCGGCGCAGGCCACTTGGAGCATGCCCAGCTTTCACGAAGCGCACGACGGCGGCGCGTCAGGCTTTCTTGACCCTCGCCCTCGGCTTGCTGGCCGCCTTGGCTGTGGCGCCGTCGTCGGACCCTTCAGCGGAGGACTCGTCGGACGAGCCGGCAGACGCTTTGCCGCGCTTCTTGTCGAGACTCCGTTTGAGGGCTTCCATGAGGTCGATGACCTCGCCACCTTCCCCTTCGCTGGCTGCCACACCGAACGTCTCCTCGGTGTCGATGGAGTCGCCCTTTTCGAGTTTGGCCGCGATGAGTTGGCGCAATTGAACTTGGTAGTTGTCGGTGTATTGCTCGGGCTCGAAGTCGCGCGCCATGGAATCCACCAGGGCCGAGGACATCTCAAGTTCCTTGTCCGAGATCTTGACGTCGGTTTCCAGCGAAGGGAAGTTTGCTTCGCGGACTTCGTCGTCCCAGAGCAGGGATTGCAGCATCAGCACATCGCCCCGTACCCGCAGTGCGCCCAGCCTGGTCTTCTGCCGGAGGGCGTACTGCACAATGGCCACGCGCTCGGTGTCCTGCAAAGTGCGCAGAAGAAGCATGTAGGCCTTGGGCGACTTGGAATCCGGCTCGAGATAATAGGGCCGCTCGTACATGATGGGGTCCAACTGCTCAGCTGGAACGAACTCCACAACCTCGATTTCGCGGCTGCTCTCCGCAGGCAGCGACTTCAAATCGGCCGCCGACAGCACCACGGTGCGGCCTTCCTCTTCGTAGGCCTTGTCGATATCCTCGTAATCCACAACAGAGGCGCAGATTTCGCACTTCCGCTGGTAACGGATTCGGCCCCCGTCCTTGTTGTGGACCTGGTGGAGACTGACATCGTGGTCCTCGGTGGCGCTGTAGAGCTTGACGGGTACGTTGACCAGCCCGAACGCGATAGAACCCTTCCATATGGCCCTCATGCACTAAGTGAACATCACAACACGGCGGAGGTGAAGAGGTGGCAACCAGCCAGAAGGAACGCGTCAACGTTGAAGGCCATGAACTGACGCTCACCAACCTGGGCAAAATCATCTACCCGGAGACTGGCACCACCAAGGCCGAAGTGCTCGAATACTACGCCGCCGTTGCCCCGTTCCTGATCCCGGCTGCCGCCAACCGGCCCGCCACACGGAAGCGCTGGGTCCACGGAGTAGGGACCACGTCGGATCCCGGGCCTATGTTCTTCCAGAAGAACCTGGACGACTCCACGCCGTCATGGGTTCCCCGGGTCACCATCCAGCACAGGGAACACAGCAACGTTTATCCGCTCGTCAACAACCTCGCCACGCTCACCTGGCTGGCCCAGATTGCAGCCTTGGAAATCCACGTGCCGCAATGGCAAGTGGACGCCGACGGGACCATGCTGCCGCCGGACCGCCTTGTCCTGGACCTCGACCCCGGTCCCGGCACCGGCCTTTCCGAATGCGTCGAAGTCGCCAAGTTGGCCCGCAGCATCCTGCAGGACATCGGCCTCGATCCGGTTCCTGTGACGAGCGGCAGCAAAGGGATCCATCTCTACGCCGGACTGGATGGCACCCGCAAATGGGAGCAGGTCTCCGCGTTCGCGCACGAATTGGCGCGCTCGCTTGAGGCCGACCATCCGGACCTCGTGGTCAGCGACATGAAGAAAACCCTGCGCAACGGCAAGGTGCTGGTGGATTGGAGCCAGAACAGCGGGAACAAGACCACCATCGTGCCGTACTCCCTCCGCGGTCGGGCCCACCCCATGGTCGCCGCCCCGAGGACGTGGCGCGAACTCGCCTCCCCCAAGCTCGAGCATCTGGACTTCACGGCCGTCATGGAGCGCGTCAAAGAGGGAAAGGACCCCTTCGCCGCGGTGGCGGGCGGGCACGCCACTTCGCACTCGAACGGCGGTTCCAGAACCAAGAACGACGACGGCGGCCCGCCCCACTCGCACCGCGCGGGCACCGGCGCGGCCGGCGTCAGCACCGCCGTCGGGGGCGCGGCCTTGAACCCTCGGCTGGCCAGCTACGTGGACAAGCGCGATCCGCAGCGGACCCCCGAACCGTTTCCCGCCGTCGAGCACCAAGCCGGTTCGCGCCACCTCCAGTCCGACGCCGAACCCAATCCGCCCGGCGGAATTTTCGTCATCCAGGAGCACCATGCCCGCCGTTTCCACCTGGATTTCCGGCTGGAGCACAACGGCGTCCTGGCGTCGTGGGCCTTGCCGCGGGGCGTGCCGGACACTCCGGACAAGAACCACCTCGCGGTGCGCACGGAGGACCACCCGATGGAGTATGCGCAATTCGCGGGCATCATTCCGAAGGGCGAATACGGTGCCGGGACGGTCAGCATCTGGGACAGCGGCGAGTTCGAGTGCGAAAAATGGCGCGACGGCAAGGAAGTCATCGCTACCCTCACCGGAAAGCCCGGCGGCGGATTGCACGGGACCCGCCGCTTCGCGCTCATCCACACCGGGGAGTCGCCGTCGCAATGGCTGATCCACCTGATGAAGGACAAACCGGGCCATCGGACGGTGCTGTTGCCTGACTCCCGGCCCCAACCGATCGGGACCCCCAGCTACGCGCCCATGCTCGCAACCTCCGGGACAACCGCCGATGTCTCCTCCGGCGACTGGCTGTTTGAGCTCAAGTGGGACGGTTTCCGGGCGATCGTTTCAGGCTCGGGCGGCAAAATCAGGTTGACCAGCCGCTCGGGGATCGACATGACACCCACCTACCCCGAACTGGCGGATCCGCGCTATTGGCCTGACCACGACTTCGTGGCAGATGGCGAAATCGTCGCACTCAGCAAGAACGGCCGGCCCAGCTTCGAGCTGCTCCAGAAGCGGATGAACCTCTTCAAGCCCGGCGATGTCGAACGTGCCCGGGCCGCGGTCCCCGTGCAGCTCATGGTGTTCGATCTCCTGTACGACGCCGGGTCCCAAGGCGGTGCCGACCTCACGTCCCTGCCGCTCAGCGAGCGCCGGGAAAAGCTGGCGGAGTTCCGCGCCAAGCTGCCGGCCCAGGGCTCCCCTATCCATGTGTCCGAGATCCTGGAACATGACCTCGACGACATCCTGGCCAGCGCCGGCGAGCTTGGCTTGGAGGGCGTCATGGCCAAGCGCGCGGATAGCCGGTACCAGCCGGGGCGGCGCAGCAGGTCCTGGATCAAGCTCAAGTTGGAACGCACGCAGGAAGTGGTGGTGGGTGGGTGGCGGCCCGGTGCCGGGGCGAGACTGGGGACCATCGGCGCGTTGCTGGTGGGGATTCCCGACGGCGACAAGCTGCGCTACGCGGGCCGAGTGGGCACGGGGTTCAAGGACTGGCAACTGCGCGACATCCTGAAGCGCCTGCAAGGTCTCGATCGCCCGGACTCTCCCTTCCACGACATCCCGGCCGAGGACGCCGCCACGGCGCACTGGGTTTCCCCCGAGCTCGTGGGAGAGGTGACGTTCGGCGATTGGACCGGCGCCGAGAGAATGCGCCATCCCGTCTGGCGCGGCTGGCGCCCCGACAAGTCTCCCGACGACGTCGAGCGCGCATAACCCAGGCCCGCACGCTTACGCCTCCCGCACGTAACTCAGCCCAACTAACTGGCAGCAGATGTCGTTATGAGGGCTCAGAACGACATTAAGTGCGAGTCAGTTGGGCTGAGGAGGGTGGGTTCCTAAGAGGAGTGCGGCATCTGCGGACGGCTGGTGCGGTGGACCGCGGTGACTGCCGCCTGCTGGCCTACGCGGCCGTGGCTTGCGCCGCGGTCCTTGGGGTGCTTGGCCTTGCCGCTGACGTCCGGCCAGGCCGGTCCTTGGGTCGAGCCGAGGGCCATGGCCACCGTTGCCGGGGCTGGCATGGGCGCTTTATCCATGGACTCGACCAAGTGGCTGGCCACCTCGGAGTTGATTTGTTGCTCAACGTGCTTCGCAGCCATTGTTCTTCCTTTCTGCATTGAAACGAAGGGATTTTCCATACTAGGTGGGAGCGGTCCGCTTGTCTGCAGGATCTACCAGCGGACTTTCTTCTCGGACTTGGCCAGCTTGCCACTCGCCTGAGTGGGTTTGTGTCCTTTTCCGGTGCTTTGCCAGCCGTTCCCTGCCCCGCCACGGGACTTGCTGGCTAGCATCTCCTTCTGGGCGTCAGTCAGTTTCGATCTGACACCGGCGGCCGGGGCGATGGTTTCCTGCGCTTCTGGTTCCTGCCCGGCGTCGGTTTCGGGTGTGTTCGGTGTCATGCAGTGGACTCCTTAGAGCTCTTGATGTGCCGGAGGAGGTATCGGGACGCGACGTCCGCTGCGAGACCCTGGGTCTAGTGAAAGCAACAGGAACGGCGCGGAGGCGAAGCCTCAACAGGCATGGATTTTTGTCGGTTCAAACTCAGCGGTGACCCGCTGGCCTATTCAAAAATCAGTGTTCCCATGCACCCACCCTAGACACTCCGGGCTGTGTTTGTGAACCCCGGCTTTCGTCGAAGCCGTTTCAGGCGTGGTTCCCGCCTCCACCCTCGGCTAGCATGGCCCGGAGAGCACCCCTCGGTATCCCGAAAGGCTCTCCTATGCCAGCACCGACGTTCCAGCCGTCCCATTCCGCCGTCACGGCACGGCTCCGTTCTGCCGGTTGCGTCTTCGCCGAAGAAGAGGCCCGGCTCCTGATCGCCGCGGCGCACGCTCCCGAGGAGCTTGACTGCCTGGTGGAACAACGCGTCTCGGGTTTACCCCTTGAATACCTCCTGGGCTGGGCTGAGTTCTGCGGCCAACACATCGCCGTGGACCCTGGCGTCTTCGTCCCCCGGCGCCGCACGGAGTACCTCGTCCAGGCGGCGGCCCGCCTCGCCCGGCCGGGCGCCGTCGTCGTCGATCTTTGCTGTGGTTCGGGTGCCGTCGGCGCCGCTTTGCTTGCCGCGGCGGGCGGCATCGAGCTTCACGCGGCCGACGTCGACCCCTCTGCGGTCCGCTGCGCCCGCCGTAACCTCGGCCCGGTGGGCGGCCAGGTGCACGAAGGCGATCTCTATTCGGCGCTGCCGGACGCTCTTCGCGGCCGGGTTGACGTCCTGGTGGCCAACGCTCCCTACGTCCCCACGGACTCGATCGGGATGATGCCGCCAGAGGCCCGGCTGCATGAACCGCGGGTGGCGCTCGACGGCGGCTCGGATGGTTTGGATGTGCAGCGCAGGATCGCTGGGGAGGCTCCGTTGTGGCTGGCTCCCGGCGGTCGGCTGCTGATCGAAACGAGCGTCCGGCAGGCCGCGACGACGGCGGCCCTGTTCGAGGACGCCGGGCTGTCCGCGCGGGTGGTCCATTCTGGAGAATTCGATGCCACGGTGGTGTTGGGAAAACAACGGGCAATCCACCGGAAATGATCAGTAAACTGTGCGTTCCGGGGCCCTGAATCAAACAATTTGGTAACGCACCTCCGGAGCACGCCAAAATCCGCGTGATTCCGGGGCTGTAGGGGGTCCGTGGATGTCAGACATTTGTGCCCGAAAGGGCCCGGAATGGCCCCGAAATTCGGAGCCCAACTCTAAGATTGGGCGAATCTCGCGTAAAATTGAAACCCTGCCCAGAGCGGAGCAGCTGTATGTCGCAAGCAAATGATCTCCCTAGGAGAAACACAAATGCCCACAGACCGAAGCATCACCGACTCTTCAGCAGGCGCTAGGAACGCCGCTGCAACGAGCAAGAACGCACCACGCGGTGCCTCAAAATTGAAACTTCCAACACGCCGTCGACTCAAGGTATCCGACGTCAACGTCGTTGACCAGCCCATGCTGAAAAAAGCACTCGGCGGGACGATCGTCGGCAACACGATGGAATGGTACGACGTCGGCGTGTTCGGCTACCTCATCACCACGATGGGGCCGGTCTTCCTGCCCGAGGCGGACAAGTCCGTGCAGACCCTGTTCCTGCTGGGAACATTCGCCGCAACCTTCGTGGCACGCCCCCTCGGCGGCGTTGTCTTCGGGTGGTTGGGCGACAAGGTGGGCCGCCAGAAGGTGCTCGCCACAACACTCTTGCTGATGGCGGCAAGCACCTTCGCCGTCGGACTCCTGCCCGGTTACGCACAAATCGGTATCTGGGCAGCGGCACTGCTCGTCATCCTGAAGCTTGTCCAGGGTTTCTCCACCGGCGGCGAGTACGCCGGCGCCACCACGTTCGTGAGCGAGTACGCTCCGGACAAGCGCCGCGGTTTCTTCGCGAGCTTCCTGGACATGGGCTCCTACATCGGCTTCGCCCTTGGCGCGGCGCTCGTGTCCATCCTGCAGCTCACCATCGGCCAATCGGCCATGGAGGACTGGGGCTGGCGACTGCCCTTCCTCATTGCGGGTCCGCTCGGCGTCATCGCCGTGTACTTCCGTAGCAAGATCGAGGAATCACCCCAGTTCCAAGCCACTTTGGATGCCCAGGAAGCCCTCGCCGCGGACGCCGCAGCGGGCGACGCCGCGGTAGCCAAGGGTCCCATCGGCATCGTGAAGGCTTACTGGCGCCAGATCATCCTCGCCATGATCCTAGCCGCAGCCGCCAACACGGTGGGCTACATGCTGACTTCCTACATGCCCACGTACCTGACCGAGTCCAAGGGCTACGACCCCGTTCATGGCACGCTGCTGACCATCCCCGTTTTGGTCGTCATGTCAGTCTGCATCCCGTTGACGGGCAAGCTCTCCGACCGGATCGGCCGCCGGCCCGTCCTGTGGATCGGGGCCGTCAGCACGGTCGTGTTCGCTGTTCCGGCCTTCCTGCTGATCGGCATCGGCGACATTTGGTCCACGCTTGCCGGCCTGGCCCTGATCGCCTTCCCGGTCACGTTCTATATAGCCAACCTCGCCTCCGCGCTTCCGGCGCTGTTCCCGACCTCGAGCCGTTACGGGGGAATGGGCATCGCCTACAACTTCTCCGTAGCGATCTTCGGCGGCACCACGCCATTCATTGTCGCCGCCTTGATCCAAGGCACCGGCAACGACATGATGCCCGCGTATTACCTCATGGGAACGTCCGTGGTTGGCGCAATCGCCATCTACTTCCTGCGCGAATCCGCACAGCGGCCACTTCCGGGCTCCATGCCAAGCGTGGACACGCAGGCCGAGGCCCGCGAGCTGGTTGCCACCCAGGACACCAACCCGTTGATCGACCTCGACGAAATGCCGTTCGACGACGGGCCCCTCGTAGCGGCGGATCCGGACCGGGACCCGGTTCCGGCCTAGGCACACTGCCGGTCCAGACATAGGGCGGACGGGGCTGCGGGCGGCCCGCGTCTGCACAACAAGGCTGGTTATTTGTGGCGGGACCGCCACAAATAACCAGCCTTGCCGCCGTTTAAGCCTTGCGGTCGGCTTTCTGCTCCTGCATGCGCTTTGCCTGCGCCTGGATCTTCGGGCCGTAGCCGCCGTTCAGGGCTGTGTCCCTGATGTGGGTTGCCTTGGCCACCCGGTCGCCGTCGGCTGCGTCCTTCAGCGCTTTCAGGTCCGCCTGCAGCGCGGCTGGAAGCTTCGCGGCCAGTTTCGGGCGCTTGTCCAGGATGAACGTGGCGATCTTCGCGGCGCGTTGGCCGTAGTTCGGTTTGCTGCTGTCACCGTTCACGAAGAACCGCAGGGCCGCCGCGAGCGGATGCCGCGCGAGCGCCGTCTTGGCCGCCGCCGCTGTTGCAGTCCCGGCCGTCGCGGTGGGCTGGGAGGTGGCTGCCGCCGTCGTGCTCGGGCTACTTGAGGTAGCAGCGTTGGCGGCGATCACGCCGCCGCCCAGCAGGAGGCCTGCTGCGAGGACGCTGACGACGGCGGTGCGCGCTTTGGTACGCTTGCGGCCTTCAACGGGAGTGCTGGAGCTCGGGATGCTGTTGTTCATGGTCCGTGTCCTTTGTTCCGGCCGGTGGTCGATCCGCCGGCGCTCTTCACCACACTCTGGTCCGGCCGCATGAATTGATTGTTCGGCCAATGTTCGAGGAATGTAAAACCGTCCCCGGCGGCCGACGAGGACGCTCCACAGGCTTGATCCTTGCTGTTGAATGGACGCATGGAAGACAGCCGCGGATTGGTGCTGATTGCCGAGGATGAACGGGCAATTGCCGATATCCAGCGCCTCTATCTGGGCCGCGCGGGTTTCGGTGTACACGTTGAGCGGGACGGGGTATCCGCGCTGGCACAGATCAAGCGGCTCAAACCGGTCGCGGTGATTCTCGACGTCGGCCTGCCCGGTCTGGACGGGATCGAGCTTTGCAGGCAACTGCGGCAGGCAGAGGACTGGACGCCGGTACTGTTCGTCACGGCCCGGGATGAGGAGGTGGACCGCGTCCTTGGCCTGGAATTGGGCGCGGACGACTATCTCACCAAGCCGTTTTCGCCCTCCGAACTAGTGGCGCGGGTCAAGGCGGTCCTGCGCCGGACCGAAGGAACCCCACGTTCCAAACCGCTCGTGCTGGGCAGCGTCGAACTGGATCCGCTCAACCGGACCGCACGCGCGGGCACCGAGGAACTCACCCTGACGGCCACCGAATTCGACCTCCTCGCGTACCTCATGGCGCAGCCTGGCCGGGTCTTTTCCCGGGAGCAGCTCCTGTCCGCCGTGTGGGGGCAGGCCAGTTATGCCGCCGGGCGGACAGTGGATGTGCACATCGCGCAGCTCCGTGCCAAGCTCGGCGAGCACTCCCCCATCGCGACGAGCCGCGGCGTCGGCTATTCGGCCGCGCCTCCCCATTCGTCCGGACTCCGTCCCGGCGCCGGAGGAGCCACGTGAGGCGCTGGTTCGGCACCCTGGCCGGACGCACGACGGCGGTGATCGCCGCCGTCGCGACCGTCGCCGTCGTACTTGCCGGCCTTCTGGCGGCGCAACTGGTCAACGCCACGGCGGTGGACGAAGCCAAGAAGTACCTCGCGGTCGAGGCCGATTCCCTCAGCAAGCAGTCAAGCCTTGGGAGCCTGCAGGACCTGCGCACAGATCTGCTCACGCACGGCGCGAGGCTCGCGCAAATCAGCACCGACGGCCGCGTGACAGGCGGCGGGGCGAGGCTGGTGGATGCGAAGACCGTCGCGGAGGTATTGACCGGAAAGTCGGTCTCGACGTCGGTGAACGGTCCACAGAACACCGTGGTCCTCGAAGCCCGGCCCTTGGCGGCCGGCGGAGGCGTGGTGCTGGCGCAGCCCGTGTCCGAAATCCGCGCGGCCGCCGCTCCCCTCCTGAGCCGCATGCTGATTGCCCTCGCGGTCTGCCTCGTGTTCGCCATCGTGGCCGGGGGCCTGTTGGCGCAATGGTTGAGCCGGCCGCTGGTGCGTACGGCGCATTCGGCCCATCGGCTCGCAGCCGGAGAACGATCCGTGGCCGTAGCACCCGGCGGCCCGGCCGAAGTGGTGGAGGTGTCGCAGGCGCTGGCGGCCCTCGACGCCGCGCTCCGGACCAGCGAGGGCCGCCAACGCGAGTTCCTGCTCTCCATTTCGCACGAAATCCGGACACCACTTACCGCGCTGCGGGGCTACGCCGAAGCGCTTGCCGATGGCGTGGTCAGCGGAGACGACGTGAGCGGGGTCGGACGGACGCTCGTGGCCGAAACCAACCGCCTGGACCGTTTTGTCCGCGATCTCCTGGAATTGGCACGGCTTGAGTCCGATGATTTCCGCGTGGAACTCCAGCCTGTGGACGCATCCTTGATCCTGCGCGAGAGTTGGCAGGCCTGGCAAGCGGTGTGCGTCCAGAACGGAATTGCCGGTCGGCTCGAACTGCCTTCCGGGCCATTGCCGGTCCGCAGCGATGGCCAGCGCCTGCGCCAAGTGGTGGACGGCTTGCTGGAAAACGCGCTGCGCGTGACCCCTGAAAGCGCTCCCGTTGTGCTCGCCGCTTACCTTTCCGGCAACGGACTCACCGTTGAAGTGCGCGACGGCGGCCCTGGCCTCACGGAGGCGGATGCCTCCGTCGCGTTCGAACGCGGTGCGCTCTTTGCCAGATACAGCGGAGAACGGCCGGTTGGAAGCGGACTCGGTTTGTCCATCGCGGCAAGGATCGTGCAGCGGATGGGCGGTCGCATCAGTGTGCGTGCGGCGCGTGAGGGCGGCGCGGCATTTGTCGTGGAGTTGCCCGGCATTCCCGCGGGCCCCCGTCAAACGTAGACTCTGCGCATGGCTGATGTTCCGGTGGGTTCGCTGCACCACGTAGAAATTTGGGTACCCCACATCAGCCGGGCGCAGGAAGAATGGGGCTGGCTGCTGGCCGAACTGGGCTACGAACAATTCCAGGAGTGGCCCGAGGGCTGCAGTTGGAAACTCGGAGGCACGTACATCGTGATCGAACAGTCCGCGGCCCTCACGGGAAGCACGCACCGCAGGACGGAGCCCGGGCTCAACCACCTCGCCTTCCATGCCGGCACCAGGGAGAACGTGGACCGGCTCCGGGAGCTCGGCGCGGACTCGGGCTGGTACGAGATGTTCGAGAGCAAATATCCCCACGCCGGCGGGCCCGGCCACTACGCCGCCTATCTGGTGAATACCGACGGCTACGAGGTAGAGCTGGTGGCCGGCTGATCAGCCGTCTGCGGCAGTGGGGCTGAATTCGGAATCGTCTTGTTGATCTTTCCCGGAGTTACGGGCATCGGTGCGGAAGATCCAGTATTTGTAGAGGAAGAAATTCCAGGTCATTGTCGAAACCGTGGCCACTACTTTTCCACCCGCATAGGTGAGGGCGAGGCTATCGAAAAGATTGACGATGACGTCCGTTGCGAAGACGTTGAAAACGACTAGGAGGCCGTAGCGGAACATGCTGACGTGCTGCCGGTTATTGGACTGGAAAGTATATGAGCGCTGGACGAAATAGTTGAAGACGAGGCTCGCGAGGAAAGCAGCTGGCGTGGCAAACCACAGGTCAACTCCAAAGCCTTCGTGCAACAGAACCAGCAGGCCAAGATCAATGGCGAAGGAGAGCCCTCCCACGATCAAGAATTTCAAGAGGTGGCTACGGTGGACAAAGCCCACCAAGCGCGTCACTTGAGCACGCGGGTCTAGCGCCACTGTTAGCACCCCAAAATCGTCAATGTCATATAAACTGCGGCTTCCGGCGGAGACAGCCTCGCCTCAGCGACCGCAAGGCTCGATCAATCATAACGGCTCCGGTTCCAGCGAAACGCCGCGCATCGCACTTCAAAACAGTCCAGACGACCTGTTTGGCGGGCTTCATGCACTTCCGGACACCGGGTTTTGCCAATCGCGTGCGGTACCGTATCAGCACGATGGTTACCAATTCTCCAATCCTGCCTAGCGCAGTGCGCCGGCCGGGCGCACTGCCCACACTGCGGTTCACGTTCATTGCGTTCCCCATAATTGCCGCGCTCTCCTTGATTTGGGTGTTCGCGTCTCCGCTGATGTCAGTGCCGGATGAGCCTGCCCACACGATCAAGGCCGCGGCAGTCGCCCGTGGCGAACTCTCTGGAACGTCAACGGGCGAGCAGGGCGAGCAGACTATTGTCATAGTTCCGCGATATATCGCTATGATCGGCGCTCAGGGTTGCTTCGCTGCCAAGGCTGACACGACACCGAAGTGCGCCCCTCCAATTGATGCCACAGCGCGCGACCTCGTGCAAGCTCAAACCAGCGCCGGGAACTATAACCCCATGTACTACGCCATGGTTGGCCTCCCCTCGCGAGTCATGGGAGGTGAGGCCGCCGTCTACCTAATGAGAGTCATCAGTGCCCTGATCTGCTCGGCGTTCCTTGCCGCCACCATCGGCGCGGCGGCTTCGATGCGCCGTCGTTTCTGGCCAACGGCGAGCTGCCTGGTTTCCATCACGCCGATGGTGCTTTTTCTCAACGGCTCGATCAATCCCAATGCGCTTGAAGTGGTTACGACGTCTGCCTTGTTTCTCAACCTATGCGTCGTTCTCGAGAATTACCGGAATCTGAAAACCGTTCGGACGAGCATAGTTTTTGTCGGGATTTCCGGAGCCGTTTTGGCCAATACCCGCGCACTTTCGCTGCTGTGGCTGGCGTTAGCCGTAGTTGCAGCCGTCTTGATTTTCGGACTAAAGCCGATGTTTGCCGTCGTGAAGAGCCGCTTGGGTTTGTCCATGACCGCGCTTATTGGCCTTGGTTGCGCCGCCAGTCTCGCATGGCTGGTCACCGCCAATAGTTTTAGCAGCCTGACGGGTACCCCCAGTGCTGTCACACCGGATCAGGCTTTCGTCACGATGCTGGACCGTTCATTCGACTATGCGTCCGGCTATGTCGGGATCATGGGTTGGCTCGACACGGGCGCACCCCCCGCCGTCTACGCGTTCTGGTATTTTGCCTTTGCAGCCATCATCATAGGCGGCCTCACCGCACGGCCTCTTCGTGCGAGGCCCGTGGTGTGGGTTCTACTGATTGCGGTACTGATCTTGCCGCCGATTCTTCAGGCCCAGGTAATTCAGCAAATTGGCTACATCTGGCAGGGCAGATACCTGCTGGCCCTGTTTGTCCTGCTTCTGCTTGCCTGCGGAGTGGCCATGCGTATGCGCCCGACGCCACGGGGACCTTGGGCGCGTTCCTTGTCTCTGTGGCTCTTTGCCGGCGCCGTAGGCGTACACGTTTACCTCTTTGTGTTTGTCCTTCGGCGGTACACGATAGGTCTTCAGTCGCATACGAACTGGACGGAAATGTTCGATCCTTTGTGGCAACCGCCCCTCAGTTGGCAGGGGCTGACAGTTGCATACCTCCTGGTACTTGTTGGCGGCGCTGCGATAGCACACAGGCTCCTCTTTCCGCGCACCCCGCGTTTTCCCCGGAATGTTGAACGCAGCGAGGCTGAACTCATCGTTACTTAGCCCGCGAACACTCCTACGGGTCAGTTGAGGACGCGACAGGGCACCTCGGCGCCCTTGATGAACTAGTCCGTCGGGGCGATCGGGACGATCTCCTCCGGTTTGGCGCCCGGCGTCCGGCATGTCTCGCGGGCCTGCCCGAGGTGATCCGCCCAGATTGGTCCGAACTCGCGCCCCACGGCCATCGGGTAGAAGTAGACGAGCATCAGTGCGGCCAGAATGCCGAGCGACGCTGGCCGGGCCGAGCACCCCAGAACTTCCCCCAGGAGCGGCAAGAGTGCGAGCAGGAACATGGGCGGCGCGACAGCTTAACGCCCGAGGCGCAAGGCGTTCCATTGCATGCCGACAGGCCCGCAGAGCCGGTACCGATCCGCCCATTTTTTCGCGGCGGCCGGCGAGCTGCTGACGCTCTCGGCCGCCCGGCGCAGGTTCCATCTTGGTCGATGACTTGTTGAGCAAGAAGAAGACGCCCCTCGGCGTCAAGTAGGCGTTAAGGTGGGACACGGGGACCTCCTGGTGATCAAGTGAGTGCGGTAGCCCATTTCGATACCGGAGGTCCTCACCTCTTGCATCACGCCTAGCCGTTCGCACCTCCAGAGGACTTACAACTAGCGCCGGGAGGACCAATATACGAGGCCACGACAGTCATCAGCCGGGGCAATTGGTCGGTCTTATTGACCTTTCGAAGCATCAGCGGGAACTCATCGCTGGCGCGGCATCGACTTGAACTGCCCGAGGTGCTGATGAGAGGCTCCGGAGCAGCGTCCTCTTCAAGTTCGAGGCAAAGCGGCGCTCGATCTGCTTGTGTATCAGCCACGCGAGCGTGAGGGCGAAAGCCGTGGCAACGGCCACCGAGGGCCAGGTCCCAATGATCACGCGCAGGTTCTTGATGATCCACCATCCCCACATCTCGTGGACAAGATACAGGGGGTACGTCAGTGCTCCGGCGACACTCATCCATTTCCATCCGGCATGGCGAAGGGGAGTGGTGGTGATCAGAGCGACGATGGCGACAAAGCCCAAAATTATGAGCCACATCACCTCAGGTGAAAGTGGGCGGCCCGTGCTCTGTGACATTGCGGGCAGGAATCCCGCGTAGGTCTGGTGGCACGCAAGTAAGAAATTGACGGCTACGACTAGCCACCGGGCGATGTCGTGCCCGTTGGCGTGGATCAAGTAGATTCCCATTCCGACGGCGAAAAGCGGTGAGTACGTGGGTATGAGGAGCGTCTGGAGCATTCCCGGGCCGGCCTGGCTGGACAGCATTCCCAGCAAGGGCCAGATGAAGATAAACGCAAGCAGTTTCTGCTCGGTCATGCCACGCCAAAGGAGAAACGCGATCGTCACGTAGAACAGCAGCTCCACCCATAGAGTCCAGAAGACACCGTCCAAGGAAGTCACGTTGACGGACTGCTGCAGCATTGTGAGGTTGACCAGGGCGTCGGCCCACGTGACTTTATTCAACTCACCGGGGCTTATCACCAGAAGGAGAACAGCCACCAGGATCACGGCTGTCCAATAGGCCGGGAAAAGCCTTGAGACCCGCGAAGCGACGAACTGTCCCACCGATCGGCCATATGCCGACATCAAGATGACGAAACCGCTAATGATGAAGAAGAGCTGGACTCCCAGCGCCCCGTAGGCAGTGACCTGCGACAAGCTAGGAAAAACCTCCCGGGAAGCCCTTCCCCAGAACTCCGCCCCGGAAAAAGACGTGTAATGGTATGAAACGACGCCGAGTGCGGCCGCGAGGCGAAGGCAGTCAAGAAGCAACAATCGTGGACGCACTCGCGCCGACATTGAAAAAGAGGACGGCAAAGGAGGCATAAAATTGCTTTCTTGGGGAAGCTTACTCGGAGCCCTGCGATCCTATCAGGCGCGCGTTTCCTGCAAGGGAGAGGACGACCGAAACTCATTCGGCGAGCGGTAGACCGGACCGTGGCAGGCGCATCATCGCAGCGTTTCTGGCCCGCATCTCCCGCCGGGCTTGGTTATGAAACCGTCGGCTCCGGAGCGAAGCGCGGTCAGCATGTCGGTCTCGTCAATTCGGTTGCGATTAGGACGGTGTACGCGTTGTTGGTCAAGTGGATTCGGCGTAGAACCCTGAACCCGTCAAGATTCGGCAATCGAACGTCCATAGTCAGGACAACAGGTCTTTTGTCCCGCAGAGATAGTCTCGTCTAACCGAGGACAGGATCAGCGGTAGGGGTCGGGAATTTAGAGCTGGCCCTGCTTCATGTGCCAGCGTTTCTCGGCCGCGGCAAGGAGCCTAATGCAGAATCCAATAACAACCAAAGTCAGGCCTTGCCCGATGACAAGGAACGGGCCAACAGGTGGCCCGCCATATGTGGTGTGCCCCTACCCGTCGACGATGGTCGCTCCCGCCGCCATGAACCCAAGCGCGATGCCAAGGAACGCGTTTATGCATCCGGCGAAGATCTAACCGTTGCCTCGCCGTTCAGTGGTGTCTCGGACCCGCTTGTGGGGCTAGTACCAGCCAGCGAGATTAGTAACTGGAGTCCTTTCGATCGTGTTGGGGCGAACCCAGCTAGCTGGGGCATAATATTCATCCTTGGAAGAGTCCGATCAGCGACCGCACCCCTCTGGTATATCGACTGTTCTGTTGGATCCGCGGGCTACTTCGCTGGATATGTCCATTCACACCCAGCAGCTGCGCCCGGCGAGGTATAGATTAATCTGCCGGCTTCAGTCGGAACATCAAAGGCAATCTATTGGGTGGCTTCTCAGCGATCGGTCATTCAGGACTCCTTGATGCTGGAAACCCGGGAGAAATCCCGAAAATAGGAAACCGTCAACTAACATGGGTTCGATCGCCCGGCCCTGGGCATGCTCTTTCGGGGGGAACCAACGTTGAAAATCACTCTGGCCAGAGGTGCGTCCTATATCGGCGCCCTCTTGCTGCTGACACTTGTATCGTTCTGGCGCATACCGCAAACCGCCCAAGGCGTCGTATGGGCGGAGGACGGTGCCGTATTTTTGACGGACGCGCTGAATCATGCCCAGCATTTCACGCCAATCCGCCCGTATGCTGGCTACCTTCATGTTGTACCGCGCCTCGCGGCGGAGGTGGTGGTTCGGTTCTTCGCACTTCAGGACTATGCCATAGGGCTGACAGTGTTGGCATGCGCGGCTGTGGCCGGCGTCGCCCTCATGACCTACCACTGTTCCCAGGCTGTGACCAGCAACAGATGGATCCGCGTGGCTTGGGCGGCGGTTCCGATATTTGTGAACGTCGGCGCGTTTGAGACGCTTGGCAACTTCGCTAACCTGCACTGGTATTTGCTCTGGCTCACTCCCTGGCTCTTGATGAAACCGGCAAAGTCCAAGTTTGAGGGCGGAGTGCTTTTTGTTGTCGCGGCCCTGAGCTCCTTGACGGAGATCATCTCCATTATTTTCGTCCCCCTCTTCCTGTACAGGCTGAGAGACAGAAACCTGTGGGCTGCCCGTGCGGGCCTGGGCCTGGGCCTTGCTTGCCAGATCTATACAACGCTGACGCATCCTCGAACGAACGACGTAAGCTATCAACTTGACCCGTTGTCCGCCGTGTACGGATGGTTCTTGAATACTGCGGGACCGATCTTCTATGGCACCTCGGCCGGGGTCATGCAACAGATCGTGAACTTCGGGGCTGCTCCGATGATCCTTGCCTCCCTCCTTGTTCTCGCTGTCCTGGCAACCGTACTGATTCTGGGCTCCAAGCGGGACAAATGGCTCGCTGGCCTCTTCATCACCGCATCGGTGGTCATTTGGGTGGCCTGCGTCGTTTCCAACCCGGCCCCGTATTTGGACTACGCAACATTCTCCGCTGCCGATTGGCCAGCTAGGTTCCTGTTTGGACGGTACTCGGTGGTGCCGACGATGTTCATTCTGGCCGCATTTCCATTGTTTGCCTCGTCCATGTCCAGATTTGGCACGGCGGCGCCCATGGCCGTGCTCATGGGCTTTTCGCTGCTTATGGCGTCCATGTACTTCCCGCCCTCGACATCAAGAAACAATGGTCCTGTTTGGGCCGACCAGGTCCTCATCGGACGCAACCTTTGCGACTCGACGCGCGATACCGACTTCTACGACATCCAGACCTCGCCGACATTTTTCAAAGGTACGGTGCGCATCCCGTGCCCTGTTCTGAGGGCCGGGTAGCCCGGCCTGAATTGTTGGCTACCCAAGCCCAGCGATTGTCCTCAAGCCTGTGAGTCTTGACATGGCCGGTCTGGTACAAGCTGGCAGGGTTGGTGCTGGCCGCTTTGCTTTGCTCGTGACTCCCTCTGGCCCTGCTGGGTGCCTTTGGCGTGAATCGTCCGGGTGGGGCGAGGTGACCGGGGTTTGCCGGGCCTACCCCGCTGGCTTGATCAGAAGACTGCCCGGCCGCTTGAGGGCTGTGGCCCATTACAGGAATGCCTCGGACTGACCTTCACCCATCATCGGCAGAATAGCCACGATGAACCTACCCGCCCTACACGTTGGCTGCGATCTTGAGGGGATCCGTGAGCCTGCCGATGTTTTCCGGGCCGAACCCGTGAGTGCTGCCGTGAAGGTACACGGAACCGACGAAGAGTCCGGTGACAACGAAGATCACGATGTACGCGGGATAAATCCGCAGCAGCCTGTTGTATGCATAGCGGCGGATGGACGGCAGCTGCCTGCCCTGCACGATCGCGGAAACGAAGGGCCTGTACAACAGGAAGCCGGAGAGGACGAAGAACAGGGTGAGGCCCTGGTTGCAAAGCGAAAAGAGAATTTCCAACGGCCCGGTCTGCACTTGGAATGAGGTCGTCAAAGCAAGGTGGTAAACCATCACCGATAGGGCCGCAATGCCTCGGAGGCCTTCGATTCCGGCAAGGCGACGACCCCACGATGGACGTACGGTAATGGTGTCCTGCACGGGCGGTTCCCCTCAAAAGGCGGCTGCGTGATCCTGTGGGAGCTTACAGGATTCACTCAGCTGTGGTTCACTCGAGCGGAATATTGCCGCGCAAAACAATCAGGTTCGGGCCGCCTCACTCAGTTCCCGGACCTGGGTTCTGCAGCCTGTCCTTGAGTGCCGTGGTATCCACGCCCAGGTTATGGAGCAGGACGGCGGCCGGATCCGGTTCGCGCCGCTCCAGCAGTGCGAGCAAGAGGTGCCGCGTGCTGATCCTGCGGGCCTTCTCCCGGGTGGTCAGCATCAGTGAGTCCTGAATGACTGAGCGGGCGGCCGAGGTGAAGGTAGTCCGGCTGCTTCCCTTCGGCGCATTCAGCGGGCCGAAGTCCCCCAGCGTCACGCCAACGGCTTCCAGCGCCTGCTGGTCGAGGGCATCGAGCTGGGCGCGGGCGGATTCGAGGTCCGTTTCCAACGTCCGGCAGCTCCCGGGGTCGTGAAGCAATCCCAGCAGCAAATGGTCCGTGCCGATTCTCCGGTCTCCACGGCGTTTGGCTTCCTCGGCGCCGGCATGGACAGCGGTCCTGGCTTCGCCGGCAAATCGTTCAAACATGGCAGGCTCACTTTCCGTATTTGGCGTGGACCGACTGCTTGGAGACGCCCAAGGCATCACCTATTTGCTCCCAGGACCAACCGTGCTCCCGCGCGAGGGCCACGTTGGTGGCCTCCACCTTCTCAGCCAAGCGATGCAGGGCACCAACGGCGCGGAGCCCGATTACCGGGTCCGTCGCCGGGATGTGGGAAGTCAGCTCATCACCATTCATGCTGTCAGTTTGGACTGACGGCACAGGCCTGTCAATACAGACTGACAGAATCTTCCTGTCCGCGGATCGGCCTGACGCGCCGCCGCATGGCGATCCTGGGCCAACGACTCAGGCCCACCAAGCCCTCGCATTCGAGGATGCCCCGGAGTCCATCGTCCAACAGCTCCGGGCCCAGCTCCTCGAAACCCAGCCTGCGATAGTAGGGCGCATTCCACGGAACATCCCGGAAAGTGGTCAGGGTCAGCCACTCCAAGCCCTGGGCCTGAGCCCACTTTTCGGCAACATCGAGCAGCTCGCTCCCCAGACCTTGCCGCGCATGCGACGGATGGACGCTCAATTGCTCCACGTGCGCATTGCCGTCGAGGTGCTCAATCAGAAGATAGGCCACGGGAACATCTGACGTGTCGGCGAAGACCAAGGCACCCCCGCGCGCCTGGTAGAGAGCCATTTCCGTGACGGTCAATGGCTCGTCATCTGCGATGGCGTCCATTCCACAGGAGCGGAAGATCTCCCCCGCGGCGAACTCGATCCCCCGGAGCCGTTCCAGTTCGTCCGCGCGGGCCGTCCTGATCATGCGGCGGCACCGTTGCGGGCAAGGTATTCGTTGCGCTTTTCGATGAGGTTCCGCAGGTATCGCCCGAGGAAGGCCTTCTCCGCAATCCGGCCCACAACGCCGAAAGGCGCCGCGAACTCGACGCGATCGATCATGAGCGTGCCGCCGTCGTCGGGAATGAACTCGTGCATGTGCCGGAAGAAGCGAAAGGGGCCACGCACTTGCTCGTCCGTAAACGATTCAGGGAATCGAAACCGGGTGATGCGGCTGCTCATTCGCAGGGGTACAGCGAAATGCCAGGCCTGCCAGGTGACCTCGTCGCCTTCCGAGAGCAGTCCGGACACGACGCCGGCAACCGCACGTTCCCGGGACTTGGCCATGGAGCCGACGTGCGCGTCGACATTGCGGGAGAGATCGAAGAGCTCCCCGGGTTCCATTCCGATATGCGTACGGCACGTGAACGACACAGTCATGCTTCGATCCTGCCACCGTTTCAAAACACCCGTCGACCCGACTAGCTCGCAGTTAATGTCGTTATGGAGGCTAAAAACGACATCTACTGCGAGTCAGTTGAGTGGCGACTAGTTGGAGGGGAAGTTGTACGAAGCTCCTGAGGCGTGGGTCGATTCAGGCCAGCGGGAGGTGATGACCTTGCCGCGGGTGTAGAAGGACACGCCTTCGGGTCCGTAGATGTGCTTGTCCCCGAAGAGCGATGCCTTCCAGCCGCCGAAGGAGTAGTACGCCACCGGAACGGGCAGAGGCACATTGATGCCGATCATTCCAACGTCCACTGAACGTTGGAACTTCCTGGCGGACGCTCCCGAGGAGGTGAAGATCGCGGTGCCGTTGCCATAGGGATTGGCGTTGATGAGCCTGATGCCTTCATCCAGGTCCTCCACGCGCACAACCACCAGGACAGGCCCGAAGATCTCCTCCTGGTAAGCGCTCATTTCGGTCTTGACGTGGTCGATCACGGTGGGGCCAACCCAGAAGCCTTCCTCATGCCCGGGAACCACCAAGTCCCTGCCGTCCACGACCATCGCGGCGCCGGCCTGTTCTGCTTCTGTCACCGTCTTGACGATGAACTCACGGGATTCGGGGCTGATCACGGGACCCATGTCCGCGTCTGCGTCGGTGCCGTTCTTGACCTTGACGTCGAGGGCACGCTCTTCGACCTTCTTGACCAGCAGATCGGCGGCATCGCCGACGGCCACCGCAACAGAGATTGCCATGCACCGCTGACCGGCGGAACCGAACGCGGCTGCGGCCAGGTGGTCGGCGGCGTTGTCGAGGTCGGCGTCGGGCATGATGATTGCGTGGTTCTTCGCCCCGCCCAAAGCCTGGACCCGCTTGCCGTGCGCCGTCGCCACTTCAACGATGTGCTTGGCAACGGGGGTGGAACCCACGAAGGAGATGGCGTCCACGTCCGGGTGCGTCAGGAGCCCGGAGATGACATCGCGGTCTCCGTGGAGGACCTGGAAGACGCCGTCCGGCAGCCCGGCGTCCTGGAACAGCTTGGCCAGCAGCATCGCGGCCGAAGGAACGCGGTGCGAAGGCTTGAGGATGAACGCGTTGCCTGTCGCGATCGCCATCGGCGCCATCCAGAGCGGCACCATGACCGGGAAGTTGAAGGGCGTAATGCCCGCGACGACGCCGACTGGCTCGCGGAAGGAGAAAACATCAATCCCGGTGGATACCTGGTCCGAGTACTCACCCTTGAGCAACTGCGGGATGCCGCAAGCGAACTCGATAACCTCCAAGCCACGGCCGATCTCGCCCTTGGCGTCGTTGAGGACCTTGCCGTGTTCGGCGGTGATCAGGGCCGCGAGTTCGTCCACGTGGGAAGCGACGAGCTCGCGGAACTTGAACAGCACGGCAGTGCGCTTGGCCAGCGAAATGTCGCCCCAGCTTGCAGCAGCCTTCTTTGCGGCGGCGACGGTGGCGTCCAAATCAGCCAGGTTGGCCAGGCGAAGCTCGGCCGTCACGGCACCTGTGGCCGGGTTGTAGACGGGCTTGGTACCCGTTCCGCTGCCCGCAGTCTCGGCTCCGCTGATGAAGTGGTTGATGATGGTCATTACTGCTCCTGTAGTAGGTGGTGCTCCACGGCATGTACGTCGTTGACATCCCGCGGCAAGCCGGTGGCGAGTGATTCCTGGAGCGCCAGGCGGACGGCCAGGTTCTGTTCGGTCAATTCCCTCTGGACGAGTTCGGGTCCGGAGTTACGCACCCACGCACTGAACCGCTCGATTTCGGTCTTGAACGGGTCTTCCCCGATGTCGACAGACTCGCTCCGGCCATCGCGGAAGGACACGGTAACGCGGGCAATTTCGCCCGGATCTGGGTCGAAGGCCTTGTCCAGGGTGATGTGGCCTTTCGTGCCGATGATCTGGAACGTGTTGGTGCGCGGGCCTTCGAAGCCGCAGTCCAGTGTTCCCAGGACGTCCCCATAGTCCAGGATCGCGGCCATGGTCGTTTCCACCGGGTCCGTGCGGCTTGTGCCTTTGCCGTAGACGGTTTGCGGCGCGCGGCCCATGACCATGTTCATGATGTCGACGGCGTAGCATCCGACGTCGTTGAGCGCACCTCCGTCCATTCCCGGCTGGAGGCGGACCTCGCCTTCGCTTCGGTCCATGACGAAATGGAAGCGGGCGTGCATGGACACCAACTCGCCGATCTTGCCCGAGTCGATGAACTCACGGACCTTCTGGTGCTGGGGGTGGAAGCGGTACATGAACGCTTCCATCAGGTTCACCCCGTTGCGTTCGCAGGCTTCCAGCACCCGGCGGTAGTCGTGGGTGTTGGCGACGAGCGGCTTCTCGCAAAGGATGTCCTTTCCAGCCTCGGCGGCCGCAACAATCCAGTCGGCGTGCAGCGAGTTGGGGAAGGGCAGGTAGACGGCTTCGATGCTTGGATCGGCGAGCAATTCCTCGTGGGAAGAATAGGCGGCGGGGATACCGAAGCGCTCTGCGACTTCGGCGGCCTTTCCGTTCGGGCTGCTGATGGCCGACGCCACGGCGTTCCGGGCGCGGCTCATGGCGGGCAGGAACCTGCCCTGGGCGATCCGTGCCGTGGTCAGCACTCCCCAGCGGACCGCGCTCATCGCTCGATTTCCGTTTCGAGTTGACGCAGGAAGGCCACGGACTGCCGGACATCCCGGACCGGGCCGTCGTCGGTGGGTTCGGTTTCGAGGATGGTGTCTTGCTCCATGGTGAACCAGCCTTCGTAGCCGGCATCCAGCAGGTCCCGGACGATTCCGGCAATGCCGACGTCGCCTTGACCCAGCGGTACGTACATCCCTGCCTTGACGCCGTCGGTGTACGAAATCTCCCCGGCCTGGACCCGCTGCGCGACGGCGGTTCGCACGTCCTTCAGGTGGGTGTGGCCGATGCGGGCAGCGTAGCCGCGGACGAGCAAGGCCGGATCGGTGCCGCCGATGAGCAGGTGGCCCGTGTCGAGGCACAGGTTTGCCGCGGTGTCGTTCAAAACCCGGTCAACATCCGAGGTGCTTTCGATCATGGTTCCCACATGCGGGTGGACCACCGCCTGGATACCCTTGTCCGCGGCGGCTTTGACCACGGCGTCGAGGTTCCTGCCGAACAGCTCCCAGCCTTCGGCGTCGAGCTCGTGGCGCTGGTCGTAGCCTGCGACGCCGGTCTCCGCGGCGAGGACCATGACGCTGGCCCCGGCTGCTTCGTACGCGTCCAACTCGGCCGACACGACATCCAAGGGGTTCTTGGACGGATCGTGCAGGATGACTGGGAAGAATCCGCCGATGGCCTGGAGGTTGTGCCGCTTCAGCACCTCCGCGCGTTGGGTGGCCTGCTCGGGCAGGAAGCCGGCGGGGCCGAACTCGGTGGCACTGATTCCCAGCTCCGTCATTTCGGACAAGACCCTGTCGGCCTCAAGCTGGTGGCCCCATCCGGGGACTTCACAGACGCCCCAGGAAATGGGTGCTGCGGCAAGGCGCTTGGTGATGGTGCTCAATCTGATCCTCCGTATACGTTTTGGTCCCAGTCGATGACCGAGCCCGTGACAACACCGCTCCTGTCGGAGAGGAGAAAGACAATGAATTCGGCGATCTCGTCCACTTGTCCGAGCTTTCCCATGGGAACGGATGCGTTGGCTTTTTCGAGCCAGTCCTCCCCTGCGCCGTGGAATTTCTTCTGGGTTTCGGCTTCGCCGTCCGTGGCGGTCCAGCCGATATCCAGCCCGTTGATGCGGATCTTGTCCCAACGGTGGGCATGCGCCGCATTGCGGGTCGCCCCGGCCAGGCCGGCCTTGGCCGCCACATACGGCGCCAAGTACGGCTGCCCGCCCAGTTCGGCGATCGAGATGACGTTCACGATGCTTCCTGGCACACCCCTGCTACAAAGATGCTTGATGGTTTCGGCCATGATGAAGAACGGCGATTTCAGGTTCACCGCGATGTGCGCGTCGAAAAGCTCGGGTGTGGTGTCCAGCATGGTGCCGCGGGTGGTCAGGCCCGCCGCGTTGACCGCGCAGTCGAGTTGCCCGAAAACGTTGATCGTCTCAAGCACCGAGTTCCGGGCCTGTTCGACGTCGGCGAGGTCCGTCTTGATGAACCGGGTTTCGACGCCGGAGGCTGTGATCTCCGCGGCGAGCCGTTCACCTGAGTCCGCGTTCCGCCCGGTGATCGCAATCCCGGCCGCACCTTCGGCGGCTGCGCGTCGTGCGACGCCGGCCCCCAAACCCTGCGTGCCCCCGCTGATGAGGATCACTTTGTCTTGGAGAAGTGGCATGGCTACGGCTGCCCGATCTTAACTGCGCGGCCCGAACGGGCGGACTCCTCGGCCGCGTTGGCCAGGGCTAGCGCCTGCAGGCCGTCGTCGAATCCTGGACTGCAGGCAGTGCCCGAGCGGATGGCCCTGGCGAAACTGTCCAACTCGTTCCGGTAGGCCTCGGCGTAACGCTCAAGGAAGAACGGCAGGTAGGCGTCCGCCTCTTCGGCGCCGGCCGCACCATACTTGCGCACCGTCGTCGGGGCCACGTTGTTCGCGTTGAGCATCCCTTCGCTGCCGAACGCCTCCAGTCGCTGGTCGTAGCCGTAGGCGCTGTGGCGGGAGTTGGTGATGGTGACAAGTTCGCCGTCGCGACCCCTCAGGGTGATGACCACGGAGTCGAAGTCACCGGCTTCCTCGATGTAGTCGCAGAACACGTTGGCGCCCGCGGCCGACACCTCGACGATGTCCGGCACGAAGAACCTGGCCATGTCCAGGTCGTGGATGCTCATGTCCCGGAAGATCCCTCCCGAGGTGGCAATGTAGGCGGCCGGGGCCGGCGCGGGGTCGCGGCTGATGATGGTCAGCTGTTCGAGGCGGCCGATCTCGCCCGCCACAACACGGCGCTGGATGGCCGCGAAGTTGGGATCGAAGCGCCTGTTGAACCCGAGCATAAGGGGAGTGTTGTTTCCCTTGATCACGTCGCGGCATGCGAGCGCACGGTCGATGTCGAGGTCGATTGGCTTCTCGCAGAGGGCCGCCACGCCTTGCGCCATGGCACGCGAGATCAGCTCGACGTGCGTGCTGGTGGGCGAGCCGATCACGACGGCGTCAAGGTCACCGTTCGCGAAGACCTCGTCGGCAGTCTCGACGGCGATGGCTCCGGTCCCGGCCGCCAACGTGCGGGCCCCTTCGATGAAGGGGTCGGCGATCCAGGCCAATTCCAGGTCCGGGTGGGCAGCGATGTTCCGGGCGTGGACTTGCCCGATACGGCCCGATCCGAACAGCGCGACTTTGAGGGGTCGATCAGTGGACATGTGCAGTGGTCCTTTCTAGTGGGCTGCCCGGCGAAGACCGGGGCCTTGGCTTGGTTCTGGAGAGTTGAAGGGGACATGCTCAACTGAGGGACCGGTCATGGCCCGGCCACCGCCGCGGGCGCGCGGCCGGCGAGGACGTCCACCGCACCCTGGGCGGCGTCCCTGACGGTGTGCGCCATGCCTTGACGTGTGAAGCCCATCAAGTGCGGAGTCAGGACCACGTTTTCGTGGTCGAACAGCGGGTGGTGCGCGGGCGGCTCGGGATCGTACACATCCAGGCCTAGACCGGACAGGTGTCCCGACTGCAGTGCCTCGTGGGCGGCGTCGAGGTCGATGAGGCCGCCACGGCTGCAGTTGATGAGGACCGCCCCGGGCCTCATGGCTTTGAGGCGGTCCGCGTTGATGAGGTTCTGGTTTTCGGGTGTCAGGGGCACGTGGAGGGTAGTGAAGTCACTGCCCTCAAGGAGCTCCTCTACGGTGTCGCACCGGATTTCCGGGGGAACCTCCGCGAACGGATCATAGGCGAGGACCTTGAGCTCGAAGGCTTCGGCGATCCGCGCCACCCGGCGGCCAATGCGGCCGTATCCGATGATGCCGAGCGTGAATCCCTCGAGGTCTCCGACGCCGACGGCGGCCCGCTGCTCCCAGCGTCCCTCACGGACCAGCGCGGTCAGCGGAGAGAGCTTCTTGACCAGGGCGAGCAAGTGGGCGAACACGCCTTCGGCCACCGAGGCGGTGTTGCTCCCGGGCGTGATGACCACCGGAATTCCCCGTCGATTGGCCTCGGCGACGTCCACGAGCTCGGTTCCGACGCCGGTCCGGGCGATGACTTTGAGCGCCGGCATGCGGTCCAACAGTTCCCGGTCCACGCGGTAGGCGGCCCTGACAATTGCTGCGTCGGCGTTGGCCAGGTCCTCGTCGGTGGGGTCCTGGATGAGTCGCTGGTGTTCGGACAGGAGCGGTTCCACCAGGTCGGGCTCAACGCTGCCGAGAGCGACGAAGATTTGGGGTGTGGTTATGGAAGCCATCGTCATCCTTGAAGATGTGGAGGTATGGGGCTGCGCCGAAAACGGCGTAGTTACGAGGTGTTAGAGGCCTCGGTTTTAAAGGCCCAGGAGGCTGGACTTCCGCACGACCAAGTGGGGCGTGACGGAATGGTGGACGAAGCCGCTGCCTTCACCATGGATGCGTTCCAGGAGGGTCTTGGCCCCTGTGACGCCAATGGTGGAGCTGTCCGGGTCAACGGTGGTCAGTCCCAGGCGCGGCATTGCACCGAGCGCGATGTTGTCATAACCGGTGACGGCTATTTCGACGCCGCGTTCATCGGCAGCGGTCATGGCACCAAAAGCGGCGAGGTCATTGATGCAGGCCAGCGCCGTGGGGCGCTGGTGCGTGGAGCGGGAACCAAGCGCCCTTTGGGCGGCAACATAGCCGGACTCCTGGAAGAAGTCGGCGTCGACCACGCGGATATAACGGGCCAGACCGTGCTCTTCCATTGCCGCCGAATACCCGTCCACGCGTTCGCGGCCAACCGAGCCACCCAGGCCGCCAAGGTGCACGATGTTCTCGTGTCCCTGGGCGATCAGGTGCTCAACAACCATGGACATGCCGAGGGCATCGTCGCTCCGCACGATATCGGCGGTATCGATGTAGTCCGGTCCGCCACCTGCAAAGACCACAGCCCCGCCGGAAACGGCACGGCTGAACGGTGCTTTGTCAGGCACGGTTCCGACGACGAGCAGGCCCGCGACCCGCAAGTCCCGGAAGGCCTGGAGGATGGACTGGTCCACTCCCCTGCCCGCCGCGGTGACCGCACTGAAGAGGACGGTGTGCCCGGCCTCTTCAAGTACGGTCCGTGCGGCGTCTGCGACGTCAAAGGCCCACGGGTTGTGCATGTCGCTGACCAGCACACCGATGGTTCCGCTGTCCCGTGTTGCCAGGGACCGGGCTGCGAGGTTCAACTCGAAGCCCATCTCTTCAACAGCCTTGAGCACCCGCTGGCGGCGTTCGTCGCTGACGCGCGGTGAGTCGCGCAGCACGAGGGAGACCAAGGACTTGGAAACGCCGGCGCGTTCTGCCACGTCCATGATCGTCGGCCGCCGGGCGGATGGAGGTGCCATGGTTATGCCCGCGCTGCCGTGGTGCCGTGGATTTCCTCGATCTTCTGCCATTGACCTGACAGCGAGGACGCTTCGGCGGCGCTGACAATGGCAGCGGCCGATGCGGCGTCGTGGATGTTGGAGTTTTCCTGTGCTCCTCCAGTGACGGCGACCAGGAACTTCTTGGCTTCGATGACCTTGAGGTCGTCAAAACCCATGCTGTTGCCGGGCCCGGGCTGGAAGTGAGCGTAATCGCCGTGACGGGGACTGGCGTTGACCGTGGTGTAGCCTTGCTCGTCGTTGTTGCGGCCCAGGCAGACCTTGAGTTCGTTCATGCGCTCGAAGTCCCATTTGAGCGAGCCTTCGGTCCCGTAGACTTCGATCTGGTAACCGCATTCGGGTCCAACGGCAACGCGCGAGGATTCGATGGTGCCGACGGCGCCTGCCCCGCGGGCGGACGGGCCGAAGCGGACCAGCGCTGCAGCGTAATCCTCATTCTCGACCTCTCCCATTTCACCGTTTTCGATCACCGCGAAGTGCGTCCCTGACCCCATCGCCAGCTTGGGGCGCTGCGTGTAGACCGTGCTTGTGAGCGCGGTTACCTCGGCGATGGGCCCAACTACATATTGGCACAGGTCGGTTGCGTGGCTGAACAAGTCCGCCAGCACGCCGGTGCCGGCGAGTTTCCGGTCAAAGCGCCAGGACAAAGCGCCGTTGGGCTCGGAAGCGTATCCGGAGAAGAACACTGCGCGGACGTTCGTGATGCGCCCAAGGCGCCCGTCCGCGATGAGCTTCCTGGCGTGCTCCACGGCCGGGGCGTGGCGGTAGTTGTAGCCGATGGAGGTCACGACGCCGGCCTCCACGGCGGCTTCCTGCACGGCTACGGTTTCTTCGTAGCCGCGTCCAACAGGCTTTTCGATCCAGAAGTGCTTGCCGGCTTTGGCAGCCGCGATGCCGATTTCGGCATGCAGGAAGTTGGGGGCGCAGATGGAAACGACATCGACGTCCGGGTGGTTCAGGACATCGTGGTAGTCGGTGGTTCCTTCCGCGAAGCCGAGGACATCGCGGGCGTAGTCCACCCGGTCCGGCGCTGTGTCCGCCGCGATGACGAGCTTGGTGGTCAAGCCAAGCTCGGGGTAGGCGTAGGGGACCGTCTGGTAAGCGCGCGAGTGGAGCTTTCCCATCCATCCGACGCTGATAAGGCCTACACCGACTGTGCGGGATTCTGGGCTCACGTTCATGCCTTTCTTGTTGAAAATTCTTGTCAGTTGCGGGCGGTGTCGAAGGCGTCCCGGAACGCCGCCGCCATGATGGTGGAGTCTGATCCGATCGCCACGAAACGGAAGCCCTGGCGGACGTACTTGGCCGCAGCCATACCGTCCACCGCGAGGATGCCGGCAGCTTTGTTGTGCAGTTGGGCGGCCGCGACCACCCGTTGGAGGGCCTCCTGGAAGACATTGCTGTCCAGTTGCATCGGGACACCCAAAGCGAAGGACATGTCCATCGGTCCGACGAAAAGGACATCCACGCCGCCCTGCGCCGCGATCTCCTCCACGTGCCCCAGCGCGTCGAGAGTCTCGATCTGGACGATTCCCACGGCTGACTGCTGGTCTGCGGTCAACGGAGCCCGGTCCATGCCCCAGCGGCACGCGCGGTTGTACGTTGCCACGCCGCGGTCGCCGTACGGCGGATACAGCATGTGCTTCACGGTTTGGCCGGCTTCCTCCACGGAATTCAGGCGGGGCACCATGATGCCTGCCGCGCCTTGGTCCAGGACCCGGCCGATGCGTATCCTTTCTCCGCTCTCCACTCGAACAATGGTGGGGACGCCGTAGCTTCCGGCCGCGAGGACACCGTCGCGGACCGCATCCTCACCGCCGGAACCGTGCTCAAGATCGACCAAGACCCAGTCCGCGCCGGCAGCGGCGCACACTTCCACCGCGGTTGCGGATGCCATGCCAACAAAGGTTCCCAGGGTCACCTCTCCGGCCGCCAAGCGGCGCCGCAGCCGGCCGCCGTCGAGCGGTCCGCCGTCGTAGTTGCGGCCACCCGAGGCGCTCATCCGAACCACCGCTGGCGGCTCTTTGCCTTCTCGTAGTCCGAGCGCAATGAACGGACCCATTCCTGTCCGGACACTTCCGCGGGAGCTACGTCCCACCAGACGTCGCCGCCAGGCAGGTCGACATGGGGAACGGTGGGCACCACGATCACGACGGGTCCTTGGGTATCGCGCGTGGAGGCCAGCGCTTCCCGGACCTCTGCCGCCGTGGTGGCCCGGATGGCGAGGGCACCCAGGCCTTCCGCGATCTGCCGGAGGTCCACCTTGAGGTAGTCGCCGTCCAGCCGCGCCTTGGGGGCGTCGTCGACGGCAACGCTGCCACCGGTGGTGCGGTAGCGGAACTCGTTGCCGAATTCGCGTCCCATGCGGTTCATTTGCAGGCGGTGGATGACCTGGTAGCCGTGGTTCTCGGAGACGACAACCGTGACGTTGAGGCCTTCCTGGGCCGCGGTGAGGATTTCCGTGGGTGCCATGAGGAACGTGCCATCACCGATGAAGGTGACCACCCGGTTGTCGTTGTTGCCCTCGGCCAGGCGGACGCCCATGCCGGCTGCGATTTCGTAACCCATGCAGGAGAAACCGAATTCCAGGTGGCAATTGCGGTTGCCCGTGGCATCCCAGACTTTTTGCAGGTCACCGGGAGGTCCTCCGGCCGCGGCGATGATGGTGTCGCCGGAGCGGGCGTGCTCCTGCATGAGTCCGATCAGCTGCGGCTGGGTCAGGACGGCTCCGGTGACCGGCGCGTCCGGGTGGTCTTCCGGGCGGTATGGCGTGTCGGCGTCGAGCCATTGGGACCGGATGGGCGCCCACTTCGCCTTCTCGGAATGGACTGTTTCCTGCCAGCTTTCAGCGGTGCTGTGGCCCTCCAGTGCCCGGGCAAGTGCCTCCAGGCCCAAGCGGGCGTCCGCGAGGATGCCGGTGGCGCCTTGCTTGCGGGTATCGGTGTCCACGATGTTCAAGGACGCGAATCGGACGTCCGGGTTTTCGAAGATCGATTGGGAGCCGGTAGCGAAATCGGTGAGGCGCGTGCCGACGCTGAGGACCAGGTCGGCTTGCTTGACCAGGGTGTTGGACGCGAAGTTGCCCTCGAGCCCGACGCCGCCCACTTGCCACCATTCGTCCTTGGTCACGGCGCCCTTGCCGCCGAAGGTCTCGACGACGGGAATTCCGACCTGGCCTGCCAGCGCCTCGAGCGCAGCGTGGGCGTCGGAGTAGTGGATGCCGCCGCCGGCGATAATCACGGGACGCTCGGCCGAACGGATGAGCCGGGCGACGTCGTCGACCTCTTCCAGGTCCGGAAGCGGACGCCGGATCTTCCAATCGCGCGGCTCGAAGAATTCTGCCGGGAAGTCGTAGGCGTGCGACTGCACGTCCTGGGGCAGCGAAATGACCACGGCTCCCGTATCCGTGGGGCTCGTGAGCACGCGCATTGCCTGCGGAAGGGCGGTCAGGAGCTGCTCCGGGCGGTTGATCCTGTCGAAGAAGCGCGATACGGGGCGGAACGCATCGTTGACCGTGGCATCTGCCTCGGTGGGGTGCTCCAGTTGCTGCAACACAGGGCCCTGGTGCCGCGTGGCGTAGGTGTCACCGGGCAGGAGCAGGAGCGGGACCCTGTTGACCGTTGCCAGGCCGGCGGCGGTCACGAGGTTGAGCGCGCCCGGGCCGATGGACGCCGTGACGGCGAGGACTGCCTGCCGGCGGCTCGCCTTGGCATATGCGGTGGAGATATGCGCCAGGTACTGCTCGTGCCGGCCTTGGATGAAGGGCATGTCGTCGGCCAGTTCGTCCAGTGCCTGGCCGAGGCCTGCCACGTTGCCGTGGCCGAAGATGCCTAGGGCGGCGGGGACCAAGCGGCGGCGGACGCCGTCGGCGAGCGAATACTGTGCCGAGAGGTACTTGATGACCGCTTGGGCCGTGGTGAGCCTGATGGTCTGCGATGGTGTGGTGGTCATTGCCTTATTCCCGTTGTCGTCGTTACCAAGGGCGCCCGTGCAGGACGACCGTCTTCTCTTCGGTCATTTCCTGGACAGCAGAGCGGACGCCTTCCTTGCCGATTCCGCTGCCTTTCAAGCCGCCGTAGGGCATGAGGTCGGCCCGCCATAGCGGCGACCAGTTGATGTGGATGTTGCCGGCGTCGATCTGCCGCATGGCCTGTACCGCACCGGCGACGTCGCTCGTGAAGATTCCCGCGCCGAGTCCGTACTCGTTGTCGTTGGCCATCGCGATGGCGCTTTCCATGTCCGGCGCGGAGGAGACCGCGACGGCGGGCCCGAACAGTTCGTTCCGGCTCAGCGGCGACCGGGGGTCGACGCCGGCAACGACGGCGGGAGTCACCACGGCGCCGTCACGGTCACCGCCGGTGAGGACACGGGCGCCGGAATGGCGGGCCTCGAGGATCGAGGTGTGGACGCGTGAGGCTTCCTCTTCGGAGATCAGCGAGCCAAGGCGCGTGTCCTCCTCCTTGGGGTTGCCCACGGCGATCGCTTCGACCTTCGGGACCAGCGCGTCCAGGAAGTCTTTCTCGACGCGGCGGTCAACGATGACCCGCTGCACCGAAATGCACACCTGGCCTGCGTTGACGTAGCCGCCAGCCGCCACCGCAGTGGAGGCGAGTTCGAGGTCGGCGTCCGGCAGGATGATCACCGGGCACGAAGCGCCCAGCTCAAGGGACAGCTTCTTCACGCCCGCGATCGAGCTGATGCGCGTTCCGATGCTGGTGGAGCCTGTGAAGGACACCTTGCGGACCCGCGGGTCCGCCACGAGCACGTCGCCCAGGGAACTGCCGGGTCCGGTGATCACAGACAGCGCCTCAGGCGGCAGGCCTGCGTCGACGAAGCACTGCGCCAGCTTCAGCGCCGTCAGCGGCGTTGCGCGGGCCGGTTTAAGGACGACGGCGTTACCGGCTGCCAGCGCGGGTGCAATTTTGTGCAACACCAGCAGGGCCGGGTAGTTGAACGGCGTGATGGCGACGACGATGCCCACAGGCTGCCGCAGCGTGAAGCCGATCTTGTCCAAACCTGTCCCGGCGTTTGCGTCCAAAGGAAGCGTGGAGCCGTACAGCTGGCTCCCTTCGTAGGCGGCGAGGCGGATGATGTTCCCGGAGCGACTGGCTTCGCCCCGGGCTTCCGTGATGGGTTTACCGGATTCGGCGCTAATAGTCTGGGCGATGTCCTCGGCACGTTCATCCGCCAGGGCGGCCGCGCGCAGCAGGATATCGACACGCACGTGGGCCGGTGTTGTCCTTTGCAGGTGGGCGCCGATTTCGGCACGGTCAAGGGCGGCTTGGGCGTCCTGGACCGTCGCAACGGGGACTGTGTCGATCGTCCGGCCGTCGAAGGGCGAGCGGATTTCCTCTGTCCTTCCGTCGGCGGCGCCGCGCCAGTTTCCGGCTATTAGCATTTCCATGGTTGCTCCATCGGGTTGTAAACGTTCGCGCTTAGTGGCGCTTGGTGTTGCTTTCGTATGCCGCGTCCGTGACTTCGGCGACTTCGGCTTGGACTTCCTTGAGGGCTTGGGTGTGTCCGCCGAGTTGTTCGAGTTCGTGGGCGAGTTCGGCCAGTTCCGCGCCGCCGGCCATCTGGGCGGTGAGTTCGTCCAGGGTGATGTCCTTCTTGTCGTAGTAGCCGATG
>NZ_JBFTPW010000024.1:0-65909 GCF_056398685.1 Arthrobacter sp. 01T428 | reverse complement strand
CCCGGCGGCCCAAACCGCCGTCGAGCAGCCACACGGACCCGAGGAATACGGCAACACAGCCACCGCAGAGGAAGGCCTCTGGGCCCGCAAAGGTTGGGCAGGACGCACGTGACACGCGCGGGATTTACACACGTTTTGTCCTATAACCCAAAGTCGGACACGCGAAGCATCAAAGCCCGGCCCCCTGCGCCTTAAACGCAAGAAGGGCCGGCAACCAAGCGGTTGCCGGCCCTTCTAGTACTTCTGGATTACCAGGAAGACTTGGTGATGCCCGGGAGCTCACCACGGTGAGCCATGTCGCGGAAGCGAACACGGGAGATACCGAACTTCTGGAAGGTACCGCGCGGGCGGCCGTCGATGATGTCGCGGTTACGCAGACGGATCGGGGAGGCGTTGCGGGGCAGCTTCTGCAGGCCGAGGCGAGCCTCTTCGCGTGCTTCGTCAGTCGCGTTGGCGTCAACCAGGGTCTTCTTCAGTTCGAGACGCTTTGCAGCGTAACGCTCAACGATGACCTTGCGCTGCTCGTTGCGAGCAATCTTGGACTTCTTAGCCATGTTTAGCGCTCCTCTCGGAATTCGACGTGCTGGCGGATCTTGGGGTCGTACTTCTTCAGGACCAGGCGGTCCGGGTCGTTACGACGGTTCTTGCGGGTTACGTAGGTGTAACCGGTTCCCGCAGTCGACTTCAGCTTGATGATCGGACGTACGTCCTTGTCTTTTGCCACTAGAGCTTCACCCCGCGAGCCAGAACTTCGGCGACGACTGCGTCGATGCCGCGAACGTCGATGGTCTTGATGCCCTTGGCCGACAGGGTCAGCGTGACATTACGGCGCAGGGACGGAACCCAGTAGCGCTTCTTCTGGATGTTGGGGTCGAACCGACGCTTGTTGCGGCGGTGCGAGTGCGAAATGCTGTGTCCAAAGCCCGGCTCGGCTCCGGTCACCTGGCAGTTTGCTGCCATGACGACTCTCCTAAAAAATAAAATGAAACGGCCAGCAGAGTTCCTGCTTCCCGTGCAATAGGCGACGTCCGCAACCAGTCCACACCGTTTTCGGTAGTTCCCGCGGGCTGGATCCCTTGACTGAAACCAGCCAAAGATCACCGCTGCGGCGAAGGTAGTGGGTCCGGACAACAGGCCGGAATACTGGGCGAATACTGGAATGCACGCAACTTGAGCCCCTAACTACCGGCCCGCGGATATCCCGTTGTTACCAACAGTCACCGCCAACCGGAGCAATTGCACACGCTCCGCGCCACCTAGCGCCTAATAAGTCTAGGGGCTGGGGGAAATTAAGACCAATCGGGTGTATAAGAACGAAGTTCCCAACTCATAAGCGGAGGCTAGGCCCTTCACAGGAGATCGAAAGGTTGAGAGTTCAATCTTGAGGCATGAAGTCACAACTCCTCGCCTCCCCAGGCCAACGTGTGGGTATGCCCCCGGGCCGGCCGCCAGCGCCCGAGCGGCGCAATCCCGCCAAGGGAAGGTTCGCTGCGCAGCATCGCCGACGCATGTTCCGGACGGACATGCTCACCGTTGCGCTGTGGGCTTCCCTCGCGGCGGCGCTGGCGTTGTGGCTCGCCGACGGCGGGATGTCGTCGGTCGGGAACCTCACCCAAGCGGTCACCGCCGCCGGGATCCTCGCCGGGCTTGCCGGTATGGATCTGGTTTTCCTGATGCTTCTGCTCGCGGCACGACTGCCTTTCGTGGACGGCGCGGTCGGCCATGACAGGGCGTTGGAGTTCCACCGGAAGCTAGGCAAACCGGCGCTCTACCTATTGCTGGCGCACGGACTTCTCGTCGCGACCGGTTACGGCATGGCCGAGGGCCTGAACCCCGTCAGCGAAGCCGTTTCGCTCTGGGTGCTGGTACCCGACATGTGGTTGGCGTTCGTCTCCATGGCGCTCTTCATTGCCGTGGTGGTCACCTCGCTGGTAGCTGTTCGCCGCCGCTTTCCCTATGAATTCTGGTACTTCGTCCACCTGCTCACGTATTTGGCCGTAGCGGTCGCCCTGCCTCACCAGTTCAGCGTGGGCGGATTATTCGCCGAAGGCACCTGGCAGCGTTGGTACTGGCTGCTGCTCTACATCGGAACAGGCTCGGCGCTGGCGTGGTTCCGTGTCGCCCAGCCGGTGATAGCCACCTACCGGCACCAGTTGACCGTGCGGCGCGTGGTTCCCCTTGCGCCCGGCGTCTTCAGCATCGAAATGAGCGGCCTGCGATTGAACGAATTGTCGGGAAACGGCGGCCGGTTCTTCGTCTGGCGCTTCCTTGCCCCAGGCATGTGGTGGCAGGCACATCCGTTCAGCCTCTCCGCGGAACCGATCATGCCGCCGTCGGGCACGTCATACGGGCGGTCCGCCCAACAGCCCACCTTGCGGATCAGTGTCCGGAACCTGGGTGCGGGCTCGGCCCGGCTGGCTTCGCTCAAGCCGGGAACGAAAGTAGCCATCGAAGGTCCCTACGGTGTCTTCAGCACGGCGGCCCGGAGCCGGGAACACGTTGTGATGATCGGCGCAGGAATCGGAATCACGCCCCTCCGTGCGCTCCTGGAATCCACCCCCTTCGCGCCCGGCCAGGCGACCGTCCTGTTGCGCGGCAGCACCACTGACGAGCTATTCCTTGGCGACGAGATCCTGGAATTGTGCCGGAAGCGCGGTGCCACGCTCTTCCATCTGACCGGCCCGCGGTCGGCGAATCCCCAAAGCGCGTGGTTGCCTGCCTCTGCCGGCACCTCGCGGCTGCGGGACTTCGTACCGGCCATCACCGACGCGGATGTCTACATCTGTGGTCCATCGGCTTGGGCCCGCCAGGTGCTGGCTGAGGCAAAAAGCTCCGGCGTCCGGGAGGAGCAGCTCCACTACGAAAGGTTTGACTGGTGAGACTCAGGGCAGGAATATCAGCGGCGCTGGCGTCGGCGGCAATCCTTGTGGTCGGGTGGCAGTCGGGTGCACACGTGGCTGACTCGAACGCATCGGCGGTCACCACCTCCGCAACCGGAAACGCGGCCGGAACCACGGGCGATACCGCTTCAGGAACGGGCTTGACGGCGCACGGAACCACCGGGAGCAGTGCGTCCGGATCGTCCTCGGGAACCGGAGCCGGCTCCAGTTCCAGCACGGGCTCCAGTTCGAGTTCCAGTTCCAGTCTGGGGGCATCGGCCAAGGCAGGAGGCACCTACGCCGGCACGGCAGTGGAGACGCGCTTTGGAACGGTACAGGTCCAGGTAACCATCAAGGCCGGCGTGATCACGGATGTCACAGCCCTGCACCTGACCGACCAAGAGCAACGATCCGTCCAGATCAGCGCCAGGGCTGCACCCCTGCTCCGCTCCGAAGTACTGAGCGCCCAGTCGGCGAACGTGCAGACCATCGGCGGGGCCACCTATACCAGCGAGGCATATTTGACGTCGCTCCAGGCAGCCCTCGATGCAGCCCACTTCTAAGCCACGCGAGACCGGAGGGGGCAGTTCGGAGCCCAGCCTTCGTTCCCGAACGTTCACCAGCATGGGCACCGTGGTGAGCCTCGCCATCCCGACTGCTCCAGGGATGGCCCCCCAAGCCGCGGTGGAAGAACTCGAGGCGGCCACCGCCGTCGTCGAGCAGTTGTTCACGGGGTTGGACCGGACGTTTAGCCTCTACCGTCCCGACTCGGAGGCGAGCGCGATGGCGCGGGGCGAGCTGGCCCTGAGGGACGCCTCCGTGGACATGCGCCGGCTGTATGTCGAGGCTGTCGACTGGCGCAGCCTCACGGCAGGTGCGTTTACGGCGGAACGGCCCGACGGCGTCGTGGACTTGGCGGGGATCGTCAAGGGACATGCGATACGGGAAGCCGGAACGTCGCTGCTCGCGCTGGGGCTGCACAATTGGTGCCTCAACGCGGGCGGGGATGTCCTTGTGGCCGGTTCGCCGACGCCGGGCACTGCGCGGCCGTGGCTGGCGGGGATTATTGACCCGGAGGATCGGACGACGCTCCTGACCGCGTTTCCCCTCGGCAGCAAGGGCAGGCACGCGCTGGCGACCTCGGGAACGAGCGAACGCGGCCACCACATTTGGTCCGCGGGCCTCAAATCGGCGCGGGACGAGGGGTTCCGCCAGGTTTCAGTGGCAGCGGCCGATATCATCACGGCCGACGTCCTGGCCACCGCCATCATGGCGGGCGGCGCCGGGACCTTCGCGCTGGCCACCTCCCACTGGGACGTGGACGTGCTCGCGGTGAAGAACGACGGCGAACTGCTCGCCACGCCGGGCTTCCGGAAACTTGCTACGGCCGGGTGAGCTGCGGGTACTTCGGGCTGAGACCGTCACCTGAGGACTTGCCCGTCACGCGGCGGACCACCCACGGGGCTGCGTGTTCACGGGCCCAACGCGCATTGGCCCGCAACGCTTCCACGCGCGCAGGCTGGGGTTGCGGGACCGGCGGCGGAACCTCGAGGGAACCTTCGTGCTCCAGGACGGCCAGCACCCGGTTGGCCATGTTGATGTGGCCCGCAGTGGACATGTGCATCCGGTCCTGCGCCCACATGTGCCAGTCGTGGTATTCGCTGAAGCGCCAGTAGTCCACCACCAGCGCACCGTGGTTTTCGGCGATTTCCCGGAGCAATTCGTTGTAGATCGCGGTGCGTCCGCGCATGGTGCCGAAAACCTTGGAGCTGCGGGCATCGAAGCCCGTGAAGAGAAGCAACGTGGCGCCGGTGGCACTGAGCTTCCCGATGCCGGCCTCGTAGTCTTCCATGAGCCTGTCGATATCGACTTTGGGGCGGAAGATGTCGTTCGCGCCCGCGTATAAGGTCACCAGCGTCGGTTGAAGCGCGACGGCGGCGTCCACCTGCTCTGCCATGACTTGCCGGAGTTTCTTGCCCCGGATGGCCAGGTTGGCGTAGCCGAAATCGTCGTTGCTTTGGGCCAATTGCTGGGCAACAAGGTCTGCCCATCCCCTGACCCCGTTGGGGCGCGAGGGGTCGGCGTCGCCAAGTCCTTCGGTGAACGAGTCACCCAATGCCACGTACCGGGCAGAAAAATCCATGGCGCCAGTCTTTCATCAGTGCGGGGCGGCCGTCACGTGGGGCCGCTGCTCAGGGCGCGGCGGCTCCGGCACCGGCCGCGGGCAGCGGGCGGCAGTTGCCGCCGGCAGCGAGGCCGCTGGCGTGGCGCCGGCGGCTTAGCGTTCGCGCAGGATCCAGTGATCGTCGTCCAACCGGGCCACGATTTTCTCGCCGATCCGCGCGAGGTCCGCAACGTCGTCGTCGGTCATGGCGTCCAACATCAAGGCGCGGACGGCATCCACATGACCCGGGGCGAGGGACACGATGGTATCCATGCCGGCCTCGGTCAGGTGCGCCACGGTGACACGGGCATCGCCCGGGTGAGCCTCGCGCTCCACCCAACCACGCCTCTGCAGCTTGGTGACGACGTGCGACAGCCTCGACAAGGAAGCGCTGGTGCGTGCGGCGAGTTCACTCATCGGCAGGAAACGCCCCTCCGCTTCGGACAACATGGCGAGCACGTTGTAGTCGAAAAGCGACAACTTGCCGGCCGCTTGCAGTTGGGTGTCCAGGGCTGCGGGCAGCAGGGTGTTGATGCTCAGGAGGGCCAGCCAGGCTCGGCGTTCGTCGGCGTTGAGCCAGCGCGGTTCGGTCATGGATTCATCTTAGAAGGAAATCAATGCTTGACACTTCAACTTAAGGTCATTATTGTTTTAGTTGAAGCTTCAAGTAACTGATCGTGAACCAATCGTGAGCACTCAAGCAAAGGAAACAACAATGGCTGACATCACCATCATCGGTACCGGCAACATGGCGTCCGGCATCGTGGCCCGCGCGGCCACCGCAGGCAAGAGCGTCCAGGTACTCAGCCGCGACGCCGGCTCCGCTGCTGCCCTTGCGGCGACGGTCAACGGAACCTCCGGCATCACGGGATCCCCGGTGGAAGGCAGCATCGTGGTGCTGGCCACCCCGTTCGAGGCCTCCAAAGAAGTCCTTTCTTCCTATGGCTCAGCGCTCAACGGCAAGACGATCGTGGACATCTCCAACCCCGTGAACTTCGAGACTTTCGATTCCCTCACCGTTCCCGCCGGGACCTCGGCCGCCGAAGAACTGCAGGCCTTGGTCCCCGGCGCATCGGTCGTGAAGGCCTTCAACACCGTCTTCGCCGCCACGATCGCGGAGGGCGAAGTGGACGGCCAGACCCTCGATGTACTCGTGGCGGGCGACGACGCCGAGGCGACGGCCGCCGTCGTCGACTTCGTCAAAGGTGCCGGGCTGCGTCCGGTGAACGTCGGACCGCTGCGCCGCTCGCGTGAGCTCGAAGCCTTCCAACTGCTCGTCATGACTCTCCAGATCAGCGAAGCCCACCCCGACTACGACTGGAACTCTGCAGTCAAGCTCCTGCCGTAGTTCACTTTCGGAGGGCGGCCGCTTGTGGCCGCCCTCCGCGTTGTAGGCTGGGCGGCATGTTCGTGGTTTCGCTGACTTATAAAGTTCCCGACGAGATCGTCGATTTCCACCGCCCCGCACACATGGATTGGGTCAAAGAAGCGTTCGACGCCGGCACTTTCGTTGCGTCCGGACGTCGCGTTCCAGCCATCGGAGGTGTCCTGTTGTCCAACGTCGACCGTGCAACACTGGACGCTTCCCTGGCGACGGATCCGTTCTACGTCAACGGCGTAGCCGACTTCGAGATCATCGAATTCACGGTCACCACGGCATCCGCGGGCTTCGAAAACCTGCTGGACTAGTTAGCTTGGGCGTCACGCGGGGCACACCGCCGCCAAAAATTTGTCAGGCGTGACGCCACCCCCTTAAATCCGGGCCGGCTCTGGGGACGTCCCCAACCGCTCCGGCAAGACCACCGGCATAAGGGCCGGCCAGCGGGCGCTCAGGTGATCGCCGCTCGAAACTCCCCTGAAACGACGCGAAAGCCAGGGTGCCACATCGCGCCTGAGCCACGCGGCGTCGTCGGTCATGATCTCGGCGCGGCTCCGCGGTTGCAGCGCCCCAAGCACCGGTGCGGCGAGCGAGTGCGTGGCACCCAAGACCTCCAAGACCTTCTTGGCCATGTATTCGTGCCCGATACCGGACATGTGCAGCCGGTCCGGAGCCCACATCCGGCGGTCCTGATATTTTTCGAAGCACCAATGGTCCACCAGAAGCGTTCCGTAGGCTGCGGAAATGCGCCGGATGTGTTTATTGAAGACTGCCGTGCGCAGCTTGAGCGGCTCCAACACCGGCGAAAGCGGCACGTTGTACTCAGTGAAAAGCAGGACGTGGGCGCCACTGTCCGCGATCCGGGCAACGGCATTCTCGAATCCACGGACCAGCATGCGCATGTCCAGTCGTGCGCCGAGCAGATCGTTGCCGCCAGCGTGGAAACTGACCAGGGTGGGGGCCATCGCGAGCGCGGGCTCGAGTTGTTCAACCACGATCTGCCTGAGCCGACGGCCGCGGAGGGCAAGGTTGGCGTACTGCGTCTGCGGCTGGTGCCTTGCCAGTTCCTCTGCCACGCGATCGGCCCAGCCCCTGCAATCGTTGGGAAGGCGAAGGTCTACGTCGCCGACGCCTTCAGTGAAGGAATCTCCGACGGCGACGAATCGCATCGGCGTCTCCATGGCCATGGTCATGTCCCCCCGTTGTTTTGAGCTTTGCCTTGCGCGTCACTTCCAGCAGCGGCGGCGCCCGCCGCGGCGGCCTGGCGTTCCGCGAGTTTTCGCAGCCCGGCCTTCCGCGGCACCTTCACGGGCTCGGGCCAGCGCGGGCCAAGGGCGTCCCCGAGCGTGACGCCGCGAAGCTTCCGGCCAAACAACGGCAGCACCCAGTCGTTCACCCAGCGGCGCTGACGGCGTTCCCAGTCGCGCAACTTGAGGCGCTGCGGCGGTTCCCAGTCTTTGGGCGAGAACTTATGCGGGACACCGAGGTGATCCAGGACCTGCGACGCCATATATTTGTGCCCGGCTTTGGACATGTGAAGGCGGTCCGAAGCCCACATCCGGCGGTCGTGGTAAGCGTCAAGGCACCAATAATCCACCAGCACGGCCCCGTACTTGGCGGCCAGCTCGCGGACGCGCTCGTTGTAGAGGGCATTCCGCTTCTTGAAGGGTTCCAGCACGGCCGAGACCTTGACGTCGTACCCCGTGAACAAGACCAAGGTGGCCCCCGTGGCTGCGAGGCGGGCCACGAGCCTTTCGTACTCGGCCATGAGGATGTCCATGTCCGTGCCGAAGTCCAGGATGTCGTTTCCGCCGGCGTAGAGCGTGATGAGCGTGGGTTCCATGGCCAGGGCACGGTCCAATTGCTCGTCGACGATGTGACGGAGCCGCTTGCTCCGCACCGCAAGATTGGCATACTCCCAGCCAGGTTCGGCCTTGGCCAGTTTCTCGGCGACGCGGTCGGCCCAGCCCCGGACGCCGTTCGGCAGGGCCTCGTTCCGGTCCCCCACGCCCTCGGTGAAGGAATCGCCCAAGGCAACAAACCGCCGTCGTCCGTTCTGGTCAGCATCAAGCACGTTCCCAGCCACCACGCCAGCGTAGCCCCGCCCGGTTGCCCGCCGGCAAAGCCCAGGTTAATTCGACGCTCGCTCACCTATAGGGCATTCTGGCCGAACGCCCGCTCACCTATGGCGCGTTTCGGGCGAACCCCCGCTCACCTATAGCCCCATTCGGCCAGACGCCCGCTCACCTGACGTGAGCGAGCGTTCCCGGTTTTGGCCGCATATGTGAGCGAGCGTCGGCGAAAAGGACGATATATGTGAGCCGGCGTCGGAGGGGGCGGGTTAGAGTTCGGCTTTCCCTTTGCGCCAGTAGCCCATGAACGCCACCTGCTTCCGGTCGATCCCCACATCCCGGACCAGGTACCGGCGCAACTCTTTAATGACTCCTGCCTCGCCTGCGATCCAGGCGTAGAACGGCAAAGCGCCCGCGGGAAGGCCAGGGTTGCGGCTCGCTTCGATCGCGGCCGTGTCCATGCGCAGCGGGGTTTCCCACAAGATGTCCCGGTCCACGTTGACATCTTCCGGCTCGGGTCCGGCGGCGCCATCGAGCGAGATGATCCCCACCCAACCGGGGACGGGTACAGCTCCGCGTACGGCTTCCTTCAGCAACTCCCCGTGAGGCCGGGACCGGCCGAGGGCCGTGCCCCGCGCGAGCCACGTGATTTCGATGTCGGCGTCTGTGTCGAGGTCTTGGAAATCCCCGGCCTCGGGTACCTCAAGGAAGGCATGCCCTGTGATTCCCGCGGGCAACGATTCAAGGATCGCGCTGATAGCGGGGACCGCCGTTTCGTCCCCAGCTAGAAGGATCCGCTGCGCCAGGCCGGGACGCCATTCGATGCCGGAGTATGTTTCGGCGGTGACGCAATGGGCTGCCCGGTTGTTCGGGCCGATGATGGTGATCGAATCCCCCGGCTTCGCGGCGAGCGCCCAGTTTGCAGCGGGCCCGCCCGTCGGGTGAGCCGCACCGCCGTCGACGCCGGGCCCCACCGCACCGCCGCTAGCGCCGCCGGCCCGACCGCCGTGACCGCCGCCGTCGAAGTGCATCACGAAGTCGACGTCGATCTCCGGGTAGACAGCGTCAAGCCTCTCGTTCCGCACAGTGTAGGTCCGCATCGATCCGCGGACCGCGGGATCCATCGCCAACCACTCTTGGTACCAACCGGCGTCGCCCGTGTGGAAGGCGGGCAACGGCAGGGGGTGCCCGCCGGCGTCGAGCGAGGGAATCATGAGTTTGATGCGCAGGTCCAGGGTGTTCCCCGAAACCCCGAATCCGCGCAGGCAATATCCCCCGAACGTGATGCGGCGGAAGTGGGGGCCGAGATCCTCGACGGCGGTGACCGTGACATCGAAGGCCAGGGTCATCGGCTCCGTGGTTGCGTTTCGCACAACGGCGTCTGCGTTCATGAGGCGAACTCCAATTCGATGGACGTTGAGTGAGCGGCGGTGCGATGCCGGCCGATCGGGAGAACGAGCGGGGTGCCGGAAATTGGATCCGGAACCACCCGGGAATCCAAGCCAAAAACGTCGCGCACCAAGTCCTCGGTGACCACTTCAATCGCGGGCCCCTCGGCGACGATCGCCCCGGTCTTCATGGCGATGACGTGGTCGGCGTAACGCGCTGCCAGGTTGAGGTCATGCAACACGATTGCCACGGTGGTCCCCCGGCTGCGGTTGAGGTCGGTCACCAGGTCCAGCACCTCCACTTGGTGTGCCAGGTCAAGGTAGGTGGTGGGTTCGTCAAGGAGCAGGACCTCGGTCTCCTGCGCAAGGGCCATGGCGATCCACACCCTCTGGCGCTGCCCACCGGACAATTCGTCGACGTTCCGTTCAGCAAGCTCAAGCGTTGACGTGGTCTCGAGTGCGCGTTGCACGGCGAGATCATGCACCGACCGGTCGCCAGTCCTCCAGTGGCGGAAGAACCCTTGGTGCGGATACCGTCCGCGGCCCACCAGTTCGCGGACGGTGATGCCGTCCGGGGCAAGGGGGTGCTGCGGAAGAAGGCCGAGCGTGCGGGCGAGTTCGCGGGCCGGGCGGGAGTAGATGTCCTTGCCATCCAGTGTGACGACGCCGGCGCTCGGCTTCAGGAGCCTGGACAGCCCTCGGAGCAGCGTGGATTTCCCGCAGGCGTTGGCACCCACGATCATGGTCACTTTGCCTTCGGGAACCTCCGTCGAGAGTCCTTCGACCACCCGTCGTTGCTCGTATTGGAGCGTCAAGCCGCGTGCGCTCAGTTGTGCCATGTCAGGCTTCCTTTCGGTTGGAGGTGACCAGAAGCCACAACAGGAATGGAGCGCCGAGGGCGCCGGTAATGACGCCGACCGGCAGGACGGTGCCGGCCAGAACCAGGGGTGCCACGTTGTACGCGAAGTAGTCGGCCGCGAGGACGATCAAGGTGCCGGTGAACGCCGACGCCGGGAGGCTGGGTCGGCCGACCACCCGCCGGGCGATCGGCCCGGCGAGGAAGGCGACGAAGGCAACCGGACCGGCAGCCGCCGTCGCCATTGCTGCGAGCGCGACGGCGGTGATCACCAGGCCGAAACGTACGGCGTTTACGCGGATTCCTAGTCCGGCCGCGGCGTCGTCCCCGAGTTCGAGCATACGCAGCGGTACGGCGAGGAGGGCCAGCGCGGGAACAAGCACGGCGAGCGAGGCCATGAGTACGCCCACGCGCTCCCAATTGGCCGAATTCAAGGAACCGTTGAGCCATATGAGGGCCTCGGAGGCTGTTCGGATATCCGCCTGGGTCATGAGGAAGTTCACCACCGCCCCCAATGAGGCGGCGACACCAACGCCGGCGAGGATAAGCCGGTTGCCTGCCGCATTCCCGCGACGGCCGCCCGACCCGCCCCCTGAACCCGAGCCGCCGCGCGAAATGGCGTAGATGACAAGCGCGACGCCGATCGCACCAGCGAGCGCGGCCGCGGACACGGCGGCACCGGACGCGCCGAACACCACAATGGCCAGGACTGCAGCGGCACTCGCACCGTAACTGATGCCGATGACGTCGGGGCTGGCAAGGGGGTTGCGCAGCATGGTCTGGAAGAGCCCGCCCGAGAGGCCGAACGCCACACCAATCAGGATTGCCAGCACGGCCCGGGGCAGTTTGTTTTCCATGACGATGAAGCTTGCGCCCGGGATCTTCTCCCCGCCCGTCAAGTGGGCAGTGAGGATCCTGAAGAAATCGGGGATGGTGACCGTGTAGCTGCCAAGGAGCACAGTCACTGCAAAGAGGACCACGACGCCGGTGCCCAGGAGTGCGGTCCTGCTGCGGAGGTTCACAGCGACGCCCCCTCGCCCCGGCGGACGAGCCACACGAAGACGGGGGCACCGACGATGGCCGTCATGATGCCCGCGGGAACTTCGCCCGGCAGCAGCGCTACTCGGCCGATCACGTCCGAAACCAGGAGGAGTGCCGGCGCGAGAACCATGGAGAACGGCAGGATCCAGCGGTAGTCCGGACCCGTAAAGAAACGCACGGCATGTGGAACCACGAGTCCGACGAATCCGATGGGACCAGCCAACGCCGTGGCCGATCCGCAGAGCAGCACGATTCCAAGCGCGGTGACGCCCCTGGCCAGGGTCACATTCTGGCCGAGCCCGCGGGCAACGTCATCGCCGAGGGCCAGGCTGTTGAGGATCCGCCCGCTGCCCAGCACGATCAACGCGCCAATCAGCAGGAAGGGCAATCCGGTCAACACCACGGACCAGTCGCTGCCGGCAATTCCACCCACCTGCCAGAAACGGAAGCGGTCCAGGGTGTCCTGGCTCGAAACCAGGATGACGTTCATTATCGAGTAAAGCCCCGCACTCAGCGCCGCCCCCGCCAAAGCGAGCTTCACCGGCGTCGCACCGTCACGCCCGATCGACGCAATCAGATAGACGACGACGGCGGCCGCCGCGGCACCGACGAAGGCGAACCAGATGTAGCCGCTCGCCCCCGAGATACCGAAAAGGTAGATCCCGGCGACCACAGCCAGTGCCGCCCCGGCGTTGACGCCCATGATGCCCGGGTCCGCAAGGGGGTTGCGGGAGACGCCCTGCATCGCGGCGCCCGCAAGGCCAAGGGCAGCCCCTGCCACCAAACCGAGCACAGTGCGTGGAATGCGGGTGTGGACCACCGCATGGTTCCCGTCGTCGGGGCTGAACTGCGTGAGTGCTTGCCACACGGTTTCGAGGGACAAGCCCCGTGCGCCGATCGCGAGCGAGGCCGCACAGGCAAGCGCAAGCACGACGACGGCGGCCAGCAGCCAGGCGGCGCGGTTGCCGCGTCCCCGGCCCCCGACGTCGGGCCCGGCCTTCGCGCGAACTGGCAGGTGTTGCCCTGTGGAAGCGATGTGAGGGTCATGAGCTGCCAGCTCGCGCGCCGTTCCGCCCGCGGAAGGTGGGCCCGCCGTCGTCGTGCTTTGTGTCATGTCAGGCGTTTCGCTACTTGGTGGCCGCGTCGGCGCCCTTGGCCAGCTGCGGCAGGAACATGTCCAGTGCCCACGGCAAGCTCAGCGGCGAGGATGCGGAGATCGCCAGGGTGAGGGTGTTGTCGGAGTCTGCAACCAGGGCGCCCTTCTTGATCGCGGGGATCTGCCCCAGCAGGGGGTCCTGCTTGATTTGGTCCGTGGTCTTGGAATCCGGCACCCAGGTCACGAAGACGTCCGAGGAAAGCTCGTTGGCCTTTTCGGCGGACCACGGAACGAAAAATTCCTTGGAGCCCTTGCTGGCGTTCTGCACCACGGGGGCGAGCGTCATGCCGATTTCGGACAGGAAACGCGGTCGGTTGTCGTTGGCTGTGTAGACGTTGACGCCGTCGCCCTTGGCAGGCTCAAGGTTGCCGTAGATGAAGGACTTGCCGGCGAGCTGCGGAAACGCGGCGACCTTGGTCTTGATGGTGGCCTCGGTGTCCGAGACGAGCTTGGTGGCCTCTGAGCTCTTACCCAAGGCCTGGCCGATGATCGTGGTGGCTTCCTGCCATGGCGTGCCGTACGCGAGTTCGGGCTGCGCCACCACGGGGGCAATTTCGGAGAGCTTCTTGTAGTCCGCCTCGGTCAGGCCGGAATAGGCGGCAAGGATGACGTCCGGTGCCAGCTTGGCGATCTCCGTGAAGTTGATGCCGTCGGCCTCGGAGAACTGGGCTGGCGCCTTCGCGGTGCCAAAGCCGGCACCCAACTTCTCGAGCGCGGCGTCCTTCCAGGGGGTGGAACCCTTGCCGTTGTTGCCCCATTCGTTTTTCGGGACCCCGACGGGCACGACGCCGAGAGCCAAGGCAACATCGTCGTTGACCCACGAGACGGTTACCACGCGTTGCGGTTGCGCCTTGATGGTGGTCTCACCGAAGACGTTCTTGATGGTGATTGGGAACTGACCGCTTGAGGCCGGCGTCGTCGCTGAACTGGCGGTAGTTGAGCCGGTCGAGCAAGCGGTGAGGGACAGCGCGACGGCGGCAACGGCTGCGGTCGCTGCACCTGCGGTCTTCAGCAGGGCTCGGCGTGAGGGGCGGGAAGCCACGGGACTCCTTAGGTAAGTGATGCAAACCTAAGTAAGGCTAGCCTACCCTTCTGATAATTACGAAACGTTTGCGTCGCGTAATTAATTCACGCTCTGCGTGCCCTCAAACGCCCGCTCACCTATCACGGCCAAAACCCCATCGCCCGCTCACCTATAGCGACAAAACGGCGATCGCTCGCTCACCTATAGCGACAAAACGGCGAACGCTCGCTCACCTATGGGAACAAACGGCACGGGAATTTTTGGACACCAACGACGACTTTTGCAAAGATGACAGAGCCGGTTGATTCAACGAACTGGCCAGGGCCGTGAAAGCGGCGAAGATCGAGAGGATGAGCATGCGCACTACACACGTTGGCGCTGCGATGGTTGGCGAGGTGGCCGTTTTGGCCTGCTTTGCAGCCCCCTCTGCGTCGGCCATCCCGCTCGGCGGCCAGGGAAACTAAACCCACCGCCCCTGCACTAGAAGCACTCTAAGGTTCCTTTGCGGTGCCCTCGGATCGCCAGACGCCATGCGTCCTTCCTCTTCGGAGCCCAATCGATCTGAAAGAACTTTGCCGTGCAGAAAATCACCGCCCAACAAATCCGTTCCTCATTCATCAACGCGAGCCGCTCGGAGGCCGCCAAACTCAACCTCCCGAAGGACTTCGATTCCCTCGACTGGGACAACCTCGAATTCCTTGGCTGGCGCGACGAGAAGATGCCGATGCGAGGCTACCTCGTTCTCCCGAACGACGGTTCCCTTACCGGCATCATGCTGCGCGCGCCCGAGGGAGGCTCCGGCAAGAAGCGTTCGGTCCTTTGCGAACTGTGCCGCGACGTGTTTTCCAAGGACGATGTGTATCTTTGGGTTGCCAAACGCGCGGGCCAATCGGGCCGCGACGGCAACACTGTGGGGACGTTGATCTGCGCAGAATTCGGCTGCTGCGCCAACGTCCGGAAGGAACCCCCGGCGAATGAGATCAATCCGGACCCGGCCGACGTCGTCGTTCGCCAAATCGCCGGGCTGCAGTCCCGGACCGCCCAGTTCCTGGGGCGGGTCCAAGGGAAGTAGCCGCCTGCGGCGGACGCTCGCTCTATCTCTAGTGAGCGAGCGTCCGCCGGAAACCCGACATAAGTGAGCGAGCGTCCGCCGGAAACCCGACATACGTGAGCGAGCGTCCGCAGAAAGTGCCACATACGTGAGCGAGCGTCGGGGCTAGCGGAGCACGATGTCCACGGGGTTGGCTTCGGAACGCCATTCGCCGGGCGCGCCCGGGGCGCCGATGACGGGGGCCGTGAGCACGCCGGAGCGGTTGGTCCGCTTGTCGCGCAGGATTTCCGTGACCGAACCAAGATGCCGGGACAGGTCGATGACGTTTTCGGGGGCGGCCAGCAACAACTGGAAGCCGAACTCGTGCAGGGCCTTGATGCCTGCGCCGGCGAACTCCTCCGACGCGAGGACGAACGCCTCGTCCATCATCACCGTTCCGTACGTTGTGAAACCCTGCTCGGCGATGCCCAATTGGTAGCTCAGGGCCGCCGCCATGATGAACGCAGTGAATCGCTGCCGCTCGCCACCGGACATCGATCCGGTGTCTGCGTGCATGTACACCTCGGTCTTCTTGCCACCCCGCGGGCCTTGGACGGAGCGGTGCTCCTTGCACTGGATGAAGAGGTGCCCGCGGACATCCAGCACCTCGGCTCGCCAGCGCCGGTCCTCGGGGGTCTGCGAACCGAGCCGCTTGACCAGGGTTTCGAGCGACTTGTAACGGTTGGTGAGTTCGACGTCGTCGTCCGCCTCGGGTGAGCCCGCGGCCCCCGAAGCGGCGCCGGCCGCGCGGGACGGCCGCGAGTGGCGCGTCTTCAACGCGTTGTGGATGGCGTCCTTGAACTGCTTCGCAGTGGCGGGCAGCGTCTGTTTGATATCGAGTTCCAGGAAGCTGCCCTCGTGGAAGTTGACCTCGGACAGGATGCCGTTGAGGGGAAGGATGCGGCTCGTGATGGCACGGCGTTCCTCGTCTAGCAGGTGGAGAAGCGTGCTGAACGATTCGTGCGTGCGCTGGTTGAAGAACTGCCGGAATTCGGCCTCCTGCGCGGGCAACCCTTCGCTGACGATCTGGTGGTAGCGGGACTCGAACTCCCCCGCGGCGCCGATCGAGGTCCCGTGGTCCGCGGAAATGGCGGTACCCCATTCGCGCACGAATCCTTCGAACATGCGCGTCAGCCGCTCGGCCAACGCCTGCCCGCGCGACTCAGTGGCATGCAGTTCCGCCAAGAGCTTGCTCCGGACTTCGGCAGCCAGGGTGTCGAGTTCATGGAGCTCGCCCACCTCGCCGAATGCGCTGAAGTACGGCTCGAGGGCGGCAACGGTAGTGCCCGACGGCGGCGCCTGGTCCAGGCGGTTGCGTGCGGCATCCAGGAGGGCGTCAGCCGTGGTCATCTGCTGGTCGAGCGTCTTGTATTCGCTCTGCAACACCGCCGCCGACCCTGTGGAGGACTGGTGCTTTTCGCGCACGGCCTCGATGTTTGCCCGCAAGGGCTCCAAGTCGGCCTGCGCGGCCAAGGCATCCTTGAGCCGCTGCTCGATCTTCGCGAGTTCCTCGGCCGCCACCGCTGCAGAGACCTGTTCCCAGCCACGCTCGTCGTCGGCGATGCGACGCAAGGCATCGAGCTGGCGGGTCATGCCTTGGTGCGAATCCTCGCGGCTTTGGGCGAGTTCGGCGGCCTTCAGAAGCTCGTTCTCGAGCTCGCCGACCTTCGCGGCCACGAGCTCCAGCTTGGAAGCGTTGTCGAAACCGAGAACATAGTCTTGCCGGCTCGTGAAACGATCGTCCTTCTCCACTGTGTGCCTGTTGCGCTTGACCACTCCGCCCAGGCTCAGGCCTTTGTCCAACTTCGCGAGCTCGTCCGGGTCTTCCACGCACGGGTACGCGAAATCGAGGGCGATCCGCTCGCGGATCCACTCTCCGGCGTCGGCGTTCGCCCCCAAGGTGAGGATGTTCAGCTTCGTGAGCAAATCGCCGTCGGACACGTCCTCCACAGCCAAGGCCCCGCCCGCGAGCGGTTTGGACACGTCCACTGCCCGCAGCGCGCCGCGGACCGTGTTGTCGTTCAGGTAGCGCGTGACGGCGGCGAAGTGCTCTCCGGGAACAAGCAGCGTCGTGGCGAGGTTCCGTAAAGCACGCTCGGCCGCGGGCCGCCACTGTTCCTCCCCCTCGGCGAGGTCTATCAGCTCGCCTCCAAAGGGCATCCGGTCCTCGGGAACGCCAGTGGCTGCCGCGATTGCGGCGCGGTTTTCAATGCTCGACGGCGGCAGGAGGGACTTGCGCGTCTTCAACGAGACGAGCTCCTGCTGGGCTGCGGCGAGTTCGCGTTTCTTGGTGGCGTGGCCGTCGAAAGCTTCGAAGCGGAGTTCCCGCAGCGCTTCCGAATCGTCCTTGAGTTCGGCGGAGCGGCTCGCTGCCTGCTCGTGGGCCTGCTCCCAACCCTCAGCCGTCCACTCAAGGTTGAGTCCGGCGTCGGCCAATGCTTGGCGTGCCGCCTCCTCCACCTGCTGGCGAAGCTTGAGGCCGACCCGGGCATTTTCGAGCGACTGCTCGATCGCCGAAATCGCGTTACCGCCCTGGTTGTTGTAATCCGACTCGAGCTGGCGAAGCTCCTTGGCGAGCGCGTCCCGGACGCCCCGCTCGGCGCTGAGCTCCTTGGCTTTCGCCTGGGCAAGGTCCTTGAAACGGGCCAAAGTCTTGGCATGGACCGTGACCGAGAGCTGCTGCTTGTAGGCGTCGAATTCCTCGCCGCTGAGCTCCCGGAGCCGGTTGGCTTCCAGCAACGACTGGGCATACTCCTTGTTCATCCCAGGGACGGGGGCGAGCTGGTCGCGCTGCTGGCGCACGTCCTCCAGCCGCTGCCTGATGGACATGAGGTTGCTGAATTCCTCGACGACGTCGTCCGCAGCAGTGAGCGTCGCGGGCGCGTCGAGCACCTGGTCGCGGAAGAACGTGTTGACGCTGCCGCCGAGCCCCTTGCCGGCCTGGATCACCCGCAAAAGCGGAAGCGCCTGGTCCGAGTTGATGCCGAGAAGCCGCCGGAAACGCTCCGCAAAGGCCTTGTGCACATCGAAGATCTGGGCGTCCGGGAAGATTGTCTCCAGCGCGCCCTTGGTGAAGCGCTTCTCCGCGATGCCCTCAATCGCGCCGAGATCCAGGGGCTTGTTGTCAATCACATAGAACCGGCCGACGCTGGACTCCGTGCCGTTCTTGGGCAGGTCGAAGAGGGCCGAGATCGTCACCTGGGTGCCGGCAGCGTTGTCGAACGTCAGCGCGACGGCGGACCACGTGGCACCGGGGCGCTGGAAGGCACTCGCCGAACCCTCGCCCACGGCCTTGTCGCCCACTTTTCCACGCATGTACGTGAACGTGGTCCTCTTGTCCTCCACAGCCCCGCCGGCCCGCTGCGCCGCAGCCTCATTGGAGCGCGGACGGGCATCGAAGACACGCAGCATGGCATCGAACAACGTGGACTTGCCGACGCCTGAGTTGCCTGTGAGCAGGGTGCCGTTGCGGTCCACGTGCATCGTGTGGGCGCCGTGGAACGTGCCCCAGTTGACCACCTGGACCAAGGCGAGGCGCATCTGGCCCGGGTTGGTGAGTTCGCCGATCGGAAGCATCGTCGCAATGGTCACTTGGCTGCCTCCTTGGTTTCGTCAGTTGCGTCAAGTGTCGTTGCGTCAGTTGTGGTCGCCTTTGCCTCCGCGGTGGATGCGTCACCACTGCTGTCGGTCACCACGTCGTCCTCTTCCCCGGTGTCGGACTCAGCGTCGTCGTTGGAGTTGGGGTCGTCCGTTTCCGTTAGTTCGATGAGGGGTTCAGTGCCTGATTCGTCGGCTGCTACCGCGATCAGTGCTTCGATTTGGGCCGGGATGTCGCCGATGTTTTCGAAGGGGAGCGCCAGGGGGAGGGCCTTGGAGATCGCGAACGTGTCCTCGATGCCCGTGGGCAGGAGGAGTTGGCGGGCCAGGAGCTTCGTGATGGTGCGGTTCACGACGTCGGTGTCGCGGAGGGCGTCTTGTTGGCCGGATGGCTGGTAGTGCGCCACGAGTTCGGCGATTTCTTCGCGGGTGATCACAGGCTCGGTCTGGGCAGTGACGTGGCGGTCGAGAAGGAGCCTCAGGCGCAGAAGCACGATGGTTTCGACCCGGCTCAACGCACGTTGCTGACGAAGGATGCTCGAGCGGGTGCTTCCTCCGATGGCTTCTGGATCGACGGGACGGAGCACCGCGATCTTGCGTTCGTGGTCCAGTTGCAGGTTCAGGAAAAGCTCGGAAAGCCGGCTGCGGAGGATCACTTGGTTGTCCAGAAGGGTGGTCCAGAGCTTTTCGTCGCGGCCGCCGTCGACATACGGACCCTTGAGCAGCCGCACGAGAGCCTGGCGGACCTTCATAGGCAGCACGCCGGTGTCGCCCGGGAACAACGCCGCGCCGTCTACGAATGTGTCGCGCGGCGTGACGCGGAAGGGATCGGAGTGGACATGCTGCGCTATGTCCACTCTTTGTTCCGAAGAGGGGGCATGCTCGGTGGGGTGGGCGTCAGTCATCGGAATCCTTAGTCAGGGTCACGAGCGGCAGGTACGCGGTGCGTGTGCTGCCATCGATTTGTTCGAAGTCGATGTTTTCCCAGGCGGCCCGGTCGAACGCCGCACCACCGTGCAGCGCTTCGGACAGGAGGGCCCGGACGGTGTTGATGTGCCGTTCACCCTCCGGGAGGTTCGCCCAGGCCTCTGCCAGTGTGGCTGCGCCCGCCATGGCGGAGCGGACGACGTCGGGCCTTGCCTTCGCGGAGCGAAGTGAACGCACGCGGTCCGAATCGCTGAAGGCGATGGGGTCGGCGAGCTTTGGCGGCGCCGCGAACTCATCCGGGTCAAAGAGCTTGACCATGGCGAGGGATTCGAATCCCGCATTGAACAACACCGGGCCGCGGACCAGGCCGGGACGGTCGCGCTCGTACGGCATCGAGCGGATAGCCTGTTCGGCTTCGCGCAAGACCTGCCGGAGCCGGACGGACTGGCGGATATCGTCGCTCTGGATGTAGTTGTTGAGGCTCTCCGAAAGCCGGCCGTAGATGCGCTGGATCTGGCTGTGCTGCGTGCGCAGTTCCGCCACGAGGTTCTTGAGGGTTTCCCTGTCCTCATGGCTGAGGTCATCCGCGAATTGGCGGCTCAGCACGTCGCCGATCGCCGAACGGAAGCGCAACTGTTGCTGCGGGTCCTCAAGGAACGCCGTGAAGGAACGGAAGGTACGGCCTTCGGGGCTCTGCCGCAAGCGTTTGTCCGCCTCCAGGACCTGCGCCATCGTTGCACCCTTGCTGAGCGACTCCTCGATGATCTGGTTGCGGAGCTCGCCTACCAGTTCTTCGATGCGGTCACGCATCTTCTTGTAATCGGCAGGCAGGCTTGCCGCAAGGTCCAGGATGTTCCCGGCTGCTTCGACGGCTTCCTCATCATCCAAAAGACCGTCGAAGTCGCCGGAACTGATGTCTTCGATCAGCTGCTGCCGCTCCTGGATCTCCTCTTCAAGGGATTCCAAACGGGCGCTCTGGTCCGGGTTCGTCTCGTTGGCGAGCTTTTCGACGTCGCCCAGCAACGTCCCGAGCCTGGAACCGTTGAGCGTGGAACGTTCGCTGGAGAGGCTGTCCAGGAATGCCAGGACTCTTGCGGCGGCCTCGGTGATTTCGTAGACGATCTGGCCGGACTGGCTGCGTCGGGTCAGGAACTGCTTTCGGGTCCATTCGTCCGCAAAGGCCTTGCCGCTCCCCTGGCCGCCCAGCCCGGGATCCTGCCTGCGGAGCTGCTCGAGGAAAGCGTCGACGTCGGCATGGAACTCTTCGAGCGGCAGCTGCGGTTTCGTTCGGGTGAAGGATGCCTGGAGCACCGCGATGACCCAGGGCGCCGAGCGCGTGAGGGCCCAGGCGGGGCCTTTGGTCAGGAGTTCGAGATCCCTGAGCCGCGCACTGATGGCGTCGGCTGAGGACATTGCTGAGCGGGACACTTACTCTCCTTCAGCTGCCGCGGAACCTTCTGGCAGCGGAAATCCCGAAAACTGCCCCGTACAAGGTTAACGCAGGGTGCGCCGCAACCCTTCCGTGATCTACCTCCCGGTAGGGTTTCGATCGCGTATCAACAGTCCCGACGCCGGTGTCGTTGCTAGCTGAACCGATGACGCCGCCCCTAATGTCGACACCAACGACGTCGACGCTCCGACGTCGGCTTTGGCAGCGTTGCGGAGGGGACCCAATGCAGTTCGACTTGACGACCTTAGACACCAGCACTTATGTCTTCGCGGGAACACTAATCCTTGGCCTGGTTCTGGCAGCCTTCATCGCGGTAGCCGCAATGGCCGCACTTGCGTTGCTCGGCGCCGGAAGCCTCGCCTGGTACACCGTGAAGAACGTGCTGGGCGGGCTGGTCCACGGCATCAATTTTGCGTGGGACCAGCTGGTCCACCAGGCCGGAAAAGTGGAACTGCCAGTGGAATTCCCGTCCCAGACCGCCCCTAGCACAGGTACCTACCCGCGAGTAGCATTGAGGGACAGCTGAAGGGTCCACCACCCGAGGCGGATCCTGGGCTCGAAACCGGCACAACCGGCAAGAGGAGTCCTCCCATGACCTCCGCCACTGACAACAAGAGCAACGGCGTCACGGCCGCAGAAGCCCGCGCAGTCGCCGAGGCCGCCCGCGACACCGAATGGAACCGCCCCAGTTTCGCCAAGGGGCTGTATTTGGGAGACTTCGATCTGGGGCTGATCCATCCTTGGCCCCAGGCAAGAGCCGACGACGTCGAGCGCGGCGAAGAGTTCATGGCGAAGCTGACGGAGTTCTGCGGCACCATGTCCGGCCGAGCCATCGAACGCGATGCCAAGATCCCGGACGAATACCTCGCTGGCCTCATCGGGTTGGGCGTTTTCGGCATGAAGATTCCGCGCGAGTACGGCGGCTTGGGCCTCTCGCTGGTCTACTACGGCAGGGCGTTGGCGCTGTTGGGATCAGTCCATCCGAGCCTCGGCGCGTTGCTCTCGGCCCACCAGTCCATCGGCGTCCCGGAGCCGGTCAAAGTCTTCGGCACGCCCGAACAAAAACAGGAGTACTTGCCGCGTTGCGCCGCTGGCGCCATCACGGCGTTCCTGCTGACCGAGCCCGACGTCGGCAGCGACCCCGCCCGGATGGGCTGCACCGCAGTGCCAAGCGACGACGGCGAGTCCTACCTTTTGGACGGCGTCAAACTTTGGACCACCAACGGCGTGATCGCCGAATTGGTAGTGGTCATGGCGGTTGTCCCTGCCCGCACAGCCCCCGACGGGACGGCACTCAAAGGCGGGATCACGGCGTTCGTCGTGGAAATGGACTCACCCGGCATCACGGTGGAGAACCGCAACGCCTTCATGGGCCTGCGCGGCATCGAGAACGGCGTGACACGGTTCCACCAAGTCCGCGTACCTGCAGCCAACCGGCTGGGCCGCGAAGGCCAGGGACTCAAGATCGCGCTCACCACACTCAACACTGGCCGGCTTTCCATCCCCGGCCTTTGCGTGGCGGCGGGTAAGTGGTCGTTGAAGATCGCCCGCGAATGGTCCAACGCCCGCACCCAATGGGGCCGTCCGGTCGGAAAACATGAGGCCGTCGGCAAGAAGATCGCGTTCATCGCCGCCACCACCTTTGCCCTTGAAGCCGTTTTCGAACTGTCCGCCGAGATGGCCGACGCCGGCCAGAAGGATGTGCGGATCGAGGCTGCGCTGGCCAAACTTTGGTCCACTGAACTGAGCTACACGGTGGCTGATGAGTTGGTCCAAATCCGGGGTGGCCGCGGGTTTGAGACGGCAGATTCCCTGGAGGCCCGTGGAGAACGCGCGGTGGCCGCCGAGCAGTTGCTGAGGGACATGCGCATCAACCGGATCTTCGAAGGCTCGTCCGAAATCATGCGCCTGCTCATCGCCCGCGAAGCCGTCGATGCCCACCTTTCGGCCGCGGGCGAGCTCGCCTCCGCGGACGCAACCCTGCAGGAGAAGGCGCGTGCCGCCGTCGGCGCCTCAGGTTTCTACGCCAAATGGCTCCCTAAGCTGGTGGCCGGAGCCGGCATGGACCCCCGGTCCTACAGCGAGTTCGGGCGCCTCGCGAAGCAACTGAGGTATGTGGAACGGGCTTCGCGCCGGCTCGCCCGGCAGACTTTCTACGGCATGGGCCGCTGGCAGGCAAGGCTCGAATACAAACAAGCGTTCCTCGGCAGGATCGTGGATATCGGGGCCGAGTTGTTTGCCATGGCAGCGTGCTGCTCACGGGCCGAGATGCTGCTGCAGACCGCACCGGAGCAAGGCGCGGCGGCGTACGAGCTCGCCGAGGCCTACTGCGAGCAGGCCCGGATTCGCGTGGACGGATACTTCGATCAGTTGTGGCGGAACACCGACGACGTCGATCATGAGTTGTCCTCGAACGTCCTCGCCGGCGACTATGCATGGCTTGAGGCCGGAATCCTTGACCAATCCGAAGGAACGGGTCCGTGGATCGCCGATGCCACCCCGGGCGCCTCGTCGAAGGAGAGCCTGCACCGGAAGTACCGCTGAGGCCTGCTGCCGATCGACGCGGCTAGCCGACGTCGCCGTCGAGGTAGTACCAGCGCCGGTCGATCCGCAGGAAGCGGCTGTTCTCGCGCTGGACTCCGCGTTCGCCGTCGGAACGGTAATGTGCTGCGAACTCGACCGTCCCTTCGGTGTCCAAGGGGCCGCCTTGGCGCGTGGCCAGGATGTCCAGCCTGCGCCATTCAATGTCCGGGTCCAGGTCCAGCGCGGCAGGCCTGGTGTCCGGGTGCCACGTGCGCAAAAGGTAATCGGTGTCAAGGACAACAAAGGCGGAGTAGCGCGAACGCATGAGCTGTTCCGCCGTGGGCGCGTCAGCGTCTCCGCGATGGAAGCGTCCGCAGCACTCGGTGTACTGCTCTCCGGACAAACAGGGGCAAGCGCCTAGTCGTAGGCGGGCCGGATCGAGTGGCATTGAAGCCCTATCTTGAAGAGAAGGTGAGAGCTAGGCAACAAATTCTGTCACAGCAGATAACAGCTTCGAAACAACCTCGGCGAGCCGGAGTTTGGCGGATGATTCCTTAAGATTTCGCCCTTAGGCTAGATGACATGCCCGCAGACCTTCGGTTGCGGCGTCCACCCCACAACTCTGGCTCGAGGAGGCTACGTGGAGGATCCAACAACACTTGGCCTCAATCTGACTTTTTTTGGAACGCTCGGGCTGGCTTTGTTGATGTCCATTGGTTTGGGCTTCCTGATGGTTGTCACTTTGGTGCTGGCCGGCGTCGCGAAGCTGGTTTGGATCATCCTGCTCGCGATGGTCGGGATCTTCCCGAAACGCGATGCCGTACCGGTTGTGCACTTGCCACCAAGGCCTCGACGTGCCCCCGTCCCGCCGTCGGATTCCGAGGAACCGACCTCGGCGGACGACGGCTTGCTGGGCGCAGGGCCGTCCGTTCCCCGGAAGCCGCGTCCTGGGTTTGCTGGGACCACCAAGCTACTGTGGTCGGCGTCGTGGTCAGCCGTCCGGAACGTCCCTTGGAAGTCGCTGGTCAACCCACGGACGTGGCCCAAGCCTGCCCAGATCAAGGACGGTATCGCAGCCACAGCCACAACCCAGGCGAAGGAACATCCTTTTGTGGTCGCGATAAAGCAGGATCCTCCGGTCCTGAACAGCCAGTGGGCTGCCGCCGTCGCCGAGGCCGATGCCCGGGCTGCGGCACGCGACGCTGAACGGGCCGGGGAAGCGTCAGCTTCGGACCCGGAACCGCCGGCTTCCGGGGAACCCGCTGAAGCGAACGTGGCGGAATCGTCGGGGACTGGCACGCCGGTCCGCGAACACCGGGGAGAACCACATGGCGGCAAACCCGTATCTTCCGGCCGTGTGACGGCCTCAGCAGGGTCCCGCCCCCGGGCCTAGCGCCCCGCAGTGCCCGCCTGACCCAATCCTCAGTGCCCGGCCGACCCAACTGACTAGCATTTGTTGTCGTTTTGGAGGCTCATAACGACAACAACTGCGGGTCAGTTGGGGCCGCGACCAAGCTCACGCGGCCAATTGCCTGAACCCGGCCCCGTGGTAGATGAGGGGCTCGGCGTCGTGGTTGATCTCCACGGACTTCACTTCGAGGACGACGATCGCGTGGTCACCCGCCGGGGTTTCTGAGACCACTTCGCATTCAAGCACCAGCGCTGCGCCGTCGATCAACACCGCCCCGGCGTCGCTCGTTGAGGTCGCCAGGCCAGCGAATCGGTCCTGGGTCCGCGAGGAGAGCTGCAGGCACACGGCTTCCTGGCCCTGGGCCAAGATGGAAACACCCAGTCGCGGGGCGCGCCGGAGCTTGGGCCATGTGGTGGAGGAGTTCTGCACCGCGAACATGACCAGCGGTGGTTCGAGCGAGACTCCCACTGTGAAACTCGATGCCACCAGGGCCTCCGGCACGAATCCGACCATGGCACTGAAGGCCGCCACGCCTGAGGGAAATTGCGCGAACGCCTGCTTGATCGATGCGGCTCCATCCACCGTTGCCTGGGTCATGGCGGGTTCCTTTCTCTGTAGTTTCGTGCCTGCCTTTCTACTAATTCACTCGGGGCCGATAACGGCAATATTTGTGTATTCGCGTGTCGAATGAAGTCAATTCATAATTCGTCATTCCTTGTTTCATTACCCCGCAATACGAAAAGCGAAGAATTTGTACGTTTTTCGAGTGCCCCGGGGCACGACATGTGTAGCGTCGTGTCAATCCATTGCACAGCCTTGATTCTTCACGGAGGAAGCCGGAGATGAGCCTCAGCGAGCTTCGAACCCTGGGACGCACGGGTGCCCTGATCAGCCCCCTTACCCTGGGAACCCTCAACCTTGGGACGGGTTCGGCGCCCACGGGCGCAGAGGAAAGCGTCCGCATCATCCATTCGGCCCTCGACGCCGGCATCACCAGCGTCGATACCGCGGACATCTATTCGCAGGGCGAGGCGGAAGCCATTGTGGGCCGGGCCCTCCACGGCAGGCGGGATGATGTTTTCCTTTCCACCAAGTTCCACGGACAAATGGGGCCGAATCCCGCGCATGCAGGCAATTCCCGGCGCTGGATCATGAAGGCCGTGGAAGGCAGCCTGCACCGCTTGCAGACGGACAGGATCGACCTTTACCAGGCACACCGTCCGGACTACAACACCGACGTCCTGGAAACCATCACGGCCCTCAACGACCTCATCCGGCAGGGCAAGATTCTCTACTACGGAACGTCGGTGTTCACGCCGTCGCAGCTTGTGGAGGCACAGTGGATCGCCACCACCAACCACCTCATACCGCCAGTGGTGGATCAGGTGCCCTATTCCTTGTTGGTCCGCGCGAATGAGCGCGACGTCTTTGCAATCACGCAGCAGTACAACCTTGGCGTGCTCAGCTATGGACCGCTCGACGGCGGCTGGCTCTCCGGGAACTACCGCGTGGGAGTCCCCCAGCCCGCAAGCTCCCGCGCGTCGGCCGTTCCCGGGCGCTTCGACGTCTCTGCACCTTTCAACAGGAACAAACTCCTGGCGGCCGATGCCTTGGGCCGTGTCGCCGAACGGCATGGGCTCACCCTCATCCAGCTTGCTGTCGGCTTTGCCCTGAACCATCCGGCCGTCAGCAGCGTGGTTATCGGTCCGCGCACGGAGGACCATCTGGTCGACTACCTCAAGGCCGCGGATGTTGTCCTCAACGAAGCCGTGCTGGATGCCATAGACGAGATCGTGGCGCCCGGTACCAACTTCCTGGAGCGCGACGCAGGTACCGTTGTCCCCCACCTTGAATATGCGGAACTTCGACGCCGGTAACCGGCTTCGCGTTGGAGCCGCCGGTTCGCGCGCCGACTATACTCGTTCGCAATCATGACTAGCCTTCCGACTTCCGCCCAAACATCAAAAACCGGCAATGTGCGCATTGATGCCTGGCTCTGGGCGATCCGCGCTTACAAGACCCGTTCCGCTGCCACAACCGCTTGCCGGGCGGGGCATGTGCGAATCAACGGGAACCCGGTCAAGGCTTCACAGTCCGTGATTATCGGCGACACAATCCGTGTACGGCAGCCCGGCTTCGAGCGCATCCTTGAGGTCCGCAGGCTCATTGCGAAAAGGGTAGGGGCCGAAGCAGCGTCCCATTGCTTCACCGACCACACACCGGAGCGTCCCGCCGCGCCCGCCCTCGGGCTGCCGCAGCGCGATCGCGGCGCGGGACGGCCCACCAAGAAGGACCGGCGCGACATGCAGAAGCTCAAAGGTCAGTAGAAGACCGGGCCAAAGGCGGGTCGGGAAGCTCGCCGCTCGGACCGGCGTCGGGCAGTTTTGTCCCTCGGCTCTGCAGGAGCGTGAGCGCCGCGTAAAGCGACGGCGTAAAGTGGCAAGGGACGCCGATTCTGGACGCCGCGCTGCCGAAGGAGAGAACGTGACCATTGACTGGGACGAAAAACGGGCCTTGCTACAGGAGCCCAACATTGCTGCCGTGACGCAGCTGTGCGACGAACTGATGGCCAAACGGCCCGGTTCCACCGTGCCTTACATCGATCCGGTGCATGACGAAGATGAGTGCCGGATCGTCACCCTCCAGACCAGCCCCGGGCGGGCCCCCACCTCGGGTTTCGTATCGCACCTCAACGACGACGACGCCGCCCGACGTGCGCAGCTGATCTATGACTCGGCCGACTTGGACGTCCGCTACGTCATGCCGTGGAACTGCTACCCCTGGGTCCGCGACCCCGAACTGCCGCCGGCACTGAGCGCACAGGAGAAGACCGACGGTCTCCGTCCGTTCCGCCAGTTCCTCAAGATCAACAAGAGAGTCTCCGCCGTCGTCGCTCACGGCGCGGAGGCCGCCGCTTTCCTGGCACTGTTCGAGAAGACGTACCACTCGCCGCTCCGGCAGCACGGGATCAAGGTCTACAAGGCAAGCGCGCTCGGTGGACGGGCGTTTGCCTTGTCCGAGGCGAAGCAGCAGGAACTCCTGGCAAAGAACATCGAAACCTACCGGGACGCCATGCAGAGGGCGGGCATCCAGCACCTGTAGGGAAGCGCTTAGGACCCCACGACGGCGCGAAGGACTTCCCCTGCGGTATCTTCCCATCGCGGCAACTCCCCGCTGGCTGCCTCGGCCGCTGACTGCCATCGCTTCCGTAGGGCAGCGTCGCCCAGCCATCTCCGAAGGATGTTCTCCAACGATCCGATTCCCGCGGTGAGATCGATGGCTCCACCGGCACCCTGGGCTCCGAGCGCTCCGACGGCTCCGGTTCCCTTTCGGACCACTACCGGTATGCCGTGCGCCAGGGACTCCTGGACCACCATGCCGAAGGACTCCGAGTGTGAGATCAACAGACTGAGGTCAGCCCGGTTCCACTGGTCCTCCAGGGCCGGGCCGGAGAGCTCGCCTGTTGTTTCCACCCGTTTTTCCAGTCCATTCCGGAGGATGCGTTCCTGCACGGCTGCGGCGTACGAAGGGTCTGCTTTTGTGGAGCCAACAAGCGCCGCTGTCCACGCCAGGTCCTTGATCCGTGCCAACGCGTCGACGAATAGGATCTGGTCCTTATTGGGGAGCAGCACGCCCACCATGATGAAATGCGGTACCGCCCCAGCGTCTCGCGAACTCGGGCGTGTTTTCGATGGGAGATCTACCCCGGGGATCGCCAAGTGCACGTTGCCCAGGCCTAGGGTTCTGGCCGTTTCGGCAGTCCGGGAACCAGTGCAGAGAAGACCTGTTGCAGCGCGCAGCGCGCTCGTTTCTACTGGATTCTCCCCGGAAGGGGGCATGTGGAGCAGCACCCAGACACGGCGCCCGGCAGCGGCTGCGCTCTCAATTTCCGCGGGTGCACCCGAGGCAATCAGGCCGTCGACAATGTAGATGGCCTGTTCCCCTCCGGTAAGTGCAGCTGCAAAGCGGTTCCGGTCTGCTGCACTCCCCAAAGGCCAGCCGCCGTCGAGCGTGCAGACCGAGACCTCCGTGCCCAGGCCCCGGAGGGCTTCAGCCAGCTTCGCGTTGTAGATGTTTCCCCCGGAACGATGGCGCACATTCGCGGGCAAAATCATGCGGATCTTGACCAAGGGCTACTCCCCTCCATAGAGCCGGTTGTTTGGCCTCGCAGTCCTCAGACCATGGTGCTGACCATATAACCCGGGCGGGTGGTGTGGTAGGTGAACTGCACATCCGGCGCGGGGCATCGGCGGTAGATTGTGGGCATGGGACAGACTTCTTCAGACCGCCGGGACGTGTTCGCTGATTGGATCTTGAGTGTCGCGGAGTTCACCCACGCACACTGGTTCTTCGGCAACCTCTATGAGGCCATCGTCAAAATCCCGGACCGGGTCGCGGCCTCGGCAGCGAGCAGCGAACTCCCCCGAACCCCCTTTGGAGCGGGAAGCCCCGGGCGCTACTACGCGCCGATCGCGCCTCTCAGCGCCCCTGCCGCCGTCGCTGCCCTCGTCGCGGGGTGGAAGCATTCCGACAATCGGGCTTGGCTGATGGTGGGCGCAGCCAGCTCCGCCACGGGGGCAGCAGCTACGGCGTACCTGCTTCGGTCAGTCAACCCCAAGCTTTTCTTCAGCCCCTATCCGCTCGAAGAGACTCGCCGCAGGCCCCTGTTGAAGCGCTGGTACAGGGTCCACGCCCTCAGGCTCACGGCCAGCGCGGTTGCCCTGGCCGCCATCCACCAGGCCCGCACGATCCGGCTGAGAAGTCACGGATAAGAATCCGCCGTGGGCGCCGACAAAGATGCGGCGTACAATATTCTGTACGCAACTCAGGGAGATCACCATGCGCACACTCAGCTACTCGGAATCTCGAGCCCACTACAAGGAAACTCTCGACGCCGTCACGAATGACCGCGAAGAAGTAATCATTACCCGGCCAGGCAAGGAAGACGTCGTCATGGTTTCGCGTGATGACTACGAGTCCCTCCGTGAGACCGCTTACTTACTGCGCAGTCCAGCCAACGCGCAAAGGATCCTATCGTCCATCGAGGAACTGGAAGCTGGCCGAGGCGTGACCCGGGATATCGTTGAATGAGGCTGATCTGGTCCTCAGCGGCGTGGGACGACTACGTTTGGTGGCAATCCCAAGATCGCAAGACGCTAAAGAGAATCAACGGGTTGCTACAGGACATAGCCCGGCACGGCAATGAGGGCATCGGCAAGCCTGAACCCCTGAAACATGGTTTCCACGGGTATTGGTCACGGCGCATCACGGACGAACATCGCCTGGTGTACAAGTTCGTCGAAACTGACGATGGCGTCGAAGTGCTTATCGCCGCTTACAGGTACCACTACGGCAATTGAGGGAAATGCTGGCGGTTCCTGATCCGCGATTCGCCGAAGTCAACTCCCACCTGGCCAATCTCCCACGGTCCGCGGCCCCTGTGCAATGGCCTGCCCACAGCCACATGGGGTACCCATCGAGGCGAGCGGAATCCAAGGGCAGGGGAGCTGAGGATGAAGTCGTCGATGTTGTCGACAAGCAGTTCATCCAGGAGTTCATGAAGCGCGTGTACAAGGGAGACCTGAAAGTCATGCACCGAGGCGGGCACATCTACTTCCAGTCCGCACACTCCGCCGCTGCCCAGGACGATCAGGCTTTCGGCGCTGCCGGAGAAGGCCTCCAGTACGGGCAGTGCCTCAAGCCACGCGACGGTCCTGAGCATGGCCGAATCGGCGCGGGTGTTGCCTTTGGTCCAATCAGCCACGTCCCGGCAGAAGTCATCCAGGACGCCCAAGTGCAATAGCGTCATGTGCAATCCCCGCTGCCTGCGCAAGGCAAACACGTACCGCGACAACTCCTCATAGTCCGCAGGCCCTGCCCCGACACCGAGGACCGGCACCTCCACTGTGATGGGCGGTGCTGTCTGTGTCGTTGAATCCCATCCCCCGCGCGGACGGTTGGCCATGGGAGTAATTATGCTCCCAACATTGACACCGCCCTGTGACCCGTGCCATATTCGTAGAGTGAACCTGTCAGACAGCCGGACAGCCGGACAGGCCGCCACTGGACAGCCAGCTGTCAGCCAGAAAGCTGCAGCTGGCCAGCGCACCGCCACAAGCGGCGCCGTCCCCCGGCCGGCCCAAGGAGCCCAAGGGGCCCAGCCAGCCAGCCCCCGGCCCCTCGCCCGCTTCAGTGCAGCGGAAGCTGTGTTCAGCGCCATCCGCCAGGACATTGAAAACGGAGCCGTGCAAGTGGGGGCCAAACTCAGCTCCGAAGCCACCCTGGCAACGCAATACGGGGTGAGCCGCTCGGTCATCCGTGAGGCGCTCCGCTCCTGCACTGCGCTGGGACTGACGGTCACCAAGACCGGCAGAGGCACGTTCGTCGTCGCGGACAGGGTGGCCAACGACCTCACACTCGGCCAGTACTCGGCACGGGACCTCAACGAGGCCCGCCCCCATATCGAAGTACCGGCAGCCGGCCTGGCTGCGAAACGCCGCAGCCCGGAAGAACTTGAGCACCTCAAGGAAATTGTCGATTCAATGGCAGCCGAGACCGACCCTGAGACCTGGGTCAGCCTCGACGCCAGTTTCCATTCTGCCATCGCCCGCGCAAGCGGCAACAAGGTCTTCGAAAGCGTTGTCGCAGACATCCGCGAAGCCCTAGCCCATCAATCCGAAACCTTGAACATGGTGGCCGACCGCCAGCATGTTTCAGACGATGAACACCTCCGCATCGTCGAAGCCATTGAAGCCGGCGACTCCCCAGCCGCCGAAGCCGCCATGGCCGACCATCTCAGCGCCGTCAGCGTTGCGTTGGACACCATCCTCAGCAAATGATCCACCAACTGAAGGAAGTCATGCCCACCCCGCATGCAACGCGCACCGCTATGCCCGCAACCACCCCGGCAGGGACGATTCCGCCAACCCCGCGCCACGTCCCCCTCGCGGAACAGACCCGCGACGGCCTGGTCGAGAGCGTCCACTACGGCTCCCTGATCGCAGTAGGGCCTGACGGTGAAACACTCCTCCAAGCGGGCGATCCCGACGCCGCGTTCTACCCGCGGTCCTCCCTCAAACCGCTGCAGGCGGTCGCCATGGTCCGTGCGGGACTCAAGCTTCCGGAGAACCTCCTCGCCCTCACCGCCGCAAGCCACTCCGGCGCCGCGATGCACCTCGACGGTGCCGCACGCATCCTCGAAATGCACGGCCTGGACAAAAGCGCGTTGGAAAACAGCACCGACCTTCCCTACGGCATCGCCGAGCGCGAAGCATGGCTCCGCAGCGGCGGCGAGCCCACCCAGCTCGCACAGAACTGTTCCGGCAAGCACGCATCCATGGCCGCCACGTGCGTCATCAACGGCTGGCCGGTCCAGGGTTACCTGCACCCCGAGCATCCCCTCCAAGTGCTCGTGAAGGACACCATCACCGAACTCACGGGGGAAGACGCGTTGGCAGTCAGCACCGACGGTTGCGGCACCCCGCTCTTCGCCCACAGCCTGCACGGCATGGCCCGGGCCTATGGCCGCATGGCGGCGGCGGACAGCACGGAAGCGGAAGGCCAAGTAGCCCACGCGATGCGCGCCTTCCCGGAGATGGTGGCCGGCGAGGGGCGCGACGTCACAGCGATCATGCGTACAGTACCCGGGTTGCTCGCCAAGGACGGCTTCGAAGGCCTCCAGCTCATCGGCCTGCGGAACGGCACAGGCATCGCCATCAAGATTTCCGACGGCGCCGACCGCGCCCGCATGCCCGTCACCGTCCGCGTCCTTGAGGAACTAGGGCTCGACGGCGGCCAGCTCGCCACGCTCGCCAGCCCGCCTGTGTTGGGCGGCGGCCACCCTGTTGGCGTGCTCCGTGCCGCGAACTTCCTTGCATCCAACTGACGCAGCCAAACAAGCACAAAGACCAAAGGACAGCAATGACTTCTGCCGTGCCCACCACGACAATTCCAGGGTTCCGCTCGGAACACGATCTCCTCGGTGACCGCGACGTCCCTGCTGATGCCTACTGGGGCGTGCACACGCTGCGTGCCATCGAGAACTTCCCCATCACCGGCCACCCCTTGGCCAGCAACGCCAACCTCGTCAAGGGCCTCGCCGCGGTCAAGCTCGCCGCTGCCCGCACCAACCGCGAACTCGGTCTCCTCGACGACGAACGGGCCGACGCCATCGAACAAGCCTGCCAGGACATCCTGGACGGCAAGCTCCACGAGCAGTTCATGGTGGACGTTATCCAAGGCGGTGCCGGCACCAGCTCCAACATGAACGCCAACGAGGTCATTGCCAACCGGGCCCTTGAAATACTTGGCCACCCCAAAGGCGAGTACGCCAGGCTGCACCCGAACGACCACGTCAACCTGAGCCAGTCCACCAACGACGTCTACCCCACCGCCGTCAACCTGGCCACCATTTTCTCGGTCCAGGGCCTTCTCGAGGCTCTTCAGGAACTCCAGGTCGCCTTCGCGGAGAAGGGCCAGGAATTCCGCACGGTGGTCAAGATGGGCCGCACGCAGTTGCAGGACGCCGTCCCCATGACCCTCGGCCAGGAATTCGGCGGCTACGCAGTGACCGTGGGCGAGGACCGGGCTCGACTGGCCGAGTCCCAGCTGCTCATCCACGAGATCAACCTCGGCGCAACCGCCATCGGGACCGGCCTGAACGCTCCCGTTGGATACGCCGCAGCGGCCTGCAGGCACTTGGCCGAGATCACCGGCCTGCCGCTGGTCACCTCGGTGGACCTCATCGAGGCCACCCAGGACGTAGGCGCGTTCGTCCACCTCTCCGGTGTGCTCAAGCGCGTCGCCGTCAAGCTTTCCAAGATTTGCAACGATCTCCGCTTGCTGTCCTCCGGACCGCGTGCGGGACTGGGCGAGATCAACCTCCCGGCTGTGCAGTCGGGATCGTCCATCATGCCAGGCAAGATCAATCCGGTGATCCCGGAAGTGGTCAGCCAAGTGGCGTATGAAGTCATCGGCAACGATGTCACAGTCACCATGGCAGCCGAAGCCGGACAGCTCCAGCTGAACGCCTTCGAACCGATTATCGTCCACAGCCTCCACAAGAGCATCTCCCACCTGGAAGCCGCGTGCCGCACACTCACGTCGCGCTGCATTCGGGGCATCACCGCGAATACCGAACACCTGCGCCTCACCGTAGAGCAGTCGATCGGACTCGTCACGGCACTCAATCCGCACATCGGCTACGCCTCCGCCACCGCCATCGCCCAGGAAGCGCTGGCAAGCGGCAAGGGCGTCGCCGAGCTCGTTCTCGAACACGGCTTGCTGACCTCGGAGCAGCTCGATGAGCTCCTCCGCCCCGAACGCCTGGCCAACCTCAGCAACTAGGCTGAGCCGCGCAGAGCGTCCGACGACGGCGCCACTCACCAGCCGCCGTCGGGCCTGAACACGCGAAGAAACAGGCCGGACGGCAAGATCCGGACCCCCAACAGGACACCCCCTAAGGATTCCCATGACCAATGCACCCATCACGGACCACACGGTCCCTCCGCAGGCGCACTCCACTGAAAAGCTCCTCCACGCCGAGGACAAGGGCTATCACAAGAGCTTGAAGCCGCGTCAGATCCAGATGATCGCAATCGGCGGCGCCATCGGCACCGGCCTGTTCCTGGGTGCCGGCGGCCGCCTCAACGCTGCGGGCCCTTCCCTTGTCATCGCGTACGCGGTCTGCGGCTTCTTTGCCTTCCTGATCCTGCGCGCGCTTGGCGAACTCGTGCTGCACCGCCCGTCCTCGGGCTCCTTCGTCTCCTACGCCCGCGAGTTCTTCGGCGAGAAGGCTGCGTTTGTGTCCGGCTGGTTCTACTGGATCAACTGGGCAACCACCACCATCGTGGACACCACGGCCGCGGCCCTCTACATGAACTTCTTCGGCAAATACGTCCCTTGGATCGGAGTCGTCCCGCAGTGGGCCTGGGCACTGATCGCGCTTCTGGTGGTGCTTTGCCTGAACTTGGTCTCGGTCAAGGTCTTCGGCGAAATGGAGTTCTACTTCGCCCTGATCAAGGTGGCCGCGCTGGCGGCGTTCCTGGTGATCGGCACGTACTTCGTCATCTTCGGCACGCCGGTACCGGGCCAGGAAGTGGGCTTCAGCCTCCTCACGGACCACGGCGGTATCTTCCCCACCGGCATGCTGCCCATGATCATGCTCATGCAGGGCGTTCTGTTCGCCTACGCCTCGATTGAGCTTGTGGGCACGGCAGCGGGCGAAACAGAGAACCCCGAGAAGATCATGCCCAAGGCCATCAACTCAGTGGTCTTCCGCATCGCCGTCTTCTACGTCGGTTCCGTCATCCTGCTGGCGTTGCTGCTGCCGTACACCTCCTACGTCAAGGGTGTCAGCCCGTTTGTGACCTTCTTCGGCCACATCGGCGTACAAGGCGTGGACGTGATCATGAACCTCGTGGTCCTGACCGCCGCCCTGTCCTCCCTGAATGCCGGGTTGTACTCCACGGGCCGCATCCTGCGCTCCATGTCCGTGGCCGGTTCCGCTCCCAAGTTCGCCCAGCGCATGAACAAAGCCGGCGTCCCCTACGGCGGCATCGCCATCACGGCCGGCGTCTCCCTGCTCGGTGTTCCGCTGAACTACCTCGTACCGTCCGACGCCTTCGAGATCGTCCTCAACGTCGCCTCCGTGGGCATCATCGTCACGTGGGCCACCATCGTCTTGTGCCAGATGCAGCTCAAGCGCTGGGCCGACAAGGGCTGGCTGAAGCGTCCGTCTTTCCGGATGTTCGGCGCCCCCTACACTGGCTACCTTTCGCTGCTGTTCCTGGTGGGCGTGCTGGTGATGGTGTTCATCGACTCTCCGCTCACCATGCTGGTTACGGCCATCGCCTGCGCGCTCATTGTGGTTGGTTGGTACATGTGCCGCAAGCAAATCCACGAGATCGCCGCAGCCCGGGACGGCTTCACGGGCAGCTCGCCGGTCATCGCCAACCTGCCGGTTGCCGGTGCCGAGGACAGGATCTAGCCCCCAGTACTGAGTGCCCGACGGCGGCACCCGCGGTTCCGTTCGCGCGGAACCCGGGTGCCGCCGTCGTGCCCCCCCCAACTGATCCCCACCGCCACCCTCGCCTCGCAAGTCCCCACCGGCTCCCAGCCTTCGCAAGCTCAGGCCGGGGCCCTCGCCGGTGTGGCCCCACGGCCAGGGAACCCTGGCGGCGTGGGCCCACGCATTTGTTGTCATTTTGGAGCCTCATAACGGCAACAACTGCGAGGTAGTTGGGTGCCAGACATCGGATCATTCGCCGTTAGGATGTAGCCATGGCTGTCACAGATGAAGCGATCGGCAAGATCAAGGACATGCTGATCCGCGGCGAACTCAAGGCCGGGGACCGCCTTCCGCCGGAGAAGGAACTGAGCGAGCGGCTCGGCCTCTCGCGAAGCTCCCTGCGCGAGGCCGTCAAAGCGCTCGAACTCATCCGTGTCCTCGACGTGCGGCGTGGGGACGGCACCTACGTCACCAGCCTCGACGCCAAGTTGCTCAATGAAGCAGTGGCATTCGTCGTCGATCTCCACCAGGACCGTTCCATCCTGGAACTCTTTGAGGTCCGACGAATCCTGGAGCCCGCCACCGCATTCATCGCCACAGGCAAGATCACTCCCACGGCACTCACGGCGTTGCGCGCCACGATGGACGGGATCGACGAGAACACCGACGTCGAAGAACTCGTGGCCCACGACCTCGAATTCCACGGCATCATCACCCAGGCCGCCGGAAACGACTACCTCGCCGGCCTACTCGAAGCCCTCTCCAGCAGCACCGTCCGGGCGCGCATCTGGCGCGGCTTGACCCAGGAAAAAGCCGTGGCGCACACCCTTGCGGAGCACAAGGCCATCGCGGACGCCTTGGAACGTGGCGACGCCGAGCTGGTCCGGGCACTTGTGACCGTCCACATCAGCGGCGTCGAGAGCTGGTTGCGCCAGGCGCTTTAGTTCGCGATGCTTCGCTTTTGAAGCCCATACGTCCGCACGGCGGTTCCCTCAAGAAACTCCGCCCGCTCACCCGAAGTGAGCTCCTCGGCGAGTTCCAGAAGAACTCCGAGGGTTCGTCCGTACGGCGCACCCAAGGTACTGACGGGCCAATCGCCGCCGACCATGAGCCGTCCAGGACCGAAAGCTTCGAGCGCTTCATCCCACAGCGGACGCAAGGCCTCCGCCGTGTACGGGACGCCCGGCAAGTGCAGGCCGGACACCTTGGCCACCGTGTTGGGCAGCTCAGCCAAGGCGCGGAAATCCGCTCGCCACACGTCCATCGCCGCAGGATCGGCCATCGGCGGCTTCCCGAGATGATCCAGCACCATGGTCAGCTCCGGCAGCTCCCGGGCGAGGTGGACCGCACTACCGAGGTGCCTCGGAAAGGCGTCCGGGACGTCGAACGCCAATCCGTGGCCGGCGAGCATGCGCAAGGAATCGCGGACCGCGGGCAATTCGAGGAAATCGTCCCGCGGATCGTCGTGGACCAAGTGCCGCACGCCCCGGAACGCGGGGTTCCGGAGGAACCGTTCCAGCTCCTGCTCCGCTTCGGCCGGCTTATCGAGGGGAATCCAGCCCACGACGCCGAGTACCCAAGCGTTGCGGTCGGCGACGGCGAGCATGGACTCAGTATCCAAAACGGTGTCGTCAGCCTGGACGAGCACCGCTCCATCGACGCCAGCGCCATCCAGGGTTTTCCGTGCCTCAGCCTCGCCGTAGCTACGGAAGAGTCCGCCGTGCTGCGGCCCAAGCCACGCGTACGGACTCGGACCACCGCCGGCTGGATCCGGCCCGAGGTCCCACAGGTGCAGGTGCGAATCAATCACCCGGCACACCCGCCAAAGCCGCCCACAGTTCTTCCGGCACATCCTCATTCATCCGGGCCGCGTTTGCTGACACTTGCTCCGGACTGCTGGCCCCCACCGTCACGTTCACAACGGCCGGGTGTCGCAGGCTGAACTGGAGTGCCGCCGTCGGGAGCTCCACCCCGAACCCGCGGCACAAGCCGGCGAGCGCCCGTGCGCGCTCCACCAGTGCGCGCGGGGCACGCGCATAGTTGTAATGCGAGTCCTCGGGTACGTCCGGCCTCGCCAGCAGGCCGGAATTGAAGACGCCCACGTTCACGACGCCGGTGCCGCGCGCCACACAGCGGTCCAGGAGCGGAACGCCGGGCTGCTCTAGCAAGGTATATCGGCCGGCGAGCATCAGCAGGTCCAGATCGGCCGCTTCGACGCATTCGAGCGCAGCTTCCGCCGAGTTGGTCCCGACGCCGATCGCCTTCACCACGCCGTCCGCGCGCAGCTTTTCCAAGGCAGGCAGCGCTTCGTCGATTCCCTTGGCGAGGTCGTGGACATCAGGATCGTGCAGGTAGGCGATGTCCACGTGGTCCAGGCCGAGCCGTTCGAGCGATTCCTCGATGCTCCGGCGGATCCCCGCTTCTGAGAAGTCCCATTGGCGTTTGCTCGTTGCTGCGACGTCGAAGCCTTCGTCGTCCTTCGCGCTGAATCCCACGGCGTTCGGCACCAGCAGCCGGCCCACCTTGGTTGACACAGTGAACTCACCGCGTGGTTTCTCCCTGAGCACCGCACCAAGCCTGCGCTCGGAGAGCCCCAAGCCGTAGTGCGGCGCGGTGTCGAAGTAGCGGACCCCCGAGTCCCAGGCCGCCTTGACGGTGGCGGCGGCCTGGGCGTCCGGCATGGCACGGTACAGGTTGCCGATACCGGCGGCGCCGAAGCCGAGCTTGCCCAGCGCGCCATCCCACGACGTGCCGCTCATACCAGCTCCCATACCAAGGGGATGCCGGAGTCATTGCCGGAATAGTCGTCCTGGACTTCCAGCATCTCCGCCATGCGGGCCTGCCACGGGACATTCGCCGGATGGTCCGCGAGCGCCCGGCGCATGGCTTGGTAGTCCTCCACCTCAACAAGGTGGAAGAGCTCCTGGCCGCTGCGCCAGATCCGCCAATTGCCCACTCCGGCCTCTTTCAAGGCGGCGACGAGTTCGGCGGGGATCCCCGCATGAGCTTCCGCGTAGTCCTGCTCGGCACCCGGCTTGAGCCGGGTGTGCAGGGCAATGGTTTCCGGCACACTACACCCCGGGCTTCAGGAAGAGTTCGACGACGGGCACCGCCACGTCCGGTCGCTGGACGGGCAGCTTCAGTGTCAGGGTACCCGCTGGTTGTCCGCCAGGAGTGGTGTTGATTGCCGCCCGGTCCGGTGCGATCTCCAGCATCGCGACTTCGGAGGCGTCGTTGAGCAGTTGGGCGTATTCCACTTTGCCGGCGAGTTCGGGGAGATGGACGTATTCGAACGGCCACGCAAACAAGTGGACGTAAAGCCGGTCACCGCGGCGTGTGTACCGGGCGTCGGCAGGCGCGGTCCACGCAGCGGGTCCAGCTCCGTAGATGGCCCGGGAATGCAGCTTCATCCAGTCGCCGATGCCGCGGAGGGACTCCACGGCCCGGGGATCGAAATTGCCGCGGGCCGTGGGGCCAACGTTGAGGAGCAGGTTGCCGTCCTTGGACACCCCATCCACAAGCATGCGCACCAGCAAGTCCACGGACTTGTAGTCCAAGTTGTCCCGGTCATAGCCCCAGCTGCCGTTGAGGGTTTGGCATGCTTCCCACGGCACTTCGACGCCGTCCACCACCATGGGCCCGGAAGGCTGGTACTGCTCCGGCGTGGCGAAGTCGCCAGGAATGTCCAGGCGGTCGTTGACGATGATGCCGGGTTGAAGTTCCCCGACCATCTTCAAGAGTTCCACGGACCCCCACGCGTCGCGGCCCTTTCCGCCCCAGATGTGCTTGTGGTCCTCGCTCGTGTAGGAAAAGTCGAAGAAGAGGTAGTCGATCTGGCCGTAGTTGCTCAGCAGCTCGCGCACCTGGCCATGGAGGTATTCGCGGTAGCGGGCCATGTCGCGGCCCTCGTTGAGCTTTTCGGCCTCGGGGTTGTCGCGTTCGGGGTGGAACCCGTCGATGGTGAAATCCGGGTGGTGCCAGTCAATGAGGGAGTGGTAGAAACCGACCTTCAGGCCGAATTCCCGCAACGCTTCGACGTACTGGGCCACGAGGTCCTGCCCGGACGGAGTCTTGGTGGATTTGTAGTCGGTGAGTGCGGAATCCCAGAGGCAGAAGCCTTCGTGGTGCTTGGTGGTCAGCACCACGTATTTCATGCCGGCGTCTTTCGCCGCGCGGGCCCATTCCCGCGGATCGTAGAGATCCGGGTTGAAGTGCTGGAAGTACTTCTCATATTCCTCGGCAGGAATACGTTCGCGATTCATGACCCACTCGTGCCGGGCCGGCAGGGCGTACAAGCCCCAGTGGACGAACATACCGAACCGGGACTCCGTGAACCAAGGTGCTTGGGCGATCATGGGTGGTTACTCCTTCAAGGTTGTTGCGGGTCTTTGGGTTGTTGAGTGTTGTGCGGCCCTGGAGGTAACGCGTCAGCGTCCGCCAAAGCCGCTCGTGACGATGCCTTTGACGAGGTGTTTCTGCAGGAGGATCAGCAGCAGAAGGGTGGGAGCCATTGAGATCACGGAGGCGGCCATGACCAGGTGCCACTGATTGCCCTGTTGGCCGAAGAACATCTGGAGCCCCAACGGGATGGTGCCGAGGTTGTTGACGTCGTTGATCACTACCAATGGCCAGAGGAACGAGTTCCAGTAGCTGATGAAGCTGAAGACCGCCAGGACGGCCATGGTGGGCCTAGCCAGTGGAAGCATGACCAACAGGAAGGTCCTCAGGGTTCCCGCGCCGTCCACCCTGGCCGCGTCGTCGAGTTCTTGGGGTACGCCAAGGAAGAACTGCCGGAGCAGGAAGGCACCGAATGCCGTGAACGCCCAGGGCACAATGAGCGCCTGGAAGGTGTTCACCCAGCCCACCTTCTGCATCATGACGAACATCGGGACAATCAGGACTTCTTGGGGGATCATCAGCGTTGCGAGGAACACCATGAAAACCAGGTTCCGTCCCCGCCAGCGCTGCCGGGAGAAGGCGTAGCCGGAGAAAGCGGAAACCACCAGGGTGAGTGCCGTTCCAGCGGCCGAAACCAAGAGTCCGTTGCCCATGAAGCGCAGGAACGGCATGTAGTTCAGGGCCTCCTGGTAGTTCTGCCACCGGAATTCCGAGCCGAACAACTTCGGCGGGACGCTGAAGATCTCAGCAGGGGGTTTGAACGATGTCGCAAACATGTAGATGAGCGGCGACAGGAAGAGCAGCGCGATAAGGCAAAGGATCACGTATCCGATGGCGGGCCGGATCCTCGTGGTCCATCGTCTTCCGGGCTCTCCGGAGCCACGGGGACGGGCGGTGAGGGGGCGTATCCGGCTGGTTGTCTCAAGCATCGTAGTGGACCCACTTCTTTTGTCCGAGGAACTGGACTGCCGTCACGCCGAGGATGATGACGAACAGGATCCAAGCAGCCGCGGATGCCAGGCCGAGCTGGTGGAACTGGAAACCCTGGTTGTAGATATAGAGGACGATCGTCGAGGTGGCCGAACCCGGCCCTCCCTTGGTGAGGATGAACGGCTGGGCGAAGACCTGCAACGAGGTAATGAGGGTCATCATCGTGCCAAAGAAGATGGACGGCGAAATGAGCTTGAGCTTGATGCGCCAGAAGATGGTCCAGGCGTTGGCGCCATCGATTGCGGCCGCTTCGGTGAGGTTCTCAGGAACTGCGTCCAAGGCGGCGGAGAACACCAGCATGTTGTAGCCGAACCCCTGCCACACGCTCATGACGACAATGGCCATCATTGCCCAGTGTTCGTCTCCGAGGAAGTTCGGCGCTGAAATTCCCGTGGCGCTTTGCAGGGTGCCGTCAATGAATCCACCGGGTTGGTACAGCATCCTCCAGACGACGACGTTGGCCACCACCGGGGTGATAGAAGGAATGAAGAAGATGACCCGGAAGATGTGGCGCCCCTTGATGCGCGGAGTCAACCACGCGGCAAGGCCGAGGGAAACAACCAGGTTCAGGGGCACATAGAGGACCACGAACAACACGGTGTTCCCGACAACCTGCCCGAAGATCGGATCGCTGAACAGCTTCTCGTAGTTGCCCAGGCCGAGGAAACTCGGGGTTCCCAGGAGCGGCCAGCGGAAGAAGCTGATGACGAGGGAAACAACGATCGGCAGCAGCGTGAAGATCGCGAGACCGAGGCCATGCGGCAGGGCAAAGGCCGGTCCCCACATTGTCCTCCGGCCGAGCTGGGCATCCGGTTCGGCCTTCGCCTTCCCACTGACGGTGGCAGCCGTTGCTTCAGGAAGCGGCGCCTTTGCGGGCTTGAGTAGTGTCATTTCTCATTCCTTTGCGAAGAGTGCGTGCCTGCCCGGCTGTTAGTCGGGCACTGCCAGGCAGGCATCACACTGATCATCGGGGCAGCTGGGCCGCAATGTCTTTCATGACATCCGCTGCGCTCTGCTGTCCATTGATGGATTTGACGAGGTACTGGTTGAAAAGCTGGCCCAGTTGGTCGCTGTTGGTGTTGCTTGGCATCGGCACTGCCGTGGCCTCGGCGCTCTTAAGGGTCTCCGCGACTCCGGGAATGCCCGCGTTGTCAATCCACTTTGTCTGCTGGGCGGTGCGTGCGGCCAGTGCGCGCCCGGCTGCCGCCAGATTCCCCAGGACCTTGTCGCCGGTCATTTCCTTGAGGGCGGCAAAGGCCTTGTCCGGAGTAGCGCATTGCTTGGAGATGCCCCAGCCGGAGCCGGCGCTGAACGTCTTCCCGCCGCCAGGGCCCGCGGGAAGGGTGGTGACGCCGACTTTGAACTTGGCTTTGGCCTTGACGTCCAGCAGGGACCACGGACCGTCGATACTCATCGCGGTATTGCCGGCCATGAATTCATTGGCGCTGAATGCCGTGTCGCCGCCGGGCAGTTCGGGGGAGACCTTCTCCTTGCTTGTCAGGTCGGAAACCCACTGGAGTCCCTTGGCGAAGGTCGGATCGCTCGCGTCCATGGTGCCGTCTTCCTTCAAGACGCGTCCGCCGTTGTAGGCGAGGACTTGCGATTCAACGAAGAGATCGGCCGTGTTCGGTGCGATCGCATGTTTGCCGTTGGCCGTCAGCTTCTTCGCGGCTGCCACGAACTCGTCGGCCGTCCAGCCCGCCTTCGGGACCGGCACGCCCGCGGCGTCGAACATGTCCTTGTTGTAGAACATCATCACGGGGCCCACGTCATACGGCAGGGCGTACAGATTGTTGTCGGCGCTGAGCCCCTTGATCATGGAGGAGTCGAAGGCGCTCAAATCCAGGTTGTTCTTTTTCACCAGGTCATCGAGCGGCAGCATGCCATCCTTGAGCTGCGCTGTCCGCAGGCTCTGGACCGCCACCAGGCACGGGGCTGTGTTCGAGCTGAGCTGGGTGCTCATCTTGGTGAAGTAGTCCTGGAAGGTAGAACCCTGCAGGGTGATCTTCACATCGCCCAACGTGTTGCTGACGTCATCGGCAACTTTCTCCCAGTTCTTCTGGTCTTCCGTGCCGCCGACCCACATGGCCCACGTCATGGCGGTCTTGCCGTCTGCGGTACTGCCGGACGAGCTGCCCCCGCAGCCTGTGAGTCCAATGAGGCCCAGTGCCAAGGCACCTGCCACCAACGCTTCTTTGCGCATATCTTTCACCACGTGCTTTCAGTAGGGAACTGTGCTTTCGAGGAATTTCGATAAAGGTTATTGCTGGGGAGTCAAAGGAGGGGATCCCGCGGCCCACACAGGGCCATCGGGAAAGCTGTAGCCGGCCAACGTGCCGCCGACCATTTCACTGCCGGCACCGGGTGCCGACGGCGGCCAGTACGAGCCGTCGTGGACATCCACCGGAGTGACAAAGTGCTCGTGCAGATGGTCGACGAACTCAATCATCCGACCATCCTTGTCGGCGGATACCGCCACGAAATCGAACATCGACAAGTGCTGGACGGCCTCGCAGAGGCCGACTCCACCTGCATGTGGGCAGACGCGGACGCCGAACTTCGCCGCGAGCAGGAGGATGGCGATGTTCTCGTTCACTCCCGCCACCCTCGCCGCATCCAGTTGCAAGACCTGCAAGGATCCGGCCTGCAGCATCTGCTTGAACATCACGCGATTTTGGACATGCTCACCCGTGGCCACGGGGATCGGCGCCACGCCCCGGGCAATCGCGGCATGGCCGAGGACATCATCCGGACTGGTGGGTTCCTCAATCCAGGCAATGTCATAGGGAGCCAAATGCGCCATCCAGTCAATCGCTTCCTGGACGTCCCAGCGTTGGTTCGCGTCCACGGCGATCTTGATACCAGGCCCCACAGCGTTGCGGGCCGTGCGGACGCGCCGGATGTCGTCTTCCAGCGAGGCCCCCACCTTGAGCTTGATCTGGCCGAAACCGTCTGCAACGGCTTCCTTGGCCAGCCGCACAAGTTTGTCGTCGCTGTAACCCAACCAGCCCGGCGTCGTGGTGTATGCGGGGTATCCTTCCGCGAGAAGTGCTGCCCTGCGGGCGGCGCGCCCCGGCTCCGCCGTCCGCACTATCCCCAGCGCGTCCTCCGGCGTGAGCGCATCGCTGAGGTACCGGAAGTCCACGAGCGCCACAATCTCCTCCGGACTCATCCGGGAAAGCAGCTCCCAGAGAGGCAGTCCGGCCCGCTTGGCTTTGAGGTCCCACAGGGCGTTGACGACGGCGCCGATCGCCATGTGCATCACGCCCTTTTCGGGGCCAAGCCAACGGAGTTGGGAATCGTGGACCAGGAGCTTCCAGGTGCCGCCCATGTCGCCGAGCAGTTCCTCGACGTTGCGGCCCAGGATGTGGTGGCGGAGTGCCTCGATAGCCACTGCCTCCACCTCGTTGCCGCGCCCGATGGTGAAGACGAAACCGTGGCCCTCGTGACCGTCGCCGGCGTCGGTGCGGATCACCAGGTATGCCGCCGAATAGTCCGGATCCGGATTCATGGCATCCGATCCGTCCAGTTCCAGGGAGGTGGGAAAACGGATATCGAAGGTGTCCACCGCGGTGATGACGCTCATTGTGCTCCTTGCTTGGCAGCAGGTAGTTTGCTGGGAAGAGCGTAAACATCCGATGTCTGCATTGTCAATGGGTCACATTTCCGTATTATGGAGAGCAACAGCAGACTAGAGCTCGGATGTTAGAGCCAGAGCACGGAGGAATACATGAACATGAAATTCGCCCGGCTGGGCACTGCCGGAAATGAAAAGCCGGTTGTCATCGCCCAAAACGCCAACGGCACCGAAAAGTACTTCAGCCTTGACCCGCTGACGAAGGACATCAACGGAGAGTTCCTCGCCACGGACGGCATCGCACGCACCCGCGAAGCCCTTGATGCCGGCAATCTTCCCGAGATTTCTGCCGAAGGACTCCGGATCGGTTCACCCATCGCCCGGCCCGGCAACGTCGTCTGCATCGGCCTCAATTACACGGCCCACGCGGCCGAATCCGGAGCAACGCCCCCGGAATCACCCGTGGTGTTCCTGAAGCCAAGCAACACGGTCAGTGGCCCGTTCGACGCCGCGCCCATCCCGCCGTCGTCGGAAAAGTACGACTGGGAGGTGGAACTCGGAATCGTGATCGGTCGCGAAGCGTCATACCTTTCCAGCACGGACGAGGCCGCGGACTGCATCGCGGGCTACGTCGTCGCCAATGATCTCTCCGAGCGCGATTACCAACTGCCCGGCGCCGCGGGCCAGTGGACCAAGGGCAAGTCCCTTCCGCAGTCCACTCCCCTCGGCCCCTGGTTGGTTCCCGCGGATGGGCTCGACGCCGGACACCTCGCGTTGCGCACCTGGGTCAATGGCGAGATCCGCCAATCGTCGGACACTTCGGACATGATCTTCGACGCGCTGACCGTGGTCCACCACCTCAGCCAGTACATGGTCCTGGAGCCCGGCGACGTCATCCTCACCGGCACTCCGGAAGGCGTGGCGCTCTCTGGTCGCTTCCCGTACATCCAGCCCGGCGACGTGGTGGAGCTTGAAGTGGAAGGGCTCGGCCGCCAGCGCCAGGAGTTCTACAGAGCCCACGCAGCTTCGCTTGCTTCAGTAGGCACTGACGAGGCAACGCGGTGAGCACCGAGTTCGAGGGACTCGTAGCGCTGGTCACCGGCGGGGCGTCCGGCATCGGCGCGGCGATCGCGGACCGGCTCGCCGACGGCGGGGCGCAGGTCGCCGTGCTCGACCTCAACCCCTCCGGGACCCCGCATTTCGGCGTCGAATGCAACGTGGCCGACGACGCCTCGGTGCGCTCCGCCGTCGACGCCGTCGTCCGGAAGTTCGGCCGGCTCGACGTGGTGGTCAACAACGCAGGGATCGGCGCACAAGGGGACATCTCTGCAAACGACGACGCCGAATGGCACCGCGTACTCGACATCAACGTGGTGGGCATCGCCCGCGTCAGCCGTGCGGCTCTGCCGTACCTGCGCGAATCGCCCGCGGCCGCGATCGTGAACACGTGCTCCATCGCCGCGACGGCAGGGCTGCCGCAGCGGGCCTTGTATTCGGCGTCGAAGGGCGCAGTCTTGTCCCTCACGCTGGCCATGGCGGCCGACCACGTCCGCGAAGGGATCCGCGTCAACTGCGTCAACCCCGGCACGGTGGACACGCCATGGGTAGGCAGGCTGCTCGAATCCTCCGCCGATCCCGCCGCCGAACGCGCTGCCCTCAACGCCCGACAGCCACACGGCCGTCTCGTGGAGGCCGCCGAGGTGGCCGGCGCCGTCGCCTACCTCGCAAGCCCGCTGTCCGGCTCGACGTCGGGCACGTCCCTGGCGATCGACGGCGGCATGCAGGGGCTGCGGTTGCGCCCGGTGGGATAGCTACGTAACGCAACGCCCGCGCAACCCCTCTCCACCACCGGTTCGCCTATGCTCAACACCAGGCAATCGATGGCGATCCACCAAGGAGCAGGCATGAGCAATTGGCGCATCAGGGACTTCCATTCCTCGGACATGGACGGGATACTGCACCTTTGGGAGTCGCTCAAAGCCGACAACGTGGACCCTGTCTATGCGCTCTCCGAGGTCCTTGCTTCATGCGAGAAGGACCACGCGGTGGTGGCGGTGCAGGGCGAGCAGGTGGTTGGTGCCGCCGTCGGACGTGCGGCCCATGACCAGGGCTGGATCGTTTTCCTGGCCACGCTGCCCGAATTCCGTGGACGCGGGATCGGCACTTCGCTGCTGGCCGCCGTCGAGAACCGGATGACTCCGCACGGGCTCAACAAGCTCTCGGCGCTCATGCCCGAGTCCGAAACCCGAGTCGAGGCGTTCCTGGGCCGCGGCTTCCTGCTCAAGCAAAACCTGCACTATTTTGAGCGGACCATCCCGGTGCAGCGCCAGGAACTCGAGCCGTTGAGCCAGCTCGGCGGCCGGATCCTGGCCCGGGACCTGTGGGAAAACGTCGCCGGAATGCGCCGCGAAAAGGAGCTGCTGGAACGCCGTCTGGTCCTACCCCTTGCCGAGGCTGACCTCGCCGACCAATTCGGCGTGGTGCCGCCGCGCGCCGTCGTGCTCTTCGGCCCTCCCGGGACCGGCAAGACGACCTTTGCGAAAGCGATCGCGTCCCGGCTCGAATGGCCGTTCGTGGAGGTCTTCCCCTCCCGCCTGGCCTCCGATCCCAAGGGACTGGCCGGCGCGCTTCGGGAGACGTTCCTGGAAATCGCCGAACTGGAGCACGCGGTTGTGTTCATCGACGAGGTGGAGGAGATCGCGTCCCAGCGGTCCGGTGAGCCGCCGTCGCCGTTGCAGGGCGTCACCAATGAACTCCTCAAGATCATCCCGGCCTTCCGCGAACAGCCGGGCCGCCTCCTGGTGTGCGCCACCAACTTCATCCGCGCACTGGACACCGCCTTCCTGCGCCACGGCCGCTTCGACTACGTCATCCCCATCGGGCTGCCGGACGTCCATGCCCGCGAGGCCATGTGGCAGCGATTCATCCCGGCCAGCGTGGTGGACTCGGTGGACGTGGCCTTGCTGGTGTCGCGGACGGAGGGCTTCTCCCCCGCGGACATAGAGTACGCGGCACGCAGCGCCTCCCAGCGTGCCCTGGAAAAAGCCGTCTACACAGCCGACGCTCCCGGTGAAGGCGCCTCCTCCGGGGGCCCCGCACCGGCGTCGAACGCCCGCAAGGGACCAGTCACGCAGGACTATCTCGACGCGATCGCCGACACCCGCACCACCGTCAGCGACGAAGTCCACCAAGACTTCCTCGAGGACATCGACTCTCTCGCCCGGGTTTAGAGCAACGCGGGGTCACTTACGGCCCATGTTGGGGCCCCGGATGGGCCGTAAGTGACCCCGCGTTGGAGAAGGAGGAACCGTGAACCTGTTTCTGACCATCCTGAGCGGGGTCGCTTGGACTACGGTTTACATTTGCGCGATCCGGATCGGGTTTCGCGATAAGACGTACGCGATCCCGGCGGCGGCACTGGGTTTGAACTTCGCGTGGGAAGTCATCTACTCGGTGCATTCGCTCAGCACATGGCTCTCCGTGCAGGGCGTCATCAACATTGCCTGGGCGTTGGCCGACGTCGCGATTGTGTACACGTTCTTCGCGTTCGGCAGGCGGGAACTTCCCGGATTTGTCACACGGCCGCTGTTCATCGGGTGGGCGGCTCTCTTGGGCTTGGCGTCGTTCGCGGTGCAGTGGCTGTTCATCACCGAGTTCGATTGGGATCCGGCCTCCCGGTACGCGGCATTCCTGCAGAATCTCCTGATGTCCGGCCTGTTTATTGCGATGTTCGCTGCCCGACGCAGCTTGCGGGGCCAGTCCCTGGTGATCGCTGTGGCCAAGTGGATCGGAACCCTCGCGCCAACGATCAGCTTCGGGGTGCTCGAGAATTCACTGTTCATCCTGGGCATTGGCGTCCTGTGCAGCATTTTCGACCTGACGTACATCGGGCTGCTGTTGTGGGCCAAGAGGAACCCCGGCGCCCTCTCCAGGGATCGGGACTCCGGGGGCCTCCCGGCGGTACCCTGAACCATGTCCATGAATCCATTGCGCCATGCATTGTCGCGCATGGGCGGGCGCGATCCCCAGGAGCTGAATCGCACCGCCACACCCCTGGAACTCTTCTTTGACCTCACTTTTGTCATCGCCTTCGGGGTGGCCGGCAGCCAGTTCGCTCATGAGCTGGCCGAGGCCCGTTTCGGCTCCGGGTTGATCGGCTTCACCTTCGCGATGTTCGCCGTCATGTGGGCCTGGATCAATTTCTCGTGGTTTGCCAGCGCCTACGACACTGACGACTGGGTCTTCCGGGTTGTCACCATGGTGCAGATGGTGGGTGTGCTCATCCTTGCCATGGGCATCGAGCCGATGTTCCAATCGCTCGACGAAGGCCACCGCGTGGACAACTCGACCATGGTGCTGGGTTACATCATCATGCGCTTGGCGTTGGTTTTTCAGTGGCTACGCGCGGCGAAGCAGGATCCGGAGCGCAGAAGCGCTTGCCTCACCTACGCGAAGTTCCTGGTGGTGGCACAGATCGGCTGGGTGGTGGTGCTGATTGTCCACGCCGACATCCTGACGAATTTCCTCATGGCTGCCCCGCTCTTCCTGCTGGAAATGGCGACGCCGACCATCGCCGAGCGCAAAGCCAAGACACCGTGGCACGCGCACCACATCGCGGAACGCTACGGACTCCTGGCGATCATCGCCTTGGGCGAGTGCCTGATCGGAGCCATCGAATCCCTTCGGGCAATCGTGGCCCTTCATGGCTGGTCTGTTGACGCAGCCCTCGTGGGTCTCGGCGGGACCGGGCTGGCCTTTGGAATGTGGTGGATCTACTTCATCCTCCCGGCTGGCCACGCCCTGCATCACCAACGGCACCGGGCATTCGCCTTCGGATACGGCCACATGTTCATCTTTGGGTCAATCGCCGCTACTGGTGGCGGACTTCATGTGGCCGCGCTCTTCATTGATCATGCTGCCCTCATCAGCGCCACCGTTGTAGTGGCCACCATCGCCGTCCCGGTGGCCCTGTTCAAGGTAGCCCTGAGTTCGCTCTACGGCTACCTGCTGGGTTTCGACCGCGCGCTCCTCGGGGTCACGGCCCTCGTGGTCGTGTTGCTTTGCGGCAGTGTGGGCCTGGCCCCCCTGGACGTCTCTGTTCCTGTCTGCATGATGGTCATTGTGGCGGCTCTGGCCCTCTCGATCGTGATCGACGAAAGGCGCGGGGCGGCACGCCGGGAAGCTGCGCTGGAAAGGCTGGGGGCACACCCGGCCACCTAGGCGAAATCGTGGGTCCTGGCCCCAAACCGCCGTACCGGAACGCAGCGAACGGCCTGCACCCACGATGCCGCGGCGCGGCACATCGGCACGAACGTACCGATTCCCAGCGATCGACCCTTGATTCGCTTCCCATGGAGGCGGAAAATGGTGAAACCGGCACGAACGTACCGGAGCGCGGACAACGCGCATGCCCACAAAAAGGCGAGGAAGGATGGACATGTCCTCCAGGGAATTCACCGAGTCCCTTGGCGCCAAGGTCCGTGCCCGCCGCGGCTCCCTGAGCCTGAGCCAGTCCGACCTCGCAGACCTCGCAGGAGTCTCGGAGCGATTCGTCCGGTTCGTGGAGCAGGGGAAGACCACGGTCCAATTGGAACCACTCCTTGCGGTCCTCGGCACTCTGGGCCTTGAGCTCAAGGTGCAACCCGCGGGCAAGCAATCCAAGCTGCCATGACCTTCCACCGCATCGCCGACGTCTACAAGCAAGGCGTCCTGGCCGCGCGCATCGAGCGGCATGAAGGCGGCACCAAGTTCAGCTACTTGCCGCGGTACCTCGACTCAGGCGGTCCGGCCGTTGCCACGACGCTCCCGCTGACGCGTGAAGCAGTGTTCACCCCGAGCGGCGCGGTTCCGCCCTATTTCACGGGCCTCCTCCCGGAAGGCCGCCGCCTGAATTCCCTGCGCCGGGCGGTCAAGGCCAGCGCCGACGACGAACTCGCGCTCCTCATGGGCGCGGGCGGGGACGCCGTGGGCGATGTCCAGACGGTCCCCCACGGCGAGCCGCCCACGGAAGGAGGCTCCGCCGTCGTGCTCGACTCGAAGCTGCCGCTCGACTTCGATGCGCTGCTCGGCGATTCGGGCCTCATCGACCCAGTGGCGCTGGCGGGGGTGCAGGACAAGTTATCGGCCGGGATGATTTCGCTCCCGGTAGCGCAAGCTGGCAAGCGCTTCATCCTCAAGCTCAATGCTCCCGAGTTCCCGTTCGTGGTGGAAAACGAGTTCCTCATGTTCCGTTTTGCCCGCAAGCTCCGGATACCGTTGAGCAGCGTGCAGTTGGTGCACGACGTCGGCGGGCGGGCGGGGCTGCTCGTCGAGCGTTTCGATCGCCTCACCGGAGCCGACGGCGCTCCCGTGCGCCTCGCCGTCGAGGACGGAGCCCAAGTGCTGGGCCTGTACCCCGCGGACAAGTACAGCGTGCCGTTCGGCGAGGTTTGCGCGGCGCTGGCGGCACACTGTTCCGCACCACTCCCTGCCTTGCGGAACCTCGGCCTCCAGCTGGCTTTCGCCTGGCTGAGCGGCAACGGCGACCTGCATGCGAAGAACGTGTCCATGCTTCAGTCGCCGCAGGGCGAATACACCGTTGCCCCGGTCTACGACATCCCCTCCACAGTGGTCTACGGGGACAAGACGCTCGCTCTGGGCATCGGCGGCAAGAAGAGTGGAATCTCCCGTAAGCACTTCCTTGCCTGGGCCGCGAAGCTCGGCCTGACGGAGCGCGCAGCGGAAGGAATTTTGGGACTCGCGCTCACGGCCTCGGGCCCGCTCATCGCAGAGCTCGACGCCGGCGCCTCGCCTTTCGGGCCGCTGCAGACGAGGGACTGGATCAAGGAGCTAAAGCATCGGCGAAGGTTGATGGGCGGGTAGATTTCCCTGCACCGGGCGTCAAAGCGGCAGTCGAACTATCGCTTATTGCGTACCCGTTAACACCAACCCGATCGTGGCATAAAGTAAGGGCACCAAACGGTATCTGCGCGGCCCGCAGACCAGCGGAGCGCGGAGTCAGCATTTCCATTCGTACACAAAAGGGAGACCCTCATGTTGCTTTGGATAGCCATCATTATCGCTGTTCTCTGGCTTCTCGGCTTTATCGGCAATATCGGCGGCGGGTTCATTCACCTGCTTTTGGTCATTGCCGTGATCGTCCTGATCTTCCACTTCCTCCGGGGAAGATCCCGCGCCTAAGTACCGGGCGTTCGGTCCTAGGTTCAAGCGCATGGCGACGCTAGGCTCGCTCTCAGAGGCGAGATGGGCTCGCCGCGAGCCAAGGGATTGAACGTATGGCACAGCAGGCCGGACACCAATCGACATCCACCACGGGCACTCTTCCGCATTCACGCTCGTATCTGAGACCTACACGGTTGCTCTCTCAAAGCGAGCGGGAAAAGCTCCACCCATCGGTCCTGGCGGAGGCCGAGCGCCGGGCCGCAAGCATTCAGCTTCGAGTCGCGGATGCAATTACGGCCTTCGCCGGATCGATGAATTTCGTCTACCTGCACATTCTGCTTTTCGCTGTGTGGATGCTCGTGTTCGAGCAGAGTCCGTGGCCGACGTTGACTCTGATCGTCTCGCTCGAAGCGATCTTCCTCTCGACCTTCGTCATGATCGGACAGAACCGCCAAGCGGCTTTCCAACAGGTGAAGGCGGACCATGACTACAATGCCCAGGAGCATCTGCTCGAAGAGAACACCGACCTCACGCGTGCGATTCACGAGCTCACCGCCCAGATCCACCAGCGGGTCTTGGCGGAAGTCACCGCATCCACCAGCAGCTCGGCGTCCGCAGCCAGCCCGATACAGGATGACCCGACCAAACCTTAGGTAGGGGGGAACTGCCGAGTCGGACCGCTAGTCGGCCAATCGGTCCATTTCGGACAGGAGATCCGGGTTGATGCGCTGCAGGACCAAGTGGATTTCGCCACGGGGCACAGCCCTGTAAAGCACTTCCCGGGCGTCTGCGTAGCGAGTGGTGGGCGCCTTGTCCGGCCATTTCTCGGCGAGAGCCCGCACGCGCTCCGGCACGGAGTTGTGGGCGTTGCAGGCGATCTTGACCAGGGTGGCATCGTGGTCCTGTGCGATGTGCAGGACCACGGCTTCATCGTTGTCCGAGTCATCTTGGAAGCGGCGGGTTACGCGTTCGATGATGCCCACGGCACGTTCGGAAACGCCCATGTCGAGCAGCGCCTGCTTGGTAATCGGTGTGTCCTTGGCGATGTCGTGCAGGTAGCCAGCGATCCGGATGTCGTCGTCGAAATCGGCGAGCGCATCCCCTACAGCCAGCACGTGCTCGCGATAAGGCCGCTTCAGCTTGTCCTTCTGGCGATTGTGCGCCACTTCGGCAAGGACCATGGCTGTTTCAACGGTGAATCTCGGTTCGGTCATGGCTTCATCCTACTGAGCCAGTTCGGTGACTGCCTTCCGCACGGCGGCGCTCAGTTCGAGGTTGCGGCATCCGGCTCCGCCGGGTTCGGCCTGTTGCGGCACGTACCCGAAAGCGAGTTCATACACGGGGTCAGCGAATCCCAAAGATGCGCTGGCGCCGTCGTGCCCGAACGCCCGGTAGCTCCCGTATGGCGAGCGTGCATGCGATTTCATGAACACGGTCCCAAAGCAGCTGGTCTCGCCGAACACGCGGTCGATGCCGAAAACCTGCTCGGCCGAGACAGCCTGGATGGTCTCTTCGCTGAGGAGGGGCGCGACGGCGGGCCGGTCGCCGTCGGCGGCAAGTCCGGTGAGTGCCGCAGCGTAGACGCGGGCCATGCCTTCGGCGCTGGCGACCCCGGCGGCGGAACTCAGGCCGGCGGCGCGCACCTCGCGGATGTTGGGCAGGTCAAGGATGTCCCCCACCGCCGAGTTGGCCGAAAGTCCGAAATGGCTCGCGGGATCAATCCACGGCTGGGAGGGGTCCTCGGCCCAACGGAGGGTGGCATAGCGGGGCTCCTCGGACTCAGGCAGTCCCAGGAAGAAGTGGGCGCCCGTGACCGAACGGATGCGTTGTTCGTAGATTTCCTGGAGGGTGGACCCGGTGATCCTTCGGCAAAGCTCCTCCATGAAGACGCCGATGGTCAGGGCGTGGTACCCGAATGCGGTCCCGGGCTTCCAGAGCGGCCGCATCTGCGCGAGCTTGGCGGCGGCCAGCTCGGAGTTGTTGTATTCCTCGAGGGTGAGTCCGCCTTCGACTCCCAGAAGACCGGCCTGGTGGGAGAACAACTGGGCCACGGTAACGGTGGCCTTTCCTTCGGCGCCGAATTCCGGCCAGTACTTGACCACTTCAGCGTCAAGGTCCAGGAAGCCGTCCTGGACCAAAAGCGCGATGACCAGCCCGGACACTCCCTTGGAACAGGAGAAAACACCGGTTACCGAATCCGGGCGGCGGTGCGGGCCGCCGCTGATGTCCAATACCTTGACGCCGCGGTGGTAGGCCGCAAGCTGGGCTGAATATTCCGGGTCCTCGCTGAGGAAACGGCCAAAGAGTTCGGCTACCGGTTCGAATCCAGGGGCAATCGTCTGTGCATCCACCCGGACAGCCTAATCCCTTCAGCCCCCTAACCTCGCTAGCTCGGCCAGGGAACCCGGCAGAATGGGCCCACCTTCCGCCCACTAACCTCGCTAGCTCGGCCAGGGAACCCGGCAGAATGGGCCCACCTTCCGCGCCCCCTAACTGCCGCGAGTGTCCATGGTCACCACGATCTTGCCCTTGGCGCGTCCCTGCTCCAGCGCGGCGAAAGCGTCGGCGATCTTTTCGAGCGGATAGCTGCTATCCACCACCGGTTTCAGTTTTCCGTCGGAAACGAGGCGTGACAGGAACTTCAAGTCTTCGCCACTGGGGTGCATGAAAAGGTAGCGGTACCGGACGTTGGCTTCACGGGCGCGGCTCCGGATTCCGAGGCTGACCGCCCAGAACAGCACGGTCATCCAGGCCGGGGCCCCAAGGTCCTTCAGGGCCGTCTGCGGTTCGGGCATCCCCGCGATGCTGACCACCTTCGCGCCCGGCTTGAGGATCTTGAACGTCTGGTCCAGCGTTTCGCCGCCCACGAGATCCAGCGCGGCGTCGAAGCCATGAAGCACTTCGGCCAGGTTCTCCTTCGTATAGTCGACGACGGCGTCCGCCCCGAGCCGCCGCACCAACTCTTCCCCACGGGGAGACGCAGTGGTGGTCACCTCGGCGCCAAAGTACTTGGCCAACTGGATGGCAAGGGTTCCCACTCCGCCCGCGCCCCCGGAAATGAACAGCTTGGTCCCGGGCTTGATCTCGAGCTCGTCGCGCAGTGCCTGCAACGCGGTGAGGCCCGCCAAGGGAAGGCTCGCGGCCTCGGTGTAGCTGAGCGACCTTGGCATGAGCGCCACGAAATCCTCGTGGACGGCGGCGTGTTCGGCAAAAGCGCCCAGCAGGGTCTTGTCCACGCGGGCAAATACCCGGTCTCCCGTGGCGAAGCGGGTGACGCCCGGGCCTACAGCTTCCACGATCCCGGCCAGTTCGCTTCCAGCCACCAAGGGCAGCCTTGGCCTGGTGATCACCCGAACTGCACCTTCACGTTGCTTGTAGTCCACGGGATTGAGTCCCGCGGCAAACACCCTGACCAGGACCTCGCCCGGACCGGCAACCGGCCTGGGGACGTCCTGCAGCTCCATTGCGTCGGCGCCGCCGTAGCGGGTCAGCACATAGGCGAGCACTTAGGCCCCTTTCCGGAGGGTTGATTGCTGAATGCCATTCCATATCCATGGCCCGTGTGGCAATCGGGCCGGATCAAATCCATCCAAGGCCTCGCCAAGCGGCCCTCCCGGCAAGCCGAGCGATTCCAAGATCACGTCCCGCACCTCCGCGGCAGACAGCCCGACGGCGGCAAGGTCGCCGAGCGTCACCGCGCCGTCGCGCTTGGCCAGGCGGGCGCCGTCGCGATTCAGCACCAAGGGGACGTGGGCGTATTCCGGAACGGCAATGCCCAACAAGGAGGCCACATAGGCCTGGCGGGGTGTGGAGGACAGGAGGTCGTCTCCGCGGACCACTTGGTCCACTCCCTGTGCCGCGTCATCCACCACCACGGCCAAATTGTAGGCAGTGACGCCGTCGTTCCTGCGGAGCACAAAGTCGTCGACGACGCCCGTGTATGAACCGTGCAGCCTGTCCTCCACAGTCCATTCGTGGGCTTCAGCGCGGAGCCGGATGGCGGCAGGGCGGGAGGCCCGGCGGATCTCGAGCTCCGCCGTCGAAAGGTTCCTGCACGTGCCCGGGTAAGCGCCTTGTGGCGCGTGCGGGGCGGACGGAGCATCCTGGATCTCGCGTCGCGTGCAGAAGCATTCATACGTCAGCCCTGCGTCCGCGAGCCGCTCGATCACGTCGTTGTACAGGCCGGAACGGTCCGTCTGGCGGACGACGGCGCCGTCCCACGTCACGCCGACGGCCCCAAGATCGCGGAGCTGGACTTCCTCGGCGCCGGCCCGAGCCCGGTCGAGGTCCTCCACGCGCAGCAGGAAGGCGCGGCCCGTGGAACGAGCGAAGAGCCAGGCGAGCATGGCCGTGCGCAGATTGCCCACGTGAAGCTCGCCGGAGGGGCTCGGAGCGAAGCGGCCAGCGGAAGTCATGGCACAAGACTATGCGCCGCCGGGCGTGCCTGCAGGATTCCGGGGAGGTCGGGGCCGCTGGGAGAATTGGGTACCTTTAGTTTCCAAAGAGAGGACCAACGTTGAACTCAGCTCGAGCCAAGGCGATGGTTTGCTTCTAGAAAGCCGAAGAAGGTTGGGGCGAACTTATTCTTCCCGACGGGAAGAAATGCTTCGCGCATTTCTCGGTCATCGAGCAATCAGGGGGATACAGGTCCCTCAAGGCGGGTGATCTAGTGGACGTCGAGTGGACCGCCGCCTCCCAAGATGAATACGCCTTTGTCGCGGTGTCGATTCAGCCCCTTTGAACCAACCACATTCCGCGGCAGCACAAGAGCCCCTCAGCTACCGCAACGCGTTCGGTGGCTCAGGGGCTCTTATGGTGGTGCCGGCCACCCTTCATGGCGACGCCGGCGGGGTGCGGAAAGACGATGCGTGAACAAGAGTCAATCAGCGGCTGCGTCTTTGCGGGACGGTGTTCCGGGTGGCCGGGTGGTGTGCCGGGGGATCCGTAGCCTGTGGGGTCCGGCGGTAGCCCTTCCCCTTGTTGCCACTATTTCAACAGGAACACTACAACTGGCGCAACGGACTCAACCGTCACTGGTCAATCTGACCGGTTCCTCGACGGAAGGCGATCAGGATGTGGTCACTTTGCCGAAGTTGGCTCCGCAGCTGCCCACGCGGCCATCGCGCCACGGAGCGCAGCACAAAGCTTGCTGGACACTTGGTCCTTGTCCAGGCCGACGGTGTTGAGCAGATCGAAAATTTCCCGGGGGTCGAAGAGGATGTTCCACAGGAACATGGCTTCGTCCCCGAGAGGTGGGAGCCCGAGTTCCTCGCAGGCCTCGCGGAGCGGCCGTTCCAAAGCCTCGGCCTGGATGGTCAGGTAGTACGCGCCGGAGCGAAGACGGGCCAGGTACCCCTCGCCGGAACGGGTGTGGACCATGGAACCGCCATGCTTGATGACGAGACCCACCCAGTGCCGGCTGACGCTTTCCAGCAGTTCCACCCCGGACGTGGTCTGCGCAACGCTGAAATCGCGCAGCTTCTCGCCAACACCGAAGCGGAATGCGGCCAGGACGTCCTCCACCGAGGCGAAATGTCGATACGCGGTCGCGGGAGAGATCTCGGCTTCGCGGGCGATGTCCGTCATGCTCACCGGGCCCTTGGCCTTGGCGAAGAGCTTCCCGGCGGCCCGCACCAGCTGGCGGCGGTTGCGTTGGGTGTCGCTGCGCATGGGCGCCCCCTTCCGTGTCAGATCCCAGCGTATCGCCTGAGCGGCGGGCGCAACGCTGGCCACGTCCGCGGCACTCACCGGAGCTCGGCCAGACCGGCCGCCAAGCGCTCCACACCGGCGGTTATCGCCTCGGAGCTGGCGGCGTAGGACAAGCGCAAGTGGAACTCGCCGTTCCGGCCGAACTCGCTGCCGGGACGGACGGCGACGCCGTGATTGCGAAGGTGGGCGACCATCGCGGCTGCCGGCAGCTCGACGTCGTACTTGGGGAAAAGGTAGAACGCACCTTCCGGCGAGCTGACCGTAAGACCCGGAATCTGCTGGAGACCGGTGGCCATGAGCTCCCTGCGCAACGCATAGGAAGCGTGCATGCGTTCGATGTCGGGGCCGCACGTCTTGAGGGCGGTGAGCGCCGCGTATTGCACGGCCTGGTTCATGGAGCCGTTGAAGGTGTTGTGGATCCGGGCGGCGGAGGCGATGACCTCGGACGGGCCCCAGAGGTAGCCGACGCGCCATCCGGTCATGGCATAGCTCTTGGAGAAGGTCTGGCAGTAGATGGTCCGGCCGGCCAGGGCTTCGATTTCCAGTGCCGAAGTGAAGGGTTCGGGCGTGTAGACGAGATCGCTGTAGGCCTCGTCGGAAAGGATCAGGGTGTCGGTTCCGGCGACCATGTCTGCGAGGGCTTCGAGTTCGCGGCGGGAGTGCACGATGCCGGTGGGGTTGGAGGGGTTGCAGAAGACGAACATCCTGGCGCCTTCAAGTGCGGTGGCCAATGCTTCGAGGTCCCAGTGCAGGTCATCGGCCAGCGGCACCGGCACGGTGATGCCCCCGGCCATGCTGACGAGGTCCGCGTAGAGGGAATAGGTGGGGTCCGGGATGACCACTTTGTCGCCCGGGTTGACAATGCCAAGGATCGCCGCAGACAGGCCGGCCGTGCCGCCCTGCGTGATGAGCACGTCGCCGGGGCTGGCCACTCCGGCGAGGAGCTGGCCGATACGGGCAGCCAGCTCCTCGCGAAGCACCAGCTCGCCGAGCAACGGCGAGTAGTGGGTGAAGCCGTCCTCGAGGGCACGGGCGGCTGCTGCTCGAACCTGGGCCGGCGTGTCGAAATCCGGCTCGCCCATCGCCAAGGAGACGAGGTCTCCCTTGGATTGGGGCTGCTGCACCCGCAGCGATGTGCGCTGGATGCGCTGCACCGCCTCGGAGGGCTGGAAATCGGCGACGGCGGTGGCTGGCTCGAGTGTCATGAGGGTCCTGATCTGGGTGGTTGCTGAGGTTGTTTTGGGGGCGGGCGATTTGGTATTGATTCCGCGGGAGGGCGCGTACAGCCGGCGGGGTTTCATCGCTGCGGCGCCTCGTCGGCGGGGGCCTCGTCGGCAGGGGCTCCGGCCCAGCGGCTGATCTCGATGTCGCCAGAGGTATCCCGCTGGATGGTGGGGGCGATGACCAATTCCTGGACCACGGTGCGCTGCGGCAGCGTCGCCACAAGGTGGATGGCCCGGGCCACGTCCTCCGGCTGGACCATGGCATCGCGCTCTTCCGCGCGAGGCGGGCGGGCGCGGTTGTCCAGGATGGGCGTCGCCGTTTCACCGGGCAGGATGGTCACCGCGCGCAGCCCGTCGTTGCGGAAGGTGTTGTGAAGGTACGTCATGAAGTTCCGGACCGCGGCCTTGGCCGCGCCGTACGCGGCGCCGCCGAGAAGGTTCGGATTCACTGCGGCGAGCGAGGAGACCGTGATGATGGTTCCGGTCTTGCGGCTCAGCATGTCCGGAAGGACCGCCTGGCTGAGCAGGTAGACGGCGTTGAGGTTGACGTCAAGGACGCCGTTCCATTCCTCCTGGCTGATCCACCGGACGTTGAGGACCTTGCTGGAGCTACCCGCATTGTTGACGAGGATGTCCACCGGACCGAGGCTTTCGTGGACCCATTCCAGCAGGGCGTCTACATCGTCTTTGGAAGTGATGTCCGCAGCGCGGGCAAAGGCACGTCCGCCGTCGGCGACGATTTCGGTGGCGAGCTCCTGCAGAACGTCCTCACGACGCCCCACGAGCACCACTGCCGCGCCATCTGCAGCCAGCAGGGCCGCGGTCGAGCGTCCCATGCCGGTACCGGCGCCGGTGATGATCGCGAGCTTGCCGTCCAGAAGTCCCATGGTTTTCAGTTCCTTGCATTTTTAGTGTGCATCATTTGAGATGGCGATCACATATGAGAAGAGTTTCTCATTTTAGAAGATGATGGTCAAGTGTTTTCTTCGGGGACTGCGAGTCACGCCGCGGCGGGACTCGGCGAGGGAGCCGCGGGACTTGCGTAGAGGGGGAGCCCGACGGCGGCGAACAGGGCGTGCGCGCGCTCCTCCAGATGTGCCAAACCGCGCTGCTGTTCGCGGTATTGCTCCACCGCTTCGGCGTTGCTGATCCAGCGAAAGGTCATCTTCCTGCCGGGACTGGCCTGGCCCAGCATGGACAAAGAAGCCTTGGCTGCCACTGCGACGATCGGGTAGCCGGCGGTCAACGTCCTTGAGCGGCCCAGGATGATGAGTTCGTCGCCATGCGGGATTTCGAATGCGCCGATTGGGACCCCATGGGACACGATTTCCCCAAGTCCCTCTGGATGCACCACCGGCCCGTCCAATCGCAGGCCCACGTGGTTGGATTTGGCGCCGACGGTGTAGTGGCTGGAGCTGAGCAGTTTCCGGATGCCTGGGGTCCGGTCCGTTTCGGGACCGTCGACGACGTCGATGGTCCACACGTCCGGGCTGAAGTCGGGCACCGGAACAGGCAGCCGGAACAGTGGCTGGGCCAGGAACGGGTGCGTGAATCCGCGGTACCGGCTGTGGAGGGTGAGCGCCCGCCCGGGAGCGAGTTGTTGAGGGAATCCCATGCGCGATTCCGGCGCTGCGCTGCCCATGAAACGGGCGGTTTCCAGTTCGCCGCTGAACGCCAGGTAATTCCGCATGCCACCGCTGGCCTTGGCGATCACAACCCGTGCTCCGGCAGGAAGACAAAGCGGCTCCCACATGGCCACCGCGTCGCCATTCACTGTGACCTCCGCCGGGACCCCGGTCACGGCGCACATCACGTCGTGCGTGGCCGTGAACGCGAACCGTCCGCCCATGATTTCCAGGCATGTGGCCTTGCGGCTGTTGCCGACCAGGATGTTGGCGACCGCCGCGGAGTGCTGGTCTGCCGCACCTCCGCAGGGGACGCCCATGAACTCGGAATTCTCGCGGCCCAGGTCCTGGAACGTGGACAGCCAACCGGCCTCGCTCACGTTGATGCCGATCGCGTGTTCAGGGAAGGTCACTGTTGCTCCCATCCGAGCCATCCGAGCCAGCGCCGCCCGAAGCACGCAGGAATCGGCCTTCAAGCCGTTCCCATTCACGCTCCGGAACCACTTCAAAACGCACCAGATCCCCCGGTTTGTATGACGTGGCGGGGTCTTCCCGGATATCGCAAATGGTGAGCGGAGTCCGGCCGATCACCTTCCAGCCGCTCGGTCCGGGGAACGGCTGGATGATGGCGTTGGTGCCGGCCACCATGACAGACCCGGGTTCCACGTTGGTCCGGGGCTCGACGCAGCGGCTGACCTGGCCCGGGAATTTCACGCCGCCCATCATGGGGGCCATGGCCGCGGCCAACAGGTTGATGGTCAGCACCGAGGACTGGAACTGCTTCAGCACGGCATCCGGGCTCAGGCCCAGTTCCCGGGCGACCCCCGGAAGGTCGGGGGAGAATTCCTCGCTGACCACCATCGGTATGACAAAAAGTGATTGCGAGGCGCCAGGTGCTCCCGGTTCCAGGCCTTTGCCGGCAACGGCCAAGCGGATGATCTGGGCCAATTGTTCGTGTGTCACGGCAAGGCAATCGAACTCGACCAACAAGGACTCGACGCCGGCCACGATGTCCAGCACCCCGTACGGCCGCACCCCCAGCAGCACGTCGCGGAGCCGGCTGGCCCCCGCCCGGCGGAGGTCGCCGTCGTCGTTCTTGACCCGGAGCATGAGGGCTGAGTCGCCGAACGGCTCGGCTTCCAGTTCGGGCGGGTGGTGCAGCCGCTCCGCGGGTGCTGTGTGCGTGGTCATGAGTCCTGCTCGGTGGTGCGGGTGATGGATCCGGGGGTTGTTCAGCTTCAGACCGTGGCGAGCCGGGCCTTTTCGGCGAGGACTTCCTGGAGGCCTGTGGCTTTGATGCCCGCCTTGTCGAGGGCCGCACGCAGTGCGGTGCCGTTCTGCAGGACCTGCGGGTGGTCGCCGTGGAGGAGGACGACGTCGGCATCGTGGCCCAGCGGGACCACCTTCCCGGTGACGGCGCGAACGGTCCCTTCGGTCACCACCTGGACCACGCGGCGGCCGATTTCCTCGGGGTCGTGCAGGAGTGCGCCTTCCCTGTTTCGCGAGACCGGCATGCCGTCTTCGCCGTAGCCGCGGTCTGCGAGGAAGACGTAGCCCACCTGAAGTCCGCGCTTGCGGGATTCATCGGCCAGGAGGCCGTTCTGGCAGATCACGATGTAGGAGGGGTCGTAGGCCTTGATGGCATCCGTGATGGCGCGGGCGTGCTTGGCGTCGGTCTGGGCGATGCTACCCATCCGGCCGTGCGGGGCTACGTGGCTGATCTTGCCGCCATGGATGCGGGCGAACGCGTCCAGGGCGCCGATCTGGTAGAGGACGTCGGTGCGGATTTCTTCTTCGCTGGCTTCGATGAGCCTGCGGCCGAAGCCCACCAGGTCCGGGTATCCGGGGTGGGCGCCGAGTTCGATGCCGCGCTCCACGCAGGCCTTGACGGTGGCATCCATGACCCTCGGATCGCCGGCGTGGAAGCCGCAGGCGATGTTGGAGGCGGTGACGAGGCCGAGCAGGGCGTCGTCGTCGCCGATCGTGTAGTTACCGTAGCTTTCGCCGAGGTCTGCGACGACGGCGACTGAATTGATGCTCAAGGTGACTCCTGCTTCTGTTCCTGGTTAGGAGGTTCTGTTGTCTTGCTTAGGGTTCGACGGCGGCGGCTGCCGTTCCAGTGGCGGGCGGCCACCGCCGTCGGGGTTCTGGTCTGGCTAGTGAGTCTGCAGGGGCTGGCCCTTGGTTTCCTTCAGGAAGTAGACCGAAACGAGCGTGATGATGGCCGTCCCGATCGAGGCGTAGGCGGGAACCATGCTGTTGCCGGTGGCCTTGATGAGTTCCGTCATGACCAGCGGGGCGCTTCCGCCGAAGATGATGGTGCTGATGCTGAAGCCGATGCTGTACGCGCTGTAGCGGACCGTGGTGGGGAACATTTCGGTCAGGACGGTGTGGACGACCGCGGCGTGGCCGGAGAACGCGATAGCCATCACGATCGTGGCAACGCAGGCCAGCGGCATGTTGCCCGTGGTGATCATGGCGAACATCGGGTACGAAACCACGGCCATGAGCACGGCGGAGAGAGCCAATACGGGTTTGCGGCCGATGCGGTCGGACAAGCGCGCCATGAGCGGGATCGCGATGATGATGGCCACCAGGCTGACGGCGGTGACGAGGAGCGCCTGGAGCATCGTGAAGTTGTGTCCGGAGCCAAGCTGGGTCTTCAGGTACGTGGGCATGTAGGCGAACAGGAGGTAGTAGCCGGGACCGTTCAGTGCCGGAAGGAAGATGGTCAGGGCGATGGCCTTGAGGTGGCGCTTGGAGGTGAAGACGGTGCGCAGCGGGTTGCGTTCCACCTCGTTGCGCTCACGCAGTGCCGCGAAGTGGGGGGTGTCTTCCATCTTGGAGCGGATATAGAAGCCGACGTAGCCCAGGGGCAGGGCGAAGAGGAACGGAATCCTCCAGGCCCAGGCCTCCATGGTGGAATCTCCGAGGGCGGTGATGAGGCCTGCGGAAATGGCACTGCCGAAGAGGAGAGCGCAAAAGGAACCGACCGCAATGAAGCTCATGGAGTAGTTGCGGTGCTTGTTGTGGGCATACTCTCCGACGAAGGCCATGGCGCCTGCCACTTCGCCACCGGCCGAGAATCCCTGGAGGATCCGGAACAGGATCAGCAATGCGGGAGCGGCCCAGAAGATGACCGAGTACGACGGGATGAGGCCAATGCAGGCCGTGGCCCCGGAGATGAGGAGCAGGAGCACGGCGAGCAGGTTCTTGCGGCCCAGCCTGTCGCCCAGGAATCCGCAGATGACGCTCCCGAAGGGGCGGGCCAGGAAGCTCACCAGGAATCCGACGTTGGTCAGGAGCAAGGATCCGATGTCCTTGGAACCCATGATGTTGATGGCCAGGTACGTGGTGAGCAGGCCGTAGATGCCGTAGTCGTACCATTCCACGAAGGAACCCATGGTGCCGGCAAAGGTTGCTTTGCGCACCATCCTGCCGTCAGCGGTTACGACTTTGATTTGAGCGGTGTTCAGTTCCACTGAGTCCGTCGATTGCTTTGTCATGGTGGGTGCTTTCAGTCTATGAGGGGGCTGGGGTGGGAGAAAGCGCTAGCTGTATTCGCGGGTGATTTCCGCTGTCATCTCGGCCTCGTGCGCGGCCACGGCGATGACTCGTTCCAGGATTTCCGCGGCACGGGCCTGGGGGATGATGACCACTCCGTCGTCATCGGCGGCGACGATGTCGCCCGCCGAGCAGACGATGCCGCCGATGGCGACGGGTTCGCCGATGACTCCCGGGCCGTTCTTGAACGGACCCGCAGGGGTGACACCCCGGGCAAAGACGGGGAACTTGATTTCGGTGATGGTGGCGCGGTCCCGGATGTAGCCATCAATGATGGCTCCGGTGGCGCCCGCGGCTTCGAAACGCTGGGACAGCTGCTCGCCTACCAAGGCACGGTGTTCGTGGCCGAAGCCGTTGATGACCACCACATCGCCGGGCTGGATGTAGTTCAGCGCTTCGATGACGGCGGCATTGTCTCCGGCGGCGCCCAGCACGGGGAGGGCCGAGCCGACGCAGCGGGCGCCTTCCCAGACCGGGCTGATCCCGCCGTCCACGATTCCGAGCCGCTCCATAGCGTCACCGATGTTTGCCACGGGGAACGCCTCGAACGCTCGGACCAGTTCGCGGGGCGGCCGGGTCCAGGATGCGGTGCGGACGGTCAGTTCGAGTGTTGTTGCCATTTTCTTCGCCTTTGTTTTCTTCCCAAGAGCCGGCGCTTTGGGCGTCGATCGTCTTGAGACGTCAATCACATATGAGAAGAGTTTCGCGTTTTAAATTCACGCCGTCAAGGGTTTCCCGTTACGGGCATGTAAATGATTCGCAACCACGGCTCGGGGCGGCTCGCTCGCGTCGTCGGGCCTCGGTGCCGGGATTGTGCGGGAGAATGGGATCTGGTTGGACATTTTGACCAGTCGAACCTTGAGCGACCAGGCAGAAAGCAGCAGCGATGCAGGAATTGGATTCAACGGACAAGCGCATCCTTGCCGCGCTCGACGACGACCCCCGTGTGCCGATCATGGTCCTCGCCCAGCGCTTGGGCCTGGCGCGCGGGACGGTCCAGTCGCGCCTGGAGCGCATGACGGCGTCAGGCGCCTTGCGTCCGAACAGCAGCCGCGTACTGCCTTCCGCACTCGGACGGGGCGTTGCGGCAGCGGTGAGTGCGGAGCTGGATCAGAGCCGGCTGAACGAGGCGATCGCGGCCCTGCGCAACATCCCAGAGGTGCTTGAATGCCATGCGCCGGCCGGGGACACCGACCTCATCATCCGCGTGGTCGCAACGAGCCCGGACGATCTATACCGGGTGTCCGAAGAAATCAGGCTGTGCCCGGGAATCGTGCGCACGTCCACCAGCATGTTCCTGCGCGAGGTGATTCCGTACCGGACAACAGGGTTGCTGCAAGGCTGAGGTCATATTTGGAAGTAGTGGTTCCGCCGCGGTTTCCGGTGGGGGTCTATGTGCGGTGGCGGGATGAACCAGGGCACGCCCGCTTGGACCTGGATGTGCCAGTCTTCCTTGTGGATCAGATGATGGTGATGACTGCAGAGCAACGTCCCGTTCGCGGCGCTCGTGGGTCCGCCGCGGGACCAGTATTCGATGTGGTGCGCTTCACACCAAGGGGCCGGCATGGTGCACCCGGGGAAGGCGCAGCCCTTGTCCCGCGCGGTGATGGCCTTGCGGATGTGCGGCGGGAAGATCCGTGAGGCCCGTCCGATGTCCAGGACCTGGCCCTCGCCGCCCAGGACCACGGGGATGATGTC
>NZ_JBFTPW010000023.1:0-66016 GCF_056398685.1 Arthrobacter sp. 01T428 | reverse complement strand
GACCGCGGCAAGGGACGCGGCCAGACGCGGACGACGGGCATGACGGGACACTCCGAAATACCCGCGGGAGGCAATGCCCTGCCGGGTGTCGACGCATCCGATCGCTTCCATGGAAACACTCTGCCAGGAGGCTACGACATTTTTAGGCCTTCGCTCAGGATGCGCATTGCCTCATTTGAAAACTTACGCCTAGCGCCGCCATTCGAGAGTGTGGCGGCAGTTAGGGGTTATGCCCATTTTCATGGAGCTAACGACGGACCGGCAAAAAGCTCAGGACCTCTGCCCGCGAAACTTGACCGCGGTTACGGTTTGCTCCGCATAGTGTTCGCCGGATCCGTTGCGGCTTTCGCGCTGTCACCCAAAAGCGTCGCGGCGCCAGGCGTACTGCTTTCCCCCACAACCACGGCCAATACGCCGAGCCCGGCGTGGGCCGCGAGAACGGCCGGCAGTGCGCTGATCTGTGCAGGCGGGCAGTCGGGGCACCCCTCGCCGAGCCGGGCCGCGAGCCTCTCTGCCTCTGCCAGGTTTCCAAAGTGATGCACGGCGAGCCGCGATTGTCCTGGAGGCCGGGAATTGACATCGGCGGCAACGATTTCTTCCAGCCGGGCAACGGCCTTCGCAGCCGAGCGCACCTTCTCGAGCGGTACGATCTTGCCGTCGGCGACCGCAAGGATCGGCTTGATGGACAGCATTGTCCCGAGCCAAGACGCAGCAGTGCCGATACGACCCCCGCGCCTAAGCTGCTCAAGGCTCGGCACATAGAAGTAGACCTTGGTGCGGCCCAATCGCTCCTCGGCAAAGTGCCGGACTTCGGCTGCCGAACGGCCGTCCGCGGCGGCAACCAGCGCGCTTTGGACGCCCATGCCTTGAGCCATTCCTACGGTGCGGGAGTCAATGACTTCGACCGGAATGGAGACGCGTTGCGCAGCCAGCCTGGCGGCGTCCGCGGTGCCGGACAACCCAGCGGAGATGTGGATGGAGACGACGGCTTCGAAACCGCGGTCCCGTGCGGCGAGATAAGCCTGTTCGAACTGGCCGGGTGAAGGACGTGAAGTCTTTACGGACGATCCCGCGGCCAGGGCCAGCGCGAGCGTCTGGGTGATGTCGTCCTCCCCCTCGCCGTAGATCTCTTCGCCCACCATGACGGGCATCGGCACGACGGCGAGGCGGCCGTCCGCGACGAAAGCCTTGACCCACTCGGCCGGGAGAGCGGCAGCCGAGTCGGTGACGACGGCGATGCGCACGACGCGCGCCGGCTCTGCTCCGGCGCGTCCCGGCGTCGTGGACTGGCGCAGGCGGGCCAAACGTTCCTTGAGCCACAACCAAGCGGGTGGTTCGCGGTCCGTCAAGGGAGCCTCCTGGAGCTGGTGGCCGGCCGCCGGCAAGCGCCGGCGGCCGTTTCCCGACTAGGCCGGGACGATGTTCACCAGTTTAGGCGCGCGCACGATCACCGTGCGGATGCCGCGGCCATCGAGTGCACGCTGTACGTTTTCGCTTGCGAGAGCGAGCTCTCGCAGCTCATCCTCACTGATGTCCGGCGAGACGTCCAAACGGTCGCGGACCTTGCCCTGGACCTGCACGACGGCCGTCACGGTGTCCTGGACCAGAAGCGAAGGATCGTGGGAAGGCCAGCCGGCGTTCGCCACGGAGGCCGGGTGGCCCAACTGGTTCCACAGGTCCTCGGCCGTGTATGGCGCGAAGAGGCTCAGGATGACCGCCACGGCCTCGGCGGCTTCACGGACGGCGGGGTCTGCGCCACCGGCACCGGAGTCGATGGTCTTGCGGGTCGCGTTGACGAGCTCCATCAGCTTGGCGACCACGACGTTGAACTTGTTGTTGTCCAACAGCTCAGCGGCGTCGGCAATGGTCCTGTGGGTGACGGTGCGCAGCGTGCGGTCACCAGTGGAGACATCGACGCCGGGCTCGCTTGCGACATCCTGGCCAAGGCGCCAGGCGCGGGCGAGGAACTTCGCGGAGCCCGACGGCGAGACGTCCGCCCAGTCGACGTCGTCCTCCGGCGGCGACGCGAAGACCATGGTCAGGCGGACGGCGTCGACGCCGAACTTATCCAGTTGCTCGCCAAGGTCCACGCCGTTGCCGAGGGACTTGCTCATGGCCTTGCCGCCGTTGAGGACCTGCCCCTGGTTGAGCAAGGCGCTAAAGGGTTCGTCCGCGTCGAGCATGCCCATGTCGTGGATGACCTTGGTGAAGAATCGCGCGTACAGCAAGTGGAGGATGGCGTGCTCGACGCCGCCCACGTACTGGCCGACCGGCATCCAGTCGTTGATCTTGGCAGGATCGAACGGTCCCTCGGTGAAGTGCGGGGACACGAAGCGCAGGAAGTACCAGGAAGAGTCCACGAACGTGTCCATCGTGTCCGTGTCGCGCTGGGCGGCGCGTCCGCAGTTCGGGCACTCGACGTTGACCCATTCCAGCGCCGCGGCCAGGGGTGACGTGCCCCTCGGCGACAGCGCCTCGCCGCGCAGGTTTTCGGGCAGCGTGACAGGCAGCTGATCGTCCGGCACCGGCACTTCGCCGCATTCGGCGCAATGGATGATGGGGATCGGGGTACCCCAGAAACGCTGGCGGCTCAGGAGCCAGTCGCGCAGGCGGAAGTTGACGAACTTCTCCCCTGTACCCAACTTCTCCAGGATGTCGATGGCTGCGGGGATGGCATCGGCCTTGGACAAACCGTCCAGTTCGCCGGAGTTCATCAGGGTGCCCTCGCCGGCGGTCGCAATGCCGGTCTCCGCCGGATCTTCCCCGCTGGTGTTGAGGACCGGACGCACCGGCAGGTCAAACGCGCGGGCGAAGTCGAGGTCGCGCTGGTCGTGCGCAGGCACTGCCATGATGGCGCCCGTGCCGTAGTCGGCGAGCACGTAGTCGGCTGCCCACACGGGCAGTTTTTCGCCGTTGAGCGGGTTGATGGCGTAGCGGCCGGTGAACACGCCGGTCTTCTCGCGCTCAGTGGACTGGCGCTCGATGTCCGACAGGGCCTTGACCTTTTCGCGGTACGCCATGAGGGCATCGTGTTGTTCGGGCGTGACCAAGTCCAGCGCCAGGTGCGCGTCCGCGGCGACGACGAAGAACGTTGCCCCGTACAGGGTGTCCGGGCGCGTGGTGAAGACAGTGACTTCGCGTTCGGGGCGGCCGTCCGTGGCTTCGATCGCGAACCGGACGTGGGCACCCTCAGAGCGGCCAATCCAGTTGCGCTGCATTGCCAGCACCCGCTCGGGCCAGTGTCCCTGGAGCTCGGACATGTCGTCGAGCAAACGGTCGGCATAATCGGTGATCTTGAAGTACCACTGATTCAGGGACTTCTTCGTGACAGGGGTCCCGCAGCGTTCGCACGCGCCGTTGACTACCTGCTCGTTCGCCAGGACGGTCAGGTCCTTCGGGCACCAGTTAACCGGGGAATCCTTGCGGTAGGCCAGCCCGCGCTCGTAGAACCGCTTGAACAGCCACTGCGTCCAGCGGTAGTACTCCGGGTCCGAAGTGTGCAGCCGGCGGGACCAGTCGGCAGAGATCGCGTAACGCTTGAACGACGCGGCCTGCGTGTCGATGTTTGCGTACGTCCACTCGCTGGGGTGTGCGTTGCGCTTGATGGCGGCGTTCTCCGCGGGCAGGCCGAAGGAGTCCCAGCCGATGGGGTGCAGGACGTCGAAACCCTTCTGGCGGAGGTATCGCGCCACGACGTCGCCCATCGCGAAGGCCTCAGCGTGGCCCATGTGGAGGTCGCCTGAAGGGTACGGGAACATGTCCAGGACGTAGCGCCGCTCGCGGGAGCCGTCGTCGACAGGAGTGAAGACTTTGAGGTCTTCCCAGACCTGCGGCCACTTGGCCTCCATCGAGGCGAAGCTGTAGACACCCTCCTCGGGCGTCTCGCCTGCCACTGTTGACTGTGCTCCGGTTTCTGTCTCCGGCTGAACGCTCACTGCTGCCCTCTTCTGTTCTTCCATGACGGTTTTGCCTCCTGCTCCGGGCCCCGGAAGGTCCCGGACACACAAAAGCCCCTCGGCAAGGAGGGGCGGCCGCTCGGTTCGCGATGCTTTAGATCGACGTATACCGGGCGGCTAGCTAAGCAGAAGGATCGCACGCATAAAGCCACCTTACCGCACCAAGCCCTTGGCGTGGATTCAAGGGGCACTACGCGCAGGTGAGGGTTGAAGGAGGCCGCACTTCGCCCGGGTGTGGTGGGCACCGCGAAGCGGGCGGGGAAAGTGCGGCCTCCCTCAACCGAGGTGAGACCTACTTAACGTCCTCGTCCACCCAATCCATGGACTTGGTAACAGCCTTCTTCCACAGGCGCATCTGCCGCTCCTGCTCTTCGGCCGGAAGCTGCGGCTCCCAGCGCTTGTCCTCGCCCCAGTTGGAGCTGAGTTCGCCGAGGTCTTTCCAGAAGCCGACGGCGAGGCCCGCCGCGTAAGCGGCACCCAAGGCCGTGGTTTCCACGACCTTCGGACGGACCACAGGCACGCCCAGGATGTCGGCTTGGAATTGCATGAGCGCCTCATTGGCGACCATTCCGCCGTCGACCTTCAACTCAGTCAGCGGAACGCCCGAGTCCGCGTTGACGGCGTCGAGCACCTCGCGGGTCTGGAATGCGGTGGCCTCGAGTGCCGCGCGGGCGATGTGGCCCTTGTTGGCAAAACGGGTTAGGCCAACGATGGCACCGCGGGCGTCGGCGCGCCAGTACGGGGCGAACAGTCCGGAGAACGCGGGCACGATGTAGACACCGCCGTTGTCCTCGACGCCTGCCGCTAGCGTCTCCACTTCGGGAGCGGAGCTGATCAGGCCGAGGTTGTCGCGGAGCCACTGGATCAGTGATCCCGTGACGGCGATGGAGCCTTCCAATGCGTAGTGCGGTTTCGCGTCGCCCAGCTTGTAGCCCAGCGTGGTCAGCAGGCCGTTCTTCGAGTGGACGATCTCCTCGCCCGTGTTGAAGATCAGGAAGCAACCGGTGCCGTAGGTGTTCTTGGCTTCGCCCGCCTGGAACGCCGCCTGGCCGAAGGTTGCCGCCTGCTGGTCGCCCAGGATGCCTGCGACGGGCACTTCGCGCAGCAACTGCGAGGTGTGCACCGTGCCGTAGACCTCGGAGGAGGACTTGATGGCGGGCATCATTGACGCCGGCACGCCGAACGCGTCGAGGATGTCCGGGTCCCATTGCAAGGTGTCCAGGTCCATGAACAGGGTGCGCGAGGCGTTGGTGACGTCTGTGGCGTGTACGCCGCCGTCCACGCCGCCTGTCAGGTTCCACAGGACCCAGCAGTCGGTGTTGCCGAAGATGAGGTCCCCGGCTTCGGCCTTGGCCCGCGCTCCTTCAACGTTGTCCAGGATCCACTTGATCTTGGTTCCGGAGAAGTAGGTTGCCAGGGGAAGGCCGACCTTTTGCTTGAAGCGCTCTGGGCCGCCGTCCTGGGCCAGCTCGTCCACGATGGACTGCGTGCGGGTGTCCTGCCAGACGATCGCGTTGTAAATGGGCTCGCCCGTGTTCTTGTCCCACACGACGGCGGTTTCGCGCTGGTTGGTGATGCCGACGGCTGCGATGTCGTGCCGGGTCAGGTTGGCCTTCGACAACGCAGAGCCGACGACCTCCCTGACGTTGTCCCAAATCTCCACCGGGTTGTGCTCTACCCAACCGGCTTGGGGGAAGATCTGCTCGTGCTCCATTTGGCCGGTGGAGACAATGTTGCCTGAGTGATCGAACACGATGGCACGCGAGCTGGTGGTTCCCTGGTCAATGGCGATGACGTATTGCGACATTTTGACGTCCTTGTCTGCTTGCTTTGGTGTGGATGCGGTGTAGGTACTGAGCGGTTTGCTACTTGGCGACAGTGGCCATGATCGGTATGGAGTGGGCGACGAGTCCGGCGATGGTTCCACCCAGGAGCGGGCCGACAATCGGAACCCAGGAGTAGGCCCAGTCGCTGGAGCCCTTGCCCTTGATCGGCAGAAGTGCGTGGGCGATACGCGGACCGAGGTCACGGGCGGGGTTGATTGCATAGCCCGTCGGGCCGCCAAGGGACGCGCCGATGCCGACGACGAGCAATGCCACCGCGAGCGGCCCTAGGCCGGAGGGAGTGCCGCCGAAGGTCAGGATCACGAAGACCAGTACAAACGTGGCGATGATTTCGGTGACGAGGTTCCAGGGGTACGAGCGGATGGCCGGTCCCGTGGAGAATACGGCGAGTTTGCTGGCTGCCAAGGGCTCGGCGTCGAAGTGCTGCTTGTGCGCGAGCCAGGCGAAGACAGCGCCTAGGAAGGCGCCGAGCAGTTCTCCACCGAAGTAGGTGAACGTGGATGCCGCACTTACGGCCACACCGGGGGCGAACTCGGCCTTACCGTCAACCAGGAGACCAAGCGTGACCGCCGGATTCAGGTGCGCACCGGACATGGCCGCTACGTAAACGCCGGCAAATACTGCGATGCCCCAGCCAAAATTCACCATCAGGAACCCGCCGCTGTTGCCCTTTGTGCCCTTGAGCGCGACGTTTGCCACAACGCCGCAGCCAAGGAGGGTAAGCATTCCGGTTCCGAACACTTCGGAAAGGAAAACAATTCCGAGAGACATCTTTGACTCCTCATTTTCTTCTGTTGTCAGCCCTGCAGGTTTTGTGGGGGCCGTTGGGACGGCGTCTGTTAGCGCCGTCCCGATTGCGGTCCCCCCCTTCCGGAGCGGAAGACCGCAACCCTTGTGTCCAGGCTTCTTGGCCGGAACAATCAAGCTGATGTGACGTACATTACGTTCATGCGACGAGGCTGTGAACAGTCACGCCATGAAAACGTAGAAGCACCTCCTGGGCATGCTGGATTTCCGCTTGACGCTTCGCCGAATCCCAGCCAAGCTGCGTGGCGAGGACTTCGGCGATTTCGTTCAGGAGCTCTCCGGTCACGAGTCCCCGGAAGGCCAGCGAGGTGCGGCGGATGAGGACATCCACGAGGTGCCCGATTTGTTCGTTGGCGGCCATGAACTCGAGTTCCCGGACGCTGAGCTCGTTCGTGGAGCGGAGCTTCCGGTCTTCGCCTGCCCCGAGGTAGGCGATGACGTCCTCGGCGCGCGTGCCGTAGCGGGTCAACAGGCCGCTGACCCGGTCGGCGTCGAGCCCGGGAGCCATGTGCTTCTTGACCCAGTCCTGGATTCCGTCTTCGCTGTCCGGGAAATCCAAGCCGCCTCCGATGGCGAGTTTCGCCGTCGAGACCTTCCGCTCCAAGCCCAGCTCGCGGAGGACGTCGTTGCTCAGGTGTTCGGCGAGGGCCCGGAAAGTGGTCCACTTGCCGCCGATCAATGAGAGTACGACGGCGGCCTTGCCGCCTTGGGCGGCCGCGGCACCGGAGGCTTCCCGTCCGCTTCGCTCGATGCGGTAGTCGCGGGATACGAAGCCCGGCTGCGTGTCATCGTGGCGGGGAAGCGGCCGAACGCCGGCGAAGCTGTAGACGATGTGGCTGCGCTCAACCTTGATGGAGGGGAAGACGTGGCCGACCAGGTCGAAGAAGTAGTCGATCTCGGCTTCGGTGCACACGGCATCCTGCGCCATGTCCGCCTCGACGTCGGTGGTGCCCACCAGGACGCGGTCACCCATGGGGTAGATCAGGACGATCCGCCCGTCGGTGTGTTCGAAGAAGATCTCACGGCCGCCGCACGCTGCGAGCAATTCCGGGTGGTCCAGGACGATATGGGATCCCTTGGTTCCGCCCATGAAGCGGCTCGCGGCACCCATCGCCGCGTTGGTGAGGTCAACCCAGGCGCCGGTGGTGTTGACGATCACGTCGGCCTGGAAGCTGAATTCCTCGCCAGTGAGCTCATCGCGCAGCAAAACAGCGCCGGCTGAGTCGTCCGCGGAGGCCATCGAAACAAGGGAGACGTAGTTGCTGGCCCGGGCGCTGCCGCCCGGCAAGCCGCTTCCGATGCCCGCCTTTTCGCCGTCCTGCAGCACATCGAGCGTCAGGCGCTCCGGGTTGTGCACGGACGCGTCGAAGTAGGTGGCTGCGTATTTGATGCCGGGGTGCAACCGGGGCAACTCAGCCAGGGCCTTCTCCTTGCCACGGAACTGATGGCGGGGGACGCTGCCGCCGTCGCGGGAGAAGAAGTCGTACATGCTCAAGCCGAGCTTGATGAGGAAGGCGCCGCGCTCCTTCGGCTTGCCTTGCTTGTGCGTGAGGAAGCGGGTGGGGGCGGAAAGTATTCCGGAGAAGGTGCTGAAGATCGGGATGGTCGTCTGCAGGGGCTTGACGTAGTGCGGAGCGATCTTCAAAAGTCGGTTGCGCTCGACCACGGATTCCTGGACGAGGCGGAATTCCCCGTTCTCGAGGTAGCGGATGCCGCCGTGGATCATGTGGGATGACGCTCCGCTGGCGCCCTGGCAGTAATCGCCGCGTTCCACGAGGGCGACGTCCACGCCTTGGAGTGCCAAATCGCGGAAGGTTCCGACGCCGTTGATGCCGCCCCCGATGATCAGCACCTGGGCCTGCGGCCGTTCGCGGAGTGCCGAAACCGAAGCCCGACGTGGTGATTCTGCTGAGGAACCGGAATTGCTGGTGTATCCCAAAACTGCTCCCTTGGGCTTTGGTGTATGCGCTGCATCACTTGACGTCGCACCTTGCACAACTATTCTTCGAAGGAATGGAAAATGAAATCAAGCTAGTTGCACAAACGTGCAGAACGGAATTGAGATGCCACGATCACGACATTCAGAGGCCCTCCGGGCGGCACAGATGTACTACCTCCAGGACCTCACCATGGACGCCATTGCCCGCGAGCTTCGGACCTCGCGGTCAACCGTTTCCCGCTTGCTGTCTTCGGCCCGCGAGTCGGGACTGGTCCAGATCCAGATCCGCAGTCCCCTGGATTCCGCCCCTGAACTGGAGCGCATGATCCGCAACCACTACGGGGTCGATGTGCACGTGGTGCCCGTCCTGGACACCTTGAACGAGGCGGAAACCCTTGACCGGGTGGCGACGCAGGCGGCAAAGACCATTGGTCCCCTGGTGGATTCCAACGCCATCATCGGCGTGGCCTGGGGTGCCACCATCAGTGCCGTCAGCAGGCACCTGACACGCAAGATCACGCACGGCAGCACCATCGTGCAGCTCAACGGCGCCGGCAACATGCAGACCACCGGCATTACTTATGCCAGCGACATCATGCGCCGTTTCGGCATCGCCTTTGGTGCGCGGGTAGAACAGTTCCCGGTGCCCGCCTTCTTCGACCATGCCTCCACGAAGACCGCCATGTGGAATGAGCGCAGCGTCCAACGCGTGCTCGATCTGCAAGCCAGGATGAGCATCGCCATCTTCGGTGTCGGCTCGGTGCATTCGGACTACCCCAGCCACGTCTACGCAGGTGGGTACCTCGATGAAACGGACTTGAACTTGTTGGCCAGCTCGGACGTCGTGGGCGACGTTGCCACCGTCTTTTTCCGCGCCGACGGCTCTTCCGACGGCATCACCCTCAACGAGCGGTCAACCGGCCCAAGCCACGAGCAACTACGGCAGGTGCGTCGCCGGATCTGCGTCGTCTCTGGTGCATCCAAGATCAACGGGCTTCGCGGAGCACTCGAAGCGAAACTGGCAACAGATCTGATCCTGGACGAGGCCACGGCGAAGCGCCTGGTCAGTTTCGGCAGCCCTTCCTGAATAATTGAAGGACCCTGAAACATTCCCGGCATCGAGGTAGGTAGAGTCTTGGCTATGAAACCCTCGCCTAGGCTCAGTCTCAACAATGGTGTCTTGATTGACCAGTTGGGGTTCGGGCTCTACAAGGTGCCGCCGGCGGATGCCACTTCTTTGGTCGCCACTGCGCTGGGCGCCGGCTACAGGCATTTCGATACAGCGTCCATGTACGGCAACGAGACCGGGGTCGGACGCGGCATCGGCAGTGCGGTCATACCCCCGCCCGGCATCGACAGCAACACGGGAGGCTCCGGGGAAGGAACTCACGGCCTCTCCCGCGAAGACGTCTTTGTCACCACCAAGCTCTGGAACGACGACCAGGGGTACGACTCCACGCTGCGCGCCTTCGATACCTCCATGGCCAATCTCGGCCTCGACTACGTCGACCTGTACCTGATCCATTGGCCTTGCGCTGGGCGTGGATTGTTCCAGGAGAGCTACCGGGCAATGGAAACCCTGTACCGTGAGGGCCGGGTGCGCGCGATCGGCGTCTCCAACTTCCAGCCGGCCCACCTCGAAGCGCTCATGCAAAAAGCCGAAGTGGTTCCTGCGGTGAACCAGATTGAGCTGCACCCGTGGTTGCAGCAGACCAGGCTCCGGACCCTCCACGAGCAGTTGCGCATCCGCACGGAGGCGTGGAGCCCGTTGGGGCGTGGCCAGGTCCTCCAGGATCCGGCAGTCAGTGCTCTCGCGGATAAATATGGAAAGACACCTGCCCAAATCATCATCCGCTGGCACCTCCAGCTCGGAAATATCGTGATTCCCAAAGCCAGTACCGCGGCACGCATCCAGGAGAACTTCGACGTCTTCGGCTTCGAGCTTGATGCCGACGACATGGATGGCTTGGCCGCCCTCGAACGCCACCACCGCACCGGGTCACACCCGGACAACGTCAACTAGGACCTGCCGAATGGAACAAGTGGACACCAACCACTCCCCCGAACCCGCACCAGCCTCCCTACGGGAGTTCTTCAGCAAGGCCTTGGCCTCTAGGACGAGTGCCTCGGACATCGACCTCGACGGCAGCAACGTCGCCTATTGGTGCTACGAACCGGTCACGGTGACCCCGGCGACGCGCACCATACTGGTCATTCACGGTTTCCGCGGCGACCACCACGGCCTGCTCCGCGTAGTGGACCACCTGCCGGAAATGCGCGTCATCATGCCCGACCTTCCCGGCTTTGGCAGCTCGGAGCCTTTCGCCGGAGACACCCACACCGTGGAACGCTACGGGAAGTTCATCACCGGTTTCATGGCGGCCTTGGGCCTCGGAGCGGACACAGTTCTCTTGGGGCACTCCTTCGGATCCATCGTCGCCAGCCACTTCGCCGCCGCGAACCCGGGCGCCATCCGCCCGCTGATCCTGGTCAATCCCATCGCCGCCCCCGCGCTTGAGGGCCCCAAAGGCCTCATGACCAAGCTCGCGGTCCTGTACTACCAGGTCTCCGCCAAGCTCCCGCGCCGGCTTGGACTCGCCGTCTTGCGCAGCCGCCTCATTGTCCGCGTCATGAGCGCCGCGATGGCCAAGACCCGGGACAAGGAACTCCGGGCCTTTGTCCATGGCCAGCACGATGCGTACTTCTCCGCGTTCGCCGACCGCGCTAGCCTGCTGGAGTCTTTCCGGGCTTCGGTGTCCAGCCATGTGGCCGAGGTCGCCGGGCAATTGGACCTTCCTGTGTTGTTGGTGGCCGGCGAGAAAGACGAGATCGCGCTGCTCAAGGACCAGCACAAGCTACTGGAGATGCTCCCGGACGGCGCGCTGGAAGTGATTCCCGACGTCGGGCATTTGATCCATTACGAGACACCGGCGCCGGCCGCCGCCGCCATCCGCAGTTTCCTGGAGGAACACCCCGCGTGAAAATCGTCATAGATGCCCGCTTCACCCGCACGGACCATCATGACGGGATCAGCCGCTACGGATCGAGCCTCATCGCGGCGACGTCCAAGATCGCGGATGTCACCATGCTCATCAGTGACAAGCGCCAATTGGCGCTCCTCCCGGACGTCCCCTACGTTCACATCAGCAGCCCGCTGTCCCCCCGCGAACTGTTCGTGGCGCGTGAAGTCAACAAGCTCGGCGCCGACGTCGTGGTCTGCCCCATGCAGACCATGGGAACCTGGGGCCGCAAGTACGGGCTGGTCCTGACCCTGCACGACCTCATCTACTATGAGCACCCTGCCCCTCCGGGCTTCCTGCCCGCACCCGTGCGGCTGCTCTGGCGGCTCTACCACAAGGCCTACTGGCCGCAGCGATTGCTTCTCAACCGGGCCGACATTGTGGCGACCATCAGCCACACCACCGAGTCGCTCATGGCGAAGTTCAATCTCACGCGCCGCCCGGTCCGGATCGTGGGCAACGCGCCACAGCCGGGCCAGAAGCCGCGCGATCCCGCAGCCGGCGCCGAGAAATCCCTGCTCTACATGGGCTCTTTCATGCCCTACAAAAACGTGGAGACCATGATCCAGGGAATGGCCGATTTGCCAGGATTCACGCTGCATCTGCTCAGCAGGATCACCCCCCAGCGCCGTGCGGAGCTGGAGCCCCTGGTCCCGCCTGGCGCCCAGGTCGAGTTCCACAACGGCGTCACGGATGCCGAATACGATTCCCTCCTGCTCCGGGCCACCGCCCTCGTCAGCCTGTCCAAGGCAGAAGGTTACGGGCTGCCCCTGGTCGAGGCGATGGCACTTGGCACTCCCGTGATCGCCAGCGACACCCCCATCTTCCGTGAGGTCGGCGGGGACGCCGTGAGCTACGTACACCCCGAATCGCCCGGCGAGTTCGCCGCAGCGGTCAAGGCCCTTGAAGACGGCGAATTGTGGCAGGCACGGTCGCGCCGCTCCGTGGAACGCGCGGCTGATTTCAATTGGGACGAGTCTGCGCGCCAACTGCTGGCGGTGGCCGAAGAGATCGTTGCGATGCGGAGCCGCAAACGGCGCTGAGGACGCTAGAGGACGTCGACGCCGTCGAGCCGCAGTTGCACCGGTCCTGAGGTGCGCTTCGCCGCACTGGCGGCTTTGACGGCCCTCATGGAACGGGTGGCAACGGCTGCTTGGGCATACGGAATGAAGATCAGCGTCCGGACGTCCGGATCGTCGTCCCTCCCTGAAGCGCGCTGCGCCGATAGTGCAAGGGAGACCGGCGCTGGGCCCGCAGTGCGGAGCTGGATGGTGTCGGCCAGGCTTTCGGTGAAATGCACGACGTCGGCCCGCTTGCCCGTCACTGAGGCGATCCGCACGGCGGGCGGTAACTGGAGTTCCTGCCGCAGTGCCAGTTCTCGGGAGGCATATCCAGCGGGGTCCCAGCGCAGCAGGGCACCCGTCGCGGCGGTGTCGTCTGCGGTGACAACGACGAGCCCGCCTTCGTTCGCGGGCCGCACGAGGGCCGCGGCATTGAACCATCGCCGAACGGTGTCCTCCCCGGCACGCAGGTTTTCCCTGCGCAGGAGCGAATTGCCATCCAGGAGCAGCGCCGCTGCGTAGCCGCCGGCTGCGATCGGCTCAGCCCCCACGGTCGCCACCACCAGGGCGCGGGCATCGGACACTGTGGCTTTGACTTGGTCTCCCGACGATGTCACCACAGCCTTGCCTGGAAAAGCCCTGCCCAGTTCTTCCGCTGTCCGCAGCACACCGGCTGCGCCTCTGCGAAGGCGGCCTGCGCCGCAATGCCGGCAGCGCCATTCCGGGGCCGGCGTGGAGCACCAGCGGCACTGCGGCAGGGCCGATTGTCCGGCGATTGCGAGGGGTCCCTGGCAGTTGTTGCACCTGGCGGTTTCGCGGCACTCCTCGCAGACAAGGGAGGGGGCGTAGCCGGCCCGGGCCACCTGCACCAGGACGGGGCCGCGTTCCAGTCCCTCTTTGGCGGCCCGCCAGGCGGCGCCGGGCAATCGTGCGATCTTCGCCAAGGGGTCGTGCTCCTGCTCGAAGCTGTCAGCCGTATTGAGCACCCGGGGCGTCCTGGCGCGGACCACTTGCCGGGGAGCTTCCACCGGCACGGCCCACCCGCCCTCAACGAGCCGTTGAAGCTCGGTGCTGCGGCTATGCGCAGCCATGAGGCACGCCGCTGATTCCTGTTCGGAACGCAAGAGCAGGATTTCCCTGGTGTGGGCGTAGGGAGCGCGCTGGTCAATGTGGAGGTCGTCGCCGTCGTCCCAGCACACCACGAGGCCAAGGTCCTGCACCGGAGCGTACGCGGCGGAGCGGGTGCCGACAGCCACCTGTGCCGCGCCGCTGAGGAGCCGGAGGTAGCTCCGGTACCGCGGCGTCTGGCCGTCGTCGGCCGTCAGCCGCGCGACGTCTCCTGGTGGCAGGACAGCGCGCAGTGCCGCCTCCATGCGGTCGAGATCACGATAGTCGGGAACGACGACGACGGCGCCCCGCCCTGAGGAGCGGACTGCCGCCACCGCGGATGCCACGAGCTCGGGCCAGCCTGCGGTTCCAAAACCCTGCGTTGCCGTCAAGACCGCGCGGGGTGAGCCACCCCCGGCCAGGTGTTGCAAGTATGGCGCTCCGTTGGTGTAGGAAGCCCACGCCGCGTGCGCCTGCGAGGCCGAGCCCTGGGGCGCCTCGGTGTGTTCGGCAGGGGTGGCCGGCTCGTCCGAAAGGGAATCGCCGGACAGGAGCAGCTTCTCCAGCCGCGCGACGCGGGGCGGAATGGCGGTCCGGAGGACATCGCTGAGCGTTCCGGCGTAGCGGGCCGCGACACTCGTGGCAAGGTCCAGCAACGCCGGAGTCAGCACCGGGACGGCTGAAACCACCTTAAGAAGGGGAGTCAGGGCATGCCCGGCTTCCGACGATTCCATGCGCTCCAGGACGTAGCCGCTGAGTTCCTGGCCGCTGAAGCGGACTTTGACCCGGACGCCTGCCAGGGCCGTCTTCTCCAACTCGGCCGGGACACTGTAGTCAAAGGGCCTGTCGAGATGCGGCAAGGATGATTCGATCAAGATCCGCGCCACCGGGTTGCTCGCCGCGAGCGGCGGCCCGCCGACGTCGTTCGCGCGCGAGGGGAAGCCTTGGAGCAAGGACGGCTGATGGGCCGGCGAAGACGACACCATGGCAAACGGAAGCAGCGAACCATCGCTCATGCTTGTCACCTCCCTGGAGTGCCGGATGCCTTCGTCCAATCCAAGCAGGCCCCACCGACAATTCCGGATTCCGGCCGGCACCGACTGTCACGGGCAAGCCGATTCAGGCGTTGAAGAATTCCTTCAATTCGTCCACGCGGTCCAATCGTTCCCACGTGAAATCCGGCTCGTCGCGGCCGAAGTGGCCATGCGCCGCCGTCTTGGCGTAGATGGGGCGCTTGAGGTCGAGGGCGTCAATGATGGCGCGCGGACGGAGGTCGAAGATCTCCGCAATCGCTTCGCTGATCTTGGCCGGGTCGACAGTCTCGGTACCAAAGGTTTCCACGTAGGTACCCACCGGACGTGCCTGGCCGATCGCGTAGGCGATCTGGATTTCGGCCCGCTTGGCCAAGCCTGCTGCCACAACGTTCTTTGCTACCCAGCGCATCGCGTAGGCCGCCGAGCGGTCCACCTTCGACGGATCCTTGCCGGAGAAGGCACCGCCACCGTGGCGGGCCATGCCGCCGTACGTATCAACGATGATCTTGCGGCCTGTCAGCCCGGCATCGCCGACGGGACCGCCGATGACGAAGGCGCCGGCGGGATTCAGGATATTCGCGACGTGGGAGATATCCAGGTTGGCCGCAGCCAGGACGGGGTCGATCACGTGCGAGGCGAGATCGGCGCGCAAGAGATCGAGGTGGGTTCCCTCTGCGTGCTGGCTGGAGATAACCACCGTTTCAACGGAAACCGGACGGTCACGGTCGTAGCCGACCGTCACCTGGGTCTTGCCGTCGGGGCGCAAGTAGGCCAGTTCGCCGCTCTTGCGGACTTCGGTAAGGCGCTCCGAAAGGCGGTGTGCGAGCCAAATGGGCGTCGGCATGTAGGACGGGGTCTCATCGCTCGCGTAGCCGAACATGATGCCCTGGTCACCGGCGCCCTGAAGGTCGTAGTCGTCCTCCTGGCGGCCTTCGCGGGCTTCGAGCGAATTGAAGACGCCACCGGCGATGTCGTTGGACTGCTGTCCGATGGAGACAGACACCCCGCAACGGGCGCCGTCAAAGCCATTGGCCGACGAGTCGTACCCTATTCCGAGGATGGTCTCGCGGACGATCTGCGGGATTTCAACATACGCGTCCGTCGTGACTTCACCGGCTACATGCACCAAGCCCGTGGTGGCCATGGTTTCAACAGCCACGCGCGACTCAGGGTCTGCCGCCAGGAGCGCATCAAGGATGGCGTCGCTGATCTGGTCGCAGATTTTGTCCGGGTGCCCTTCCGTAACCGACTCCGAGGTGAAGAGCCGGAGCTTGGACGGGGTGGAGTGGGATTCATGGTGCAGCGGTAAAGTCACTCGACTACCTTACTCGGTTGGGGGCGGCCGGCTTCCGCCGTATGTCCCTATGCTAAGGATGGACCAGCCAGGAAATGAGCCTCGCCCGGCGCCTACGTCGCCGGGCGTACTCGGCTTAGTTCAGTGCTGATCCGGTCAATGACAGCGGCCGCGACGTCGGATTTGGAACCCGCCGCCGACTGCGGCGCCGCGCCATGGCCGGAGAGAATGATCACAGAGTTCTGGTCCTGGCCGAACACTCGCCCGACGCCGACCTGGTTGACCACCAAAAGGTCACAGCCTTTGCGTTTGAGCTTGGCGGTGGCGTGTTCCAGGACGTCGCCGTCTTCGTCCCCGGTTTCGGCCGCAAACCCGATGATCAACTGCGTGGATGCCGCGGCGTCGCGTCGCACTACCAGTTCATGCAGGATGTCCGGGTTCTGCACGAGGCGTACCACGGGGGCGTCGTTGCCGTTGACCTTCTTGATTTTCGTGTCTGAAACCTCGGCAGGACGGAAATCCGCGACAGCCGCGGCCATGATCACGACGTCGGAGCCGACGGCGGCTTCCAGCGCGGCGTCACGGAGCTCCAGTGCGGATTCAACCTGGACCAGTTCGACGCCGGCAGGTGCCTGGACGTCCATGTGGGCAGCGAGGAACCTCACACGCGCTCCTGCGTCAAGGGCCCCGGCGGCCAGCGCAACACCCTGCTTGCCGGAAGACCTGTTCCCAAGGAAACGGACCGGATCCAGGGCTTCCCGGGTGCCGCCTGCGGAAATCGTGATGGTGCGCCCTGCCAGGGGTTTGGGTCCAGCAAGCGGGGTTGAGGGCGAGGAGGCGTCGACCAAAGCCATGGCCGCCGCGAAGATCGCTTCCGGCTCGGGCAGCCTGCCCGGCCCGGAATCCGCTCCTGTCAGACGGCCCACCGCGGGTTCCAGGACGGTGATGCCCCTGCTGCGCAGTGTTTCCACATTCGCCTGGGTGGCTTGGTTGTGCCACATTTCGGTGTGCATCGCCGGAGCGAAAAGCACCGGACCATGCGCCATGAGCAGTGTGTTGGTGAGCAGATCCCCCGCTTGGCCGGTTGCCGCCTTGGCCAGCAGGTCGGCAGTTGCCGGGGCGACCACAATGAGATCCGCTTCATGGCCGAGGCGGACGTGGTTGACCTTCTCGACGTCGTCAAAGACGCTGTTGCTCACCGGATTGCCCGAGAGGGCCTCCCACGTAGCCACGCCGACAAAGCGGATGGCGGCCTCCGTGGGAATGACCGTGACGTTGTGTCCGGCTTCAGTAAAAAGCCGGAGGAGCGATGCAACCTTGTAGGCTGCGATCCCTCCCCCGACTCCGAGGACTATGCGCACGTGACCTCCGTCAACAGGCAGTCTGTTTACTCTGCGGGCTCGATGGGCGTGGAAACCAGCAGGCCTTCGTTGATCTCGCGCAGGGCGATGGAAAGCGACTTCTCGTTCAGCTTGGTGTCGACCAGCGGGCCAACGTACTCGAAGAGGCCCTCGTGCAGCTGGGCGTAGTACGCGTTGATCTGGCGCGCGCGCTTGGCGCCGAAAATCACCAGGCCGTACTTTGAATCGGCAGCAGCAAGCAGCTCGTCGATCGGCGGGTTGATGATGCCTTCAAGGTTCGTGGACACGAATTCTCCAAATTCTAACGGGCTGACAAGTGCTAGCGCTTAGCGCTGGTGCGGGGTAAGCCCCATGAGTGAAACAAGCTCGTCCGCTGCCCGGCGTACGTCGTCATTGATGACGGTGTGGTCAAACTCCGGTTCAGCGGCAAGTTCCAGTTTAGCGGTTTCCAGCCGTCGCTGCTGTTCCTCCGGGGTTTCGGTGCCGCGGCCCACCAAGCGGCGGACCATTTCGTCCCAGCTGGGCGGAGCGAGGAACACGAAGTTGGCGTCCGGAACTGCCGCCTTGACCTGGCGGGCGCCCTGCAGATCGATCTCCAACAGCACGGACTTGCCTTCGGCGATGGCAGCGTCCACGGTGCTGCGGAGCGTGCCGTAGCGGTTCTTTCCGTGGACGACGGCCCACTCAAGCAACTGGCCGTCCGCAACGAGTGCGTCGAATTCTTCGGCGGACTTGAAGTAGTAGTGGACACCGTCCTTCTCCCCCGGCCGCGGTGCGCGGGTGGTGGCTGAAACCGACAGCCAGACCTCGGGGTAATTGTCCCGGATGTATGTAGATACTGTTCCCTTGCCAACGGCAGTGGGGCCTGCGAGGACGGTCAGTCCCGGATTCTTGCTCACATCGTCCTTCGTGGAGATTCTATATATGCTGCGTATCTTCTAAACGCTGCATTTGTTGAACGCTGCATTCGTTTAAACTCTGTATTTGTCTTCCATAAAATCTATCAGCGACCGGGATTGGTGAATTCCCAGGCCCCTGAGCCTGCGTGAAGGAGCGATCCCGATCTCCGCCATGATGGCCGCTGCCCGTACGGGGCCAATGCCCGGTACGGCCTCGATCAGCTCGGAAACGCGCATTCGGGCGATGGCCTCGTCAGTCTGCGCCGACTTGATCAGACCGGCAATGCTGAGTTCGCCCGTCCTAAGCTGTTCCTTCGCGAGTGCGCGTCTTGCCCGGGCTCTCGCTGCCTTTTCCAAGGCATCGGAACGTTCCTCTGGCGACAGAGCCTTTAAGGTCACTGACACATCCCCCTTTGGCCGGCATCGAGTGCGTAGCGGATTGGACTGATCCCGAAGCTATCGCGTGCCCAGTGCGGAGCGCAATGCATTGGACCGACGAAGATCAGGCTCAGGCTTCCAGCAAGCCGTCGCGGGTGGACTCGGTGGCGGATCGTAGTCCGGCAATTGTTGGACCAGCCGCCAGGATTCCGCGGCTCGACGTCCCGAGGACCGCCGGGTATGCCGCGCCGAAAGTGGCACGCAGATCCGCCGGCGTGGCTCCTTGCGCGCCCAGCCCGGGCGCAAGGATGGGCCCATGGACGGCGTCGAGGTCCAGCCCGAGTTCCACGAGCGCCCTGCCGATCGTGGCACCCACCACGAGACCGACAGACCCCATGGCACCGGGATAACGGCGGTTCTCCTCGGCCGCGGCTTCGGCGATCCGCCGGGCCACCGATTCCGTACCGCCAACATGCTGCACGGACTTGCCCTCCGGGTTGGACGTCAGGGCGAGCACGAAAACACCACGGCCGGACTCCGCCGCGAGGTCGAGCGCCGGGCGCAGCGACTCGAAGCCGAGGTACGGGCTCAGCGTCACCGAGTCTGCTGCCAAGGCGGAGCCATCCCGTAGCCAGGCGTCGGCGTAGGCAGCCATCGTGGAGCCTATGTCTCCGCGCTTGGCGTCGGCGATGCTCAATACTCCGGCGTCCGATGCGGCCGCAAGGGTCCGTTCCAGGACCGCCATGCCTGCCGAGCCGTGACGCTCATAGAGTGCCACCTGCGGCTTGACCGCGGCAGCGAGCGTTGCCACGGCCTCCACGACGGTGAGCGAAAAGCGCTCCAGGCCGGCGACGTCGTCGTTCAATCCCCAGTCCGCCAAGAGCCCCGGGTGGGGGTCAATGCCGACGCACAAGGGGCCGCGGGCGGCCATTGCGGCAGCCAGGCGGGAACCGAAAGGCTCCCTTCCCGGCTGCGCAAGTGAACGCTGCCCGGCTGCGGCAGACTCAGGCATTGACGGCCTCGGCTGCCGCGGCCTGGGAAGCTGACAGTGCCGCTGCGTGCTCCTGCAGGCTCGTCACCGACCACTCGTAGGTGCGCAGTGCCTCGATGGCCTGCACGGCGGCGTTGAACTCGGCAACCGTAGTGATGCAGGGGATGCCGATGGACGTTGCGGCCGCCCGGAGTTCGTAGCCGTCGCTGCGGGCCTCGCCGCCGGAAGGCGTGTTGAAGACCATGTCGATTTCGCCGGCGATGATGAGGTCCGCGATGGTTCCTTCGCCTTCGGCGCTGCTGCCTTCGGCGACCTTGCGGACCGGGGTGGCCTGGATGCCGTTGCGGCGCAGGACATCCGCGGTGCCACCCGTCGAGACGATCTCGAAACCGAGATCGGACAGGCGCTTGACGCCCATGATCACCGATCGCTTGTCCCGGTTGGCCACAGAGACGAAGATCTTGCCTTCGGTGGGCAACGCGTTGTTGGCCGCGGCCTGGCTCTTGGCGAAAGCGGTGTCGAAGTGCTTGTCGATGCCCATGACCTCACCGGTGGAGCGCATTTCCGGGCCGAGCAGCGAGTCCACTACCTTGCCTTCCGGGGTCCTGAAGCGGCTGAACGGCAGCACGGCCTCCTTCACCGCGACAGGCGCGTCGAGGGGCAGGGTTGAACCGTCGCCCGTCTCCGGCAGCATCTTGTAGGCGCTGCGGAGCTGGTTGATGGTGACGCCGGTGCCGATCAGGGCCGCAGCCTTGGCCATTTGCACGCCCGTTGCCTTTGAGACGAACGGAACGGTGCGGGAAGCGCGCGGGTTGGCCTCGAGCACGTAGAGCACGTCTGAAGCCAGCGCGAACTGGATGTTGATGAGGCCACGGACGCCGACGCCTTCAGCGATGGCCCGGGTGGCCGTGCGGACGCGTTCGATCACGTTGCTGCCCAGGGTGATCGGGGGCAGGACGCACGCGGAGTCACCGGAGTGGATGCCGGCTTCCTCGATGTGCTCCATGATGCCGCCGAGGTACATGTCCGTGCCGTCGAAGAGCGCGTCGACGTCGATTTCGACGGCGTCCTCGAGGAAGCGGTCGATCAGCACCGGGTGGTCCGGGGTGATTTCGGTGGCGTTGGCGATGTAGCGCGAGAGGTTGGCCTCGTCGTAGACGATCTCCATGCCGCGTCCGCCCAGCACGTAGGACGGGCGGACGAGGACCGGGTAGCCGATTTCGTCGGCGATCTTCTTCGCGTCCTCGAAGGACACAGCGGTGCCGTTCTTCGGGGCGATCAGTCCGGCCTGGTCAAGCACTCGCGAGAACATGCCGCGGTGCTCGGCAAGGTCGATCGCTTCCGGGGAGGTACCCAGGATCGGCACGCCGGCGTCCGCCAGCTGCTGTGCGAGCTTGAGCGGGGTCTGTCCGCCGAGCTGCACGAACACGCCCATGACGCCGCCCGTGCGCTCCTCGGCCGCGATGACTTCGAGGACATCCTCGAGAGTCAACGGTTCGAAGTAGAGGCGCGTTGAGACGTCGTAGTCCGTGGAGACGGTTTCCGGGTTGCAGTTGACCATGACGGTCTCGTAACCGGCCTTGCGCAACGCCATGGAGGCGTGGACGCACGAGTAATCGAACTCGATGCCCTGGCCGATGCGGTTCGGTCCCGAACCCAGGATGATGACGGAAGGCTTGGAGTGCAGGCCGACCTCGTCCTCCTCGTCATATGACGAGTAGTGGTACGGGGTGTAGGCAGCAAATTCAGCGGCACAGGTGTCCACCGTCTTGTAAACCGGACGGATGCCCAGGGCCTGCCGGACGCCGCGGACAACGGCCTCCGGGTTGTGCGTCAGGGCGCCGATCTGCTCGTCCGAGAAACCGTGGCGCTTGGCGTTGCGGAGCATGTCTTCCGTCAGGGCGCCGGCCTTGCGGATCTCGTGGGACATTTCGTTGAGCAGCTGCAGCTGGTCGAGGAACCACGGATCGATCTTGGTTGCGGCGTAGAGTTCCTCAACCGAGGCGCCGCCGAGCAGGGCGCGCTGGACCTGGTGGAGGCGGTCCGTCGTCGGGCGCTTGGACTTCTCGATGAGTTCCGGAACTTCCCATTCGGGAACGTGGCTGAAGTCCAGCTGCGAGCCCTTCTGCTCGAGGGAGCGAAGGGCCTTCTGCAGGGCTTCCGTGAAGTTGCGGCCCATGGCCATGGCTTCACCGACGGACTTCATGGTGGTGGTCAGCGTGTTGTCCGCGGCCGGGAACTTCTCGAACGCGAATCGCGGAACCTTGACGACGACGTAGTCGAGCGTCGGCTCGAACGATGCCGGAGTCTTCTGCGTGATGTCGTTGGGGATCTCGTCCAGGGTGTAGCCCAGGGAGAGCTTGGTGGCGATCTTGGCGATCGCGAAGCCGGTGGCCTTGGAAGCCAGCGCCGAGGATCGCGAAACCCGCGGGTTCATTTCGATGACGACGACGCGTCCTGTGTCCGGCTCAATGGCGAACTGGATGTTGCAGCCACCCGTGTCGACGCCGACTTCGCGGATGACGGCGATGGAGATGTCGCGCAGCCTCTGGTACTCGCGGTCCGTCAGGGTCAGGGCCGGGGCAACCGTGATGGAGTCGCCCGTGTGGACACCCACCGGATCGAAGTTCTCTATGGAGCAGACAACAACGACGTTGTCGTTCTTGTCGCGCATCATCTCCAGCTCGTACTCTTTCCAGCCAAGGATGCTCTCTTCGAGCAGGACCTCGGAGGTGGGGCTGTACTGCAGGCCCTGGCCCACGATGCGGCGCAGGTCGTCCTCGTTGTACGCCAGGCCCGAGCCCAGGCCGCCCATGGTGAAGGATGGGCGGACAACCATCGGGTAGCCGAGGTCTTCCGCCGCAGTCAGTGCTTCATCCATGGTGTGGATGATGTGGCTGCGCGCCGACTCGGCGCCGCAGCGTTCCACGACGCCCTTGAACTTTTCGCGGTCCTCGCCGAGTTCGATCGCGGCAATGTTGGCACCGATGAGTTCGACGTTGTACTTCTCGAGCACGCCGTTCTTGTCGAGCGCGATGGCCGTGTTGAGGGCCGTCTGTCCACCCAAGGTAGGCAGGACGGCGTCCGGGCGCTCCTTGGCGATGATCTTTTCCACTACCTCCGGGGTGATGGGCTCCACGTAGGTGGCATCGGCGAACTCGGGGTCCGTCATGATGGTGGCCGGGTTGGAGTTCACGAGGATGACGCGCAGGCCCTCCTCTTTGAGCACCCGCAGGGCCTGGGTTCCGGAGTAGTCGAATTCGGCCGCCTGGCCGATGACGATCGGGCCGGACCCGATAACGAGGACGCTCTTGAGATCTGTACGCTTTGGCATTACTTGGTGTCCTCGTTCTTCGCGGAGTTCGATGTCTGAGTGTCGGTGCCCTGTGCGGCGTCCTGGCCGTTCTTCGTGCTCTCCATCAGCTCGATGAAGCGGTCGAAGAGGTAGGCGGCGTCGTGCGGTCCGGCCGCGGCTTCGGGGTGGTACTGGACCGAGAAGGCCGGAATGTCGAGGCAGGCGAGTCCTTCGACGACGTCGTCGTTGAGGCTCACGTGGCTGACCTCGACCCGGCCGAAGCGCTCTTCGGGAGCCATGGTGGCACCGTCCATGGGAGCGTCGACGGCGAAGCCGTGGTTCTGCGAGGTGATTTCGACTTTGCCCGTGCGGCGGTCCATCACCGGCTGGTTGATTCCGCGGTGGCCGTACTTGAGCTTGTAGGTACCGAATCCGAGGGCGCGGCCCAGGATCTGGTTGCCGAAGCAGATTCCGAAGTACGGCAGCTTCTCATCGAGCACGGAGCGGAGCAGTTTCACCTGGGCATCCGCCGTGGCGGGGTCTCCGGGGCCGTTGGACATGAAGAAGCCGTCAGGGTTGACTGCCTTGACGTCTTCCAGTGTTGCGGTGGCCGGCAGGACATGGACACGTACGCCGCGTTCGGCGAAGCGGACCGGGGTCATGGCCTTGATGCCAAGGTCGATCGCGGCGATGCTGAATTTCGGCTCGCCGTCCCAGCCATGGTCCGCGGGCTCGACGACGTATGCTTCGTCGATGCTCACTTCTTCGGCCAAGCGGGCACCTTCCATGGGTGCGCTGGCCAGGACGGTGTCCAGGAGCTCCTTGTCGGTGGCCTGGGCTGCCTCGCCGGAGAAGATTCCGGCCCGCATGGTCTTGTGCTCACGCAGGTGCCGGGTGATGGCGCGGGTGTCCACGGCCTGGATGCCGACGATGCCCTGTTCGACGAGCTCTGCGTCGAGGCTGCGCTCCGAGCGCCAGTTCGATGGGCGGCGCGCGGCGTCGCGGACCACGTAGCCGGCCACCCAGATGCGGCGGGACTCGGCGTCTTCTTTGTTCACACCGGTGTTCCCGATATGCGGAGCCGTCTGGACCACCAGTTGGCGGGCGTAGGAGGGGTCCGTAATGGTTTCCTGGTAGCCGGTCATACCGGTGGCGAAGACCGCCTCGCCCAGGGCCACGCCCGTGGCGCCGTAGCTGCGGCCGCGGAACGTGCGGCCGTCTTCGAGGACCAGCACTGCCGCGGAGGACTCTGCTGGGTTGGTATTGCCTGTCACTGCGTTGGTGTCCGTCACTTTGTTACTTTCCACTATCGGCATCTGCCTGGGGGGCTGCAGAGATCAAATCTTGAAGTGCTTCGAGGAGCGGTTGCTTGTCAGCGGCGCGCCTGGGCCTGAATCCGGTATCGAGTTCGTGTTCTCCAAGCATCCAGCTCAAGACCACGAGTCCATCCTTCTCCACGAACTTGCCTGCCATTCCGTTGGCGCTGCCGCAATCGGTCACGGCTTCCGCCGGAACGAACAATGGTGAGGTCCCCTTCCGGTCGAAGAGGATGCCTTCCGGATGGACGCTCATTTCCGCGTTGCCGCGGAAGCCAAGCCCGTGGACGGCCACCCGGTCGAGCCAGTCTCCCGCCGTCGTCGTGGCCACATACTGCCCTTCAGCCACAATGCCTGCCGGGCCGAGCGGTTCAGGTACATCCGGAAGCTGCCCGAGGCCGGCCTGCCGCTTGAGCCTGCCGCGCCAACCTATCGCAATGAGTCCGGCCGCGACCGCGGCGAGAACCACAACGAGGAGCAGCGAAGCAATCTTGGTGTCCATCAGTTGCTGCCGGCGCCGGCCGGCTCCGCTGCGTGGCGGTACGGCGTGTTGAGCTTTCCGTCCAGTACGGTCGGGTGGCCCTTGAAGAAGGTGGCGACGACGGCGCCCGGCAGCTCTTTGCCCGCAAAGGGTGAGTTCCGGCCCATGGTCGCCATCTTATGCGGATCCACGGTCCACCGGGCAGCCGGATCCACGAGGATGACGTTCGCGGGCTCGCCGGCCTCGAGCGGACGTCCCTGATCCGCCACGCGGCCAATGGCCGCGGGAACCGTGGACGTGACCCGGGCGAAGTCGGCCCACGTCATGAGTCCGGTTTCGATCATGGTTTCCTGGACTACCGACAAAGCAGTCTCCAGTCCCGTCATGCCCATGGCCGCCTGGGCCCACTCGCACTCTTTGTGCTCGCTCGGGTGCGGGGCATGGTCCGTGCCGACGACGTCGATGGTGCCGTCCGCGAGCCCGGCACGGAGCGCCTGGACATCCGCGTCGGTGCGCAGGGGCGGGTTGACTTTGTAGACGGGGTCGTAGCTGCGGACCAGTTCGTCGGTGAGCAGCAAGTGGTGGGGTGTGACCTCCGCGGTGACGTTGATCCCGCGTTCCTTGGCCCAACGGACGATCTCCACCGAGCCGGCGGTGGATACGTGGCAGACGTGGAGGCGCGAACCGACGTGCTGGGCCAGGAGGACGTCCCGGGCGATGATGCTTTCCTCGGCGACTGCCGGCCAACCGGCCAGGCCGAGGACCGCGGACACGGTGCCCTCGTTCATCTGGGCACCCGCGGTGAGGCGGGGTTCCTGCGCGTGCTGGGCTACGACGCCGTCGAACGCCTTGACGTACTCCAGGGCGCGGCGCATCAGCACGGGATCGTGGACGCAGATGCCGTCGTCGGAGAAGACCCGGACCTGCGCGCGGGAGTCCGCCATGGCGCCGAGTTCGGCGAGCTGCTCGCCGGCGAGCCCGACCGTAACGGCGCCCACCGGGCGGACGTCCACCCAACCGGAGGCGCGGCCCAGGCTGTGGACCTGCTCGACGACGCCGGCCGTGTCCGCCACCGGGTTGCTGTTGGCCATGGCGTGGACCGCGGTGTAGCCGCCAAGGGCCGCGGCGCGGGTACCCGTCTCCACGGTTTCCGCGTCTTCGCGGCCAGGTTCGCGCAAGTGCGTGTGGATGTCTACCATGCCCGGAAGCGCCACGAGGCCCGCGGCCTCGATCACGGTGGCACCGTCGGCGGTAAGGCCGGTGCCGCGCTCAGCGATGACGCCGTCGCGGATCAGCAGGTCCTCGGCGTCGCCACCCAGGATGGCCGCACCTCGGATCAAATAGGTACCCGTTGCTGTCCCTGTTGAGGTCTGGGTCATCAGTTGCTCTCCTTATCGGAACGGGCGGTGCCCGGCATGGGGGCGGCTTCACGGGAATCCCCCGAGAGCAGCAAGTACAGGGCGGCCATCCGGACCGACACGCCATTGCGGACCTGGGCCAGGACGGTGGAGCGCGGCGAATCGGCGGCGGCGGAAGAAATCTCCAGCCCGCGGTTCATGGGGCCGGGGTGCATGATGATGGTGTCCTTGAGCCCGAGGTCGTCGAGGGCGCGGAGGCGGGCATCGTCGAAGCCCCAGCGCCGCGAATACTCGCGGGTGGAAGGGAAGAAGGAAGCGTTCATGCGCTCACCTTGGACGCGCAGCATCATCATGGCGTCCACTCCGGCCTCGAGGGTCTCGTCGAGGTTGTAGCTGACCTTGCAAGGCCAGTGTTCGACGCCGATCGGCAGCAAAGTGGGCGGGGCCACCAGGGTTACTTCCGCACCAAGCGTGCGCAGGAGCCACACGTTGGATCGGGCGACGCGGGAGTGCAGGACGTCGCCGGCGATGGCGACGCGCATCCCCGTGAGGTCCGCGCCCGTGGACGCCGAGCCGTGCAACGCGGACCAGTGGCGGCGCATCGTGAAGGCGTCGAGGAGTGCCTGCGTGGGGTGTTCGTGGGTACCGTCCCCGGCGTTGATGACGGCCGCATCGATCCAGTCGGTGGCGGCCAGGCGGTGCGGAGCTCCGGAGGCCCAGTGGCGGATGACTACCGCATCGGCCCCCATGGCTGCGAGGGTCTGCGCGGTGTCCTTGAGGGACTCGCCTTTCGAAACCGAGGAACCCTTGGCTGCGAAGTTGATGACGTCGGCGGACAGCCGCTTCGCCGCGGCCTCGAAGGAAATGCGGGTGCGGGTGGAGTCCTCGAAGAAGAGGTTGACCACGGTGCGGCCGCGCAGGGCGGGCAGCTTCTTGACCTCCCTGTCCCCCACTGCGGCCATCTCTTCGGCGGTGTCCAGGATCCGGATGGCGTTCTCGGCACTCAGGTTCTCGGTGGAGAGCAGGTGTTTCATGCGCCCGCCTCGATCACTACTTCATTGATGGGCTGGCCATCAACGGAATCGAGTTCCTCGAGGTGGACCCGGACCTTTTCCGAAGAAGACGTGGGCAGGTTCTTGCCGACGTGGTCCGCGCGGATCGGCAGTTCACGGTGCCCGCGGTCCACGAGGACGGCAAGGCGGACGATGCGTGGCCTGCCGAGGTCGATGATGGCGTCGAGGGCTGCCCGGATGGTGCGGCCCGAGTACAGGACGTCGTCGATGAGGACAACAACCTTGTTGTCGATGCCGGACAACGGCAGCTTGGTGGGGTATGGAGGCCTGGCGGGCTGGTGCGAAAGATCGTCACGGAACATGGTGACGTCCAGCTGACCGACAATCGCGGAAGCGTTGACGGACGGATCCGCGGCGGCGATTTTCTCTGCCAGCCGCACTGCCAGCGGATAACCGCGGCGCGGGATGCCCAAAAGAACCAGGTCCTGGGAGCCTTTGTTGGCTTCGAGGATCTCGTGGGCGATACGAGTGAGCGCACGATCGATATCCGCGTGGTTGAGAACAACCCGGGACGGCACCGGCGCAGTGACTTCAGTCATCGCTCGTCTCCCCTTTCCCCGCCTCACGGGACGGAATTAAAAAAGGAACATTTGCTCTTCAAAATTACCACAGGGCTCAGGCCTGCCGGACGCGCCCGGGGCCAGGGCGCTGCGTTTTAGCTCACAGTTGCGGGTACGACGAAGGGCCGGTGCCCGCGGTTTCCCGTGGCTCCGGCCCTTCGTCTGCTTCCAATGCCGCTTATGCGAGCAGTGAAGGCTTCAGCGTCTGCAAGCGGCCGAGGAGGCCGTTGATGAACGCAGGAGATTCGTCGGTGGACATGACCTTGGCCAGGGCTACCGCTTCGCTGACTGCTACGCCGTCAGGCACGTCGTCGTTGTAGAGGAGTTCCCAGGCGCCGATCCGCAGGATGATGCGGTCTACCGCCGGCATCCGCTCCAAGGTCCAGCCCTGGGCGTAGGTCTGCAGGAACTCGTCGATGGTGGGCTGCATGGCAACCACGCCTTCCACGATGTCCACCGTGTACGGGTTGACGACGAGGTCGGTCATTTCCCGGCGGGCCTTCAAGACCTCGAAAGCGGAGGCGGAACGCTGCTCCGCCTCGAACAGTACTTCGAGGGCCCTGTTACGGGCCTTACCACGGGCGCTCACTAGTCGTTGACCCGGCCCAGGTAGCTGCCGTCGCGGGTGTCGACCTTGACCTTGGTGTTGTTCTCAACGAAGAGGGGCACCTGGATCTCGTAGCCGGTCTCGAGGGTAGCCGGCTTCGTTCCGGCCGAGGAGCGGTCGCCCTGCAGGCCCGGCTCGGTGTAGGTGATTTCGAGGACAACGCTCGGGGGCAGTTCGATGTAGAGCGGGGTGCCCTCGTGGATGGCGATGTTGACCATCTGGTTTTCCAGCATGAAGTTGGTGGCGTCGCCTACCGTGGCACCGGAAACCGTGATCTGGTCGAAGTCCTGGGTGTCCATGAACACGAAGTCCGCGCCGTCCTGGTACAGGTACTGGTAGTCGCGGCGGTCAACCGTGGCGGTTTCGATCTTGAGGCCGGCGTTGAAGGTCTTGTCGACCACTTTGCCCGACATGACGTTGCGCATCTTCGTGCGCACGAACGCGCCGCCCTTGCCCGGCTTGACGTGCTGGAACTCAATGATGTTCCAGAGCTGGCCCTCGAGCTTCAGCACGGTTCCATTCTTGATGTCATTTGTGGTTGCCACTAGTATCCTCTGGTTTCTCTCACTGGTGCTAGCTACTGCTTTAGCTACTGGTTTAGCTTCCAGCCGACTATGCCAAGCAGGCATGCCGTGACGGCCGCCAGCGCGTATTTATCAAAAATCCAAAGTCCATTCTACCGGCAAAATGCGCCGAGCCTGGCCGCGCCCGTGTCAGGAGGCGAACTCGAGGACGTTCCGGGCGCGCTGCAGGGCCACAGCAGAGGAGTAGATCAGCGAAGCGTCGGCCGCCAAGGCGACCCGCAGGTCCAAGGCCTTGGTAAACGATTCTGCAGCGGCGACGTGATTGCCGGCCACAAAATAAGCCCGCCCCAAGTATTGGTGCACCACAGGTTCCTTGGCGGTGCCGTGGACTTCGCCCAGGAGTTGGCGGAAGAGCTCCACGGCCCGGTCAAAGCGGTTGGTGGCACGGTGCAGTTCGGCCTCGAAGATCCGTAATTTGAACGACTCGGGATCGTTGTAGCGCGCCTCGGCCAACAACTCGGCGGCTTCACCCGGGTGGCCTTCGAGCATGAGGGCCATGATGCGGTCGGCCGGATCGCTCGACTCGGCCAGTGCGGACTGCATGGCTTCCTCGTTGACGATGGCCGGCAGGAGGGTGTCAGGGTTGGTGCGCACCCCGGGGAATCCGCCCGTGGGCCAATCGCTGATGCTGCTGAAGGTCTCGGTGGTCATGATGCGATCTCCTGGTAGGCAGCGAAGAGCAACGAGGTGTCCGGGACGTCAAGGATTCCGGGCTTTGCGACGCCGTCGAGCACCACGAAGCGCAAGAGGTCTCCGCGGGATTTCTTGTCACGGCGCATGCCGTCCAGCAGGCCCTGCCAGCGGTCCCGGCGGTAGGTGACCGGCAACCCGAGTCCCTCCAGGATGGTGCGGTGCCTGTCGGCGTCGACGTCGGAAAGCCGGCCGACGCTGCGGGCGAGCTCGGCGGCAAACATCATGCCGACCGAAACCGCTGCGCCGTGGCGCCACGAGTAGCGTTCCACGAGTTCGATCGCATGGCCAAGGGTGTGCCCGTAGTTGAGGATTTCACGCAGGCCGGATTCCTTGAGGTCTTCGGAAACCACCTTCGCTTTGACCGCGATGGCGCGTTCGATGAGCTCGCGGAGCACCGCCGAGCCTGGATCGGTGACTTCCTCCGGCTTGTTTTCGACGAGTTCCAGGATGGCGGGATCGGCAATGAATCCGCACTTGATGACCTCCGCCATTCCGGAGATCAACTCGTTCTTGGGCAGCGTCTGGAGTGTGTCCAGGTCCGCGAGGACAGCCGCGGGCGGATGGAAGGAACCTACCAGGTTCTTGCCTTCGGCCGTGTTGATGCCGGTCTTGCCGCCAACCGATGCGTCCACCATACCGAGGAGGCTCGTGGGCATGTGGATGACCTTGACGCCGCGCAGCCACGTTGCGGCGACGAATCCGGCCAGGTCGGTGACCGCGCCGCCGCCGACCGCCACGATGGCGTCGGAGCGGGTGAAGTCGTTCTGGCCAAGCACTTGCCAGCAGAAGGCGGCAACCTGGATGTGCTTGCCTTCTTCGGCGTCGGGGATCTCGGCTGTGAGGGCCGTGAACCCGGCAGCCTCGAGTTCGGCGCGGACCGTATCGCCCGTGAGGCGCAGGGCACGAGGGTGGATCACGAGAACCCGCCGGACCCGCTCGCCCAGCTTCGCGGGAAGGGTCTCCAGGAGCCCGCGCCCGACAACGACGTCATAGTTCTCGTTGGCGGACTGGCCAGTGACCTTGATGACAGTTGCTTCGTTGCTCACTTTTGCACTTCCTCTTTCAAGGCCGCGTATTCACGCAGTCTTTCCTCCACGTGGAGGGCGATTTCCGCCACTGTCCCGGACCGGACGTCGACGATGATGTCTGCAAGGCGTTCATAGACTGGACGCCGGGCGGCAAAAAGGGTCTCCCAGCGGGCCATGGCGTCACCGGCCAGGAGTGGCCGGCCTGTGTTGCGGGCAATGCGCTCGGCGACAGTCTCGGCGTCGCACTCAAGGTAGATCACGGTGCAGTCGCCCAGCAGCTGCTGCGTGCCCGAATCGAGCACTGCGCCGCCACCCAGCGAGACTACGGCACGGTTGATGTTCGCAGCGTCGACGGCGCGTGCCACCGTCCTGGCCTCGATCTCCCGGAATGCGTGTTCTCCGCGACCGGCGAAAATATCCGCAATCGTGCCGTGGTGCTCAACGATGACGGCGTCCGTGTCCACGAAGGGCACGCCCAATTGTTGGGCGAGTTGCTGGCCGATGACCGACTTGCCGACGGCCATTGGCCCAACCAAAACGATCGCGCGCCCATAACCGGCGCCCGAGTTACCGCGGACCACTAGTGGCCGACCGAGTCCAGGGTTGCCGGGATGCTGTCCAGGTAACCCCGAAGGTTCCGGGCGGTCTCAGCGACCGAGTCACCGCCGAACTTCTCGGCAACGGCCTCGGCCAACACCAGGGCAACCATGGCCTCGGCCACGACACCCGCCGCCGGAACGGCACAGACGTCGGAGCGCTGGTGGTGCGCCTTGGCTGCCTCACCGGTGCTCACGTCAATGGTCTTCAACGCACGCGGGACGGTGGCGATGGGCTTCATGGCGGCACGGACACGCAGGACTTCGCCGATGCTCATGCCGCCTTCGATGCCACCGGCCCGGTTGGTCTTGCGGACGATCCGGCCGGTCTTGTCCTTGACGATTTCATCGTGCGCGGCGGAGCCACGGCGGGCCGCTGTCAGGAAGCCATCGCCGACTTCGACGCCCTTGATTGCCTGGATGCCCATCAGGGCAGCGGCCAGGCGGGAGTCGAGGCGACGGTCCCAGTGCACGTAGCTTCCGAGCCCCGGCGGAAGGCCGTAGGCCAGGACTTCGACAACACCGCCGAGGGTTTCGCCTTCCTTGTGTGCTGCGTCGACCTCGGCCACCATGGCGTCGGAGGTCTCCCGGTCGAAACAACGCAAAGGATCGGCGTCGAGGGCCAGGACGTCGGACGGCACGGGCAGGGGGCGGCCCTCGGGCACGGTCACGCTCGCGATGGATACGGTGTGGCTCACGAGCTCGATGCCAAGCTGCTTCAGGAATTGCGAAGCGACGGTACCCAAGGCGACACGCGTGGCGGTCTCGCGGGCGCTGGCGCGTTCCAACACAGGGCGGGCCTCAGGGAATCCGTACTTCTGCATGCCTGTGAAGTCCGCATGGCCGGGCCGCGGACGTGTCAACGGCGCATTGCGGGCTTGGTCCGCGAGGACTGCGGGGTCCACCGGGTCGGCAGACATGATCTGCTCCCATTTGGGCCATTCGGTGTTGCCGATCTGGATCGCGACGGGGCCACCCTGCGTCACACCGTGCCTGACGCCGCCAAGGATGGTCACTTCGTCCTGCTCGAACTTCATCCGGGCGCCGCGGCCATAGCCGAGACGGCGACGCGCCAAGGCGTCACGTATTTCCTCGCTGGTCAGTTCAACACCGGCGGGGACGCCTTCAACAATTCCGAGCAGTGCCGGGCCATGGGATTCACCGGCAGTCAACCAACGCAACATATATCCAATCCTGCCATGTAAGGCCCCTACTAGACCCGCCGGGGAAGCCCGACTGAGTCACACATCACATCTATGACATCGGCGGTGACGTCGGCTCCTGAAAACAAACGGATTTGCTCCACGGCCTGATAGAGCAACATCTCGAGGCCCGGAACCACCACTCCGCCCCGCGAACGCCATGCTTCGGCAATACGGCTGGGCCAAGGATCGTAGGCCACATCGAGCAGCACACCTGTGCCGACGTCGGGAAGCGTGCCGACGGGAAGCTGCTCAAGCTGCGCCGCAATGCCGTCCGCCGCCCGCGGCGGAAGTGTGGAGATCACCAGATCCGCTCCTGCCATGCCAACAGCCGCTTCGGTCATCGGCCGGAGGTGGATGGAAAGCCCGACGGCGGCTGCCGCGGCTTTCGCCTCGGCGGCCCGCCCGGCGTCGCGCACAAAGACGTCAACGTGTTTCGAGCCGAGCTCCCGGAGCGCCGCAATAGCCGCTGCCGAGGTCCCTCCGCCGCCAAGGACCGCCGAGCCCGGCTGCTCCTTGACTCCTGCATTCCTGACGGCGTCGACTATGCCCGCCACATCCGTGTTGTGGCCGACCCGCCGCACGCCGTACTCAGTCGCTTCGAAAGCCACCGTGTTGATGACGCCCAAGTACGCACCGGCCCCCCGGACCTCGTCGACTTCGTCCACCATGGCGGTCTTGAGGGGCATGGTGACGGACAAACCGCACCAGTCATCCCCGTCCACGAGGCCCGCCATGAAGGCCGGGAGCCGCTCCACCGTTACATCGATCGCCGAGTATTCGATGTCGAGCCCGAGCTTCGCGTAGGCCGCTCGGTGGAGCGCTGGTGACTTCGAGTGGCTGATGGGGTGCCCCAGGACGGCAGCACGTCTACTCACACGCACCGTCCGGCGTTGGCAGCACACCAGGCGTTGTATTGGTCAACGTATTTGAGGTGTTCCGCCAGGGTGCTGGAGAACTTGGTTTCCTTGGTGTCGAGATTGATCGTCACCCAGTAAAGGTAGTTGTTGGCTGTCGGCTTGGCGGCGGCATCGATCGCCGTCTTGCCGGGTGAACCGATGGGGCCGACCGGCAGGCCCACGTTGGCGTAGGTGTTGTAGGGGTTGCCCTTGTCGGCCTTCTGGGCGTCGGTCAGGTGGAAGGTCTTGGTACCCAGGCCGTACGTAACGGTGGCGTCGGACTGGATGAGCCCGTTCGTCTCGGTGTTGCCCGGCTTGAGCCTGTTGTAAATGGCGCCGGCCACGTTGCCGTAATCGGCCTGCCCGCCTTCAGCCTGCACGATGCTGGCCACCGTGATGGTCTGGTACTGCTTGGCGGGATCCGTGACACCCTGGGCCTTGAGCTCGTCGGTAGTGGCCGTGACCAGCTTCTGGAGGATGTCCTTGGCAGAGGTTCCAACGGGGAAACGGTACTCCCCCGGTGCCAGGAAGCCTTCCAGGTTCTTTGCCTGGGCAGGGACGCCAAACTGGGCCGGCGAGTCGCTGAGCGCCTTCAACTCGGAGAGAGGTATGCCCGAACCCTTGGAGATCGCGTCAAGGGATTCACCGATGCGCAATCCGGCACTCAATGCGAAGTACATGATCTTGGAAGAATCCTTGCCGAGGAGCACATTCACCGCATCGGAGTTCTTCATTTCCGTTTTGAAAGTGAAATCACCGGGTGAGAGCTCACCACCGGCGGCAGTGAAGGCTGCCACGAAAGAATCGGCGTCGGCAATGACGTGCTGGCTCTGGAGGTTGCTCGCGACCAGCTTGGGGCCGGAGCCCGGAGCAACCGTGATGGTGACCGAGCCGGTGCCCGGGCCTGGGTAGTCGCTGACCTTGTCCATCCCGAGCAATGGCTTCAGGAACTGTGCACCAACGGCAACCGCTGCGACGAACACCGTGAGGGTGAGCAGGAGCGCGACAAGCCGACGGCGCCTGCGGACTTTCTTCGAGGGGACCTTCGGCGCAGGAGTCGCAGCTGCCATGAGGTCGTGCGCACCGTGCTCCTCGTGGACCCCGTAGTCGAACTGGGGGTCGTGGTGCGCATAACCTTCGTCATGGGCCTGCAGGTCGTGAAACTCGTCATCGTGTGCAACGTCGTAGCTGTGAACAGCGTCGTGCTCGACGACATCGGGGTGGAGAGTATCGTGCCTGACGTCGTCGGGGTGCGCCACGTCGTAGTGCTCGACCTCTGGCTGCACTGTGTCGTCGATGGGGTGCACAGCGTCAACGGGCTGCAGGGGAACTTCAGGCTGCGCTGGGTCAGGGTGCTCCTGCAGGTCCTCTTGGGACCGGACTGCTTCTCCATGGTTACCGTCGCCATGGATACCGTCGTCGTGGAGGTCAGCGGCGTGCGTGGTCGCTTCCGGGGCCGCCGGCGCATAGTCCGGGACGAATGCAGGCTGCGGTTTCGGGACTGCGACAGGTTCAAAGTGGACAGGCACAGGTGGTGGCAACACCTCCTGGTTCTGCGTCTCCAGGAATCGTTCCCTGGCACGGATTTCACGACGCGTCAGAGGCCGGGTACGGTCTTCTGCTGCGTCGTTGGAGGGGTCGTTGTTGACCGGGCTCACTATTGTCTTCCCCTCGTTGGAGAGTGTGGATCAATGCCGGAGGCCGGCAGCGGCGCACTGGCACCGTCAATGTGTTGGGGTGGCATTGGCGCCTGCACGCGCCTGCCCACATCCGCACCTCTGGCTTTTTGCATGTCGATCGCGTGCTGCAGAATTCCGGCAGCGGCAACCTGATCCACCACTTTACGATGATCCTTGCTGCTCATGCCAGCTTCATGGAGATTGCGGTGGGCCGTCACAGTACTGAGCCTCTCGTCCACCATGTTGACTGGAACATCGAGTCCTTGGCGCTGCAAGTGGGCTGCCAGCAAGTCCGCGTAGTCCGTGGCCATGGCCGCAGAAGCGTGTTCTTCGCCCTTCATCGTCCGCGGCAGGCCGACGAAGATCTGGACTACGCCGAGCTCCTCGGCATGCCGGACAATGACCCCGATATCGGAATTCTTCTTGGCGTCCCGGCTTACCGTCTTGAACGGCGTGGCCAGGATCCCGTCCGGGTCGCAGATGGCGACTCCCACACGGACGGTCCCGACGTCTACCCCCAGTTTGATGCCCCGGGGGTAGTCGTCGTTGCTCGCAATGGCCTCCAAAATCAGCGCTTGGCGATCGCGTCCACAACGGCCGCAAGGGCCGGTGCGATCTTCGCGTCGTCGGTTCCGCCGCCTTGGGCGACGTCGTCCTTGCCGCCACCGCCGCCACCGAGGATTCCTGCGGCCACGCGGACAAGGGCGCCTGCCTTGACGCCCGCTTCACGCGCTGCCTCGTTGGTGGCGATGATGATGACCGGACGATCGTTGCTGACACCGGCCACGGCAACCGTGGAAGCTTCGGAGCCGAGCCGGTTTCGGATGTCCATGGCGAGGCTGCGGAGGTCGTCCGCTCCCCCGACTTGGCCGGCGTCGTGCGCCACTACCCGGACGCCTGCGGCATCCTGGGCCGTGGCAACGAGGTTCGCAGCGGCTGCGGTCAGCTGTTCCTTGCGGAGGCGGTCGAGTTCCTTTTCCGTTGCCTTGAGCTTGGCCAAGGTGCTGGAGATCCGGTCCGCCAACTGGCCCGACGGGACCTTGAGCATCTCCGTAAGCTCGGTGACCAAGGCTCGCTCAGCTGCGAGGTGCCGGAAGGCGTCGAGGCCGACGAAGGCTTCCACGCGGCGGTTTCCCGAACCCACGGATTGCTCGCCGAGCAGCGACAGGCTCCCGATGAGGGAGGTGTTGGCCACATGGGTGCCACCGCAAAGCTCACGGGACCACGCGCCGTTGATCTCCACGACGCGGACTTCGCTGCCGTAGTTTTCGCCGAAGAGGGCCATGGCGCCCAGGGCCTTTGCCTCGGCGAGGCCCATCACCTTGGTGTCCACCCGGAAGTTATTGCGGATGGCGATGTTCGAGACCTCTTCGATCTCGGACTTCGTGGCTGCGCTCAATCCCTCGCCCCAGGCGAAGTCGAAGCGTAGGTAACCGGCCTTGTTGAAAGAGCCACGCTGGGTGGCTTCCGGGCCGAGGATCTGGTGCAGGGCGGCGTGCACGATGTGGGTGCCCGTGTGGGCCTGCTCGGCGGCGTGGCGGCGTTCGCGGTCGACGGCGGCACGCACCAAAGCGTCCGAGGCGATCTCGCCTTCGCGGACGATAGCCTTGTGGACGCTCAGGCCCTTCACGGGGCGCTGGACGTCGAGGACCTCGACGACGAAGCCGTCACCGGTGATGAGGCCCTTGTCGGCCGACTGGCCACCCGCCTCTGCGTAAAACGGGGTCTCGTTGAGCACGAGCTCGATTTCGTCGCCCGTGGAGGCGTGGGCAACACGCCGGCCGGAGCTCACGATGCCGCGGACCCGGGCCTCGCCTTCCAGTTCGGTGTAGCCGGTGAAGACCGTCTCGCCCTCGGCCAGGAGCTCCTGGAAGGCCGAGACGTCGGCGTGTCCACCCTTCTTGGCCTTGGCATCCGCCTGGGCGCGCTGGCGCTGCTCCAGCATGAGGCTGCGGAATTCGGCTTCGTCAACCTTCAAGCCGGCCTCCTCGGCCATTTCGAGGGTGAGGTCGATCGGGAATCCGTAGGTGTCGTGAAGGGCGAAGGCATCCTCGCCGGACAGAGGCTTTCCGGCGGCCTTGGAGAGCACCACGGCTTCCTCGAGGCGCGCGGTGCCGGAGGCGATGGTGCGCAGGAAGGCTTTTTCTTCGGCGTAGGCGATGCGGCTGATGCGATCGAAGTCGGTCTCCACCACGGGGTAGACACCCTTCATGGCGTCGCGGGAAGCCGGGAGCAATTGCGGCAGGCAGGCTTCTTCGACCCCGAGGAGGCGCATCGCACGGACGGCACGGCGGATCAGCCGGCGCAGGACGTAGCCGCGGCCTTCGTTGGACGGGGACACGCCGTCGGAAATGAGCATGAGGGCCGAACGGATGTGGTCGGCGACGACGCGCATCCGGACGTCGTCCGTGTGGTGCGGGTCGTCAGCGGACTCGGCAGAGGTGTATTCCTTGCCGGAAAGGGCTGCGGCCTTGTCGATGACGGGACGGACCTGGTCCGTTTCGTACATGTTTTCGACGCCCTGCAGGATCATCGCGAGGCGTTCCATGCCGAGGCCGGTATCGATGTTCTTCTTGGGCAGTTCGCCAACGATGTCGAAGTCCACCTTCGAGCGGACGTTCTCGATCTGGTACTGCATGAACACGAGGTTCCAGATTTCGACATAGCGGTTTTCGTCCGCGATGGGACCGCCTTCGGCGCCATAGGCCGGGCCGCGGTCATAGTAGATTTCCGAGCACGGGCCGGCAGGACCAGGCTGCCCGGTGGACCAGTAGTTGTCGGCCTTCCCCATCCTCTGGATGCGAGACGCAGGGATGCCGGTGTTCTTCAGCCACAAGTCCTGGGCTTCGTCGTCTTCCTCGTAGACGGTCACCCAGAGGCGCTCGACGTCGAGTCCGTAACCGCCGTCGTCGACGCTCTTGGTGAGCAACTCGAAGGCGAACTTGATGGCGTCTTCCTTGAAGTAGTCCCCGAAGGAAAAGTTTCCGCACATCTGGAAGAACGTGCCGTGGCGGGCGGTCTTGCCCACTTCCTCGATATCGCCGGTGCGGATGCACTTCTGGACGCTCGTGGCGCGGTCGAAAGGCGGCTCCTCGCGGGCGGTGAGGTAGGGAATGAAGGGAACCATGCCGGCCACAGTGAAGAGCAGGGAAGGGTCGCTGGATACGAGCGATGCTGAGGGGACGGCTGTGTGGCCCTTGCTGACAAAAAAGTCCACCCAGCGTTTGGTGATCTCCTGCGACTTCATTAGCTGATTACTTACCCTTCTCAATTCACTGCACATGAGTTTGTGCGCGGTTCTGGCATGCGCCATTGCCGCAGCTTCTAATTCTGCCCTGTTGACGGCCGCTTGGGCGAACCGCGGCTGCTAACGGCTGCCGGCGTCGGACTCTACGATGCCAAGCGCGGCCCTGAGGTCGACTTCGCGTTCATTCATTCCGGCGCGCACGGCGTCGGCGAAGTCGTACACGCCGTCGGCCAGCCGCGCAACGGCACGGTTCAGGCCTTCGGGGCCAATGGCGGCCTGTGCTTGGGTGATCTTGCGGAAGGCGATGACTCCGATTGCCATGCCGATCCCCATCCAGACAATTCTTTTCACAGTTTTCCTGACATACGAAGGTCGTGACTTACGAACGGATTCAGCGGCTGCGGCGGCCACTGCCCGGTTTGCGGCGGGCGGCAAAAGCCGAGCGCACTCCATAGCTGAACGCTGCCACCTTGATGAGCGGCGAACCGACTGTTGCGGCCACCAGCGAGGACAAGGCAGAGATGTTGGCGGAGGCGTCGGAAACGTTGGAGGTGATGCCATCCACCTTTTTCAGCTGCTGGTTGGTGGTGGAAACCGTCGCCGTGACCTCGTCCATCAGGGGGGTCGCTCCGTCGCTCAAGGCACGGATGGAGGTGCAGACCTCGTCGAAGACGCGCCCTAGTTTGAGGATCGGCACGGCCAACAGCACTACAAGGAGCGCGAAAACTCCGGCCGCGATCAGGCCTGCAATATCGCCACCAGTCATGGACACTCGTCTCCTAGCATTTGTTGCTTTGCCGCTGGTTCGCCATGTGGTTCTACACAGGCACCCCGGCGTGGCTTCCCCAAGTACCTTACATACAAAGAAGCCCGCGGCGCGTGCCACGGGCTTCTTTGTATGTGCTTGCTGGGAATTAGCGAGCGTAGAATTCGACCACGAGCTGCTCTTCGCAGGTCACGGGGACCTCGGAGCGCTTCGGGCGACGAACCAGGCGTGCCTGGAGGGCGTCGATCTTGACGTCCAGGTATGCCGGAACGACGTTCAGGACGTGTGCGCCGGCAGCTGCAACCTGGAACGGAGCCATGACTTCGCTACGGCTGTGAACGTGGATGAGCTGGCCTTCCGCAACGCGGAACGACGGGCGGTCCACGCGGATGCCGTCAACGAGGATGTGGCGGTGCACAACCAGCTGGCGGGCCTGGGCGATGGTGCGGGCGAAGCCGGCACGCAGCACGAGGGCGTCGAGACGCATTTCGAGCAGTTCGATCAGGTTTTCACCGGTCAGGCCCTTGGTGCGACGTGCTTCTTCGAAGGCACGGGTCATCTGGGCTTCGCGGATGCCGTACTGGGCGCGCAGACGCTGCTTTTCGCGCAGACGTACGGCGTAGTCAGAGTCCTGCTTCTTGCGGGCACGGCCATGCTCACCGGGGCCGTACGGACGGCGCTCCATGTACTTGGCGGCCTTGGGAGTCAGAGCGATGCCGAGTGCACGCGAAAGGCGTGCGGTACGGCGAGCACGAGTGTTGTTAGCCACTTGTGTCCTTCCAATATCTGCGGTGTGTCAGTGTTACTGGCCTCCATGAGGGAGAGCATCGGCCAACCGCTGCCTTTTGCTACGGGGCGCAGGGCACAGCATCAAAACCTGGATTTTGATGGATTGTGCGCCTGAGCCTTGCCAGACAAGCATCTAGCCTACCATGACGGCTACTTGCCCCGGATGATCCTGCGCAGCCGCTCAAGCCTCGGAGCAATATCCCGTTCGGCGCCGTTTGCCGTGGGCTCGTAATAGTCCCTGCCGACCAGATCGTCCGGAGCGTACTGCTGGGTGGCAACGCCATGCGGGGCATCGTGGGCATACTTGTAGCCTTGGCCGTGCCCAAGGCCTTTCGCTCCTTGGTAGTGCGCGTCCCGCAAATGCGCCGGAATCCCGACCCCCATCCCCGCACGCACATCTGCGATGGCTTTGTTGATGCCCAGGTAGGCGGCATTTGACTTGGGCGCAGTCGCCAGATGCACCACCGCTTCGGCGAGGATGATCCGGCCTTCGGGCATGCCGATCAACTGCACTGCCTGGGCAGCGGCGACGGCGGTCTGCAGCGCCGTCGGATCCGCCATGCCGATGTCCTCGGCGGCCGAAATGACGATCCGGCGCGCCACGAAGCGCGGATCCTCGCCCGCCTCGAGCATGCGGGCCAGATAGTGGAGGGCCGCATCGACGTCGGAACCGCGGATCGACTTGATGAACGCACTGGCAACGTCATAGTGCTGGTCTCCCGCACGGTCGTAGCGGACGGCAGCCGCGTCCAGCGCCCGCTCCGTATGGCGGAGTTCGACGACGACCGGAGCCTCGGGGGCACCGTCACCGGCCAGCCCTTCCTCTTCAGAAGCGTCTTCGGACGCGTCGCCGTCGTCGTGGTTCCTGTCACCGTAGGCGACGCCGGCAGCGGCCTCGAGCGCGGTGAGCGCACGGCGGGCATCGCCCCCGGACAAGCGGACCAGGTGCTCCAAGGCTTCCGGGGTGAGCTCCACTCCCCCTGCCAAGCCGCGGGCATCGGCAACGGCGCGCTGCAGCAGCGCTTCGATGTCGCTATCGGTGAGCGGTTTCAAGGTAAGCAGCAGTGACCTGGAAAGCAGCGGCGAGACCACCGAGAACGAAGGGTTCTCGGTGGTAGCTGCAACCAGGACCACCCAGCGGTTCTCGACCCCGGGAAGCAGGGCGTCCTGCTGGGCTTTGTTGAAGCGGTGGATCTCATCCAGGAACAGCACCGTGGTGGTCCGATAGAGATCCCGGGCAGTCAAGGCATTTTCCATGACCAGGCGGACATCCTTGACGCCCGCGGTAATGGCGGACAATTCGACGAACTTCCGGCCGGGTCCGCGGGCAATGACGTGTGCCAGCGTCGTCTTGCCCGTACCCGGGGGTCCCCACAAGATGACCGAACTCGGGCCGGCAGGACCGGCGGCGTTGGCCCCTGCGGCAAGCTGCCGCAACGGAGACCCCTGGCCCAGCAAATGCTGCTGGCCCACAACGTCGTCGAGGGTCCGGGGCCTCATACGGACAGCCAAAGGGCTCCGCGGCGACGCCGGACGCCCTGTGCCTGCGCGTCCATCGCTGGAACGGTCCGAATCCGCCTGGCTGCCGGCGTCGTCGTCATTGTCCGCGTCGGCACCAAAGAGATCTTCCACATGGATAGGCTACTCATGATTCCAGCGAAGGAGACATCAACGTGGAGACCCGGCCGTCCGGCCCCAACGAAAAGCCGCCGCCAGGGGCGGTGCGCACCGCTTTCATCCCCGGTCCGCGGTTGACCGGCTGGGTGGAGCGCTTCGCCGCGAGCCATGGCGCCGTTCAGGAAGAGCCCGACGACGGCGGCACGCTCCTGCGGGCGGCCGATGGCGCTACCGCGCTATTAAGGGCCCCCTGGCCTGTCGATGGACGGCCCGGCAGGGGCGCAACCGCGGTTGAGCGCCTGGCGTCGCTTGCTTCGCAGGAACGGCGGCTCGGAATCATCCTGGTGCGCCGGGGCGGCTACGCGGTGGGGGTGGTGAGCGGCGGCAAAGTGTCCGCCTCCAAATCGGGTTCACGTTACGTTCAATCCCGCTCGGCTGCAGGTGGATCCTCGCAGCAGCGCTTTGCCCGTCGTCGTGAGAACCAGGCCAACGCACTGACGGAAGCGGTGGCCGGTTATGCCGCCGCTGTGTTCGCCGGAGACAGTATTGAATATCTCGTTCTGGGCGGAGACACCGCACTCTCCGCGGCGGTCCTCGAAGAAAAGGCGTTGAAGGAATATTCGTCCCGGGCGAAGCTCGCGTTCCTGGCGGTTGCCGACCCCAACGCAACCGTACTTCGCAGGGCTGCGGCGGATGCCTGCGCCGTGCGGATCGACGTCACGGATCCGTTGTAGGAGGGGCGCCGGGCCAGCTAACAGCCCGACAACGCCCGCTGCGGCCGGGCCTGCCGGTAGAGGTACCTGCCGTGCTCTGCGAACCCCGCGCCGTCGTACAGGGTCCGGGCGCCGGTATTCGAGGCCGTTACCAGTAGCCAGAACTCGGACACGCCTCGGTGGGCGCCCGCTTCCAGAAGCGCTTCAAGCACCTGCCGCCCGTAGCCACGGCGGCGGTGCTTGGCCGCAGTTGCCATGCAGTAGATGCCTCCCTTGCCGCCCACCAGGGCGAGGCGCCCGACGGCGGCCGGGACGCCGTCGTCGTCCTTCGCGAGAGCGTAGACGGAAGGGCAAGACACCAGAATCCTCCGGGCGATGTCCAGCTCGGCGTCTCCCCCGCGGCCGTCAACGGACCACCACAGCCGGAGCCACTCTTCGGAAGGCTCCTCCGAGATCTCGACGCCGGTTGCCGGGCCACCGGGCAGGGTAGCTGGAAGGGCGCCGCCCGGACGGACCATGATGAGGGTCTCCGACTGCCGGGTGAATCGCTGCGCATCGAGCACACTGTTGAGGCCCGCGCTTCGCTCATCGTCGAAAATCTGGAAGATCAGCGGCAGGCGCCGGGAGCGGTACCACTGCGTGGCGGCCCGTACTGCCGACTCGTGGTCGCTGGCCTGCTCCCTGGGCCAGACCGAGTTTGCCCGCTGTGTCACGCCTCCGGCGGCCCGCATGACCCATCCCCCGGTGTCCTCACGGTCCGGGGCGGGCCATGCCCGGTCCATGAGCTCCTCGATCGATTCAAGGCCCATTTCCTGTGTCACGCGTCCTCCTCGAATTCAGTCGACGTCATGCTACGCCGAAGGCCCCCGCAATGTGCGAGGGCCTTCGGGCTACTTCTACGGTTCCAGCTACTCCGGCTTCGCTGCCGCTGCCTGCGGCTTGGCTTCAGGCTTGAAGTCGACTCCGGCTTCCTTGCGCTGCTGCGCCGTGATGGGCGCAGGAGCAGCGGTCAGGGGGTCGTAGCCGCCGCCGGACTTCGGGAAAGCGATGACGTCGCGGATCGAGTCCACGCCGGCCAGAAGGGCCACGACCCGGTCCCACCCGAAGGCCATGCCGCCGTGCGGAGGTGCGCCGTACTTGAATCCCTCGAGCAGGAAGCCGAACTTGGTCTGCGCGTCTTCCTTGTCCAGGCCCATGAGCTCGAAAACGCGCTCCTGGACATCGGCCTCGTGGATACGGATGGATCCGCCGCCGATTTCGTTGCCGTTGCACACGATGTCGTAGGCGTACGACAGGGCCGCTTCCGGGTCCTTGTCAAAGGAGTCCAGGAACTCGGGCTTCGGGGAGGTGAAGGCGTGGTGCAGGGCCGTCCACTGTCCGCCACCTACCGCGACGTCGCCGGAAGCGACGGCTGCGGCAGCCGGTTCGAACATCGGGGCGTCCACGATCCAGACGAAAGCCCAGTCCTTGGGATCGATCAGGCCGGTGCGGTGGCCGATCTCGACGCGGGCAGCACCCAGCAAGGCGCGGGATGGTGACTTCTCGCCGGCGGCGAAGAAGATGCAGTCGCCGGGCTTTGCGCCGACGGCGTCAGCCAGGCCGGCACGCTCGGCGTCCGTGAGGTTCTTGGCAACGGGGCCCGTGAGCTCGCCGTCTTCCTTGAACAACACGTAGGCGAGACCCTTGGCGCCACGCTGCTTGGCCCATTCCTGCCAGGCGTCCAGCGCGCGGCGGGCCTGCGAGGCTCCGCCTGGCATGACGACGGCGCCAACGTAGGGCGCCTTGAAGACGCCGAAGTTCGTGTCCTTGAAGAACTCCGTCAATTCAGTGAGCTCCAGGCCGAAGCGCAGGTCCGGCTTGTCGGAGCCGTACTTGGCCATCGCCTCGTGGTACGTCATGCGGCGGATCGGCGTCGGGATCTCGACGTCGATCAGCTGCCATAGTGCCTTGACGATGCCTTCGCCGAGCTCAATGATGTCGTCCTGGTCAACGAAGCTGGCTTCGATGTCGAGCTGGGTGAATTCCGGCTGGCGGTCCGCACGGAAGTCTTCGTCGCGGTAGCAACGGGCGATCTGGTAGTACTTTTCGAAACCGCCAACCTGGAGCAGCTGCTTGAAAAGCTGCGGGGACTGCGGAAGCGCATACCAGGAACCCGGTGCCAGACGCGCCGGAACCACGAAGTCGCGGGCGCCTTCCGGCGTCGAGCGCGTCAGCGTGGGAGTCTCGATCTCAACGTAACCCTGCTGGTGAAGCAGCTCGCGGGCCACGCGGTTCGCTTCGGAACGCAGGCGCAGGTTCCGGGCGGGGCCGGGGCGGCGCAGGTCAAGGTAACGGTGCTTGAGTCGCGCTTCTTCACCGACCTCCACGTGCTCGTCGATCTGGAACGGAAGGGGATCCGAAGTGTTGAGGATCACCACTTTCTCGGCGATGACCTCGATCTCGCCGGTGGCGAGGTGCGGGTTCTCGTTGCCCTCGGGACGCTTGCTGACGGTGCCCACGATCTGCAGCACGTATTCATTGCGCAGGCCGTGGAAGACCTCTTCCTCGCGGACAACCACCTGGGCGACACCGGACGCGTCACGCAGATCGACGAAGGCCACGCCACCGTGATCTCGGCGGCGGCCTACCCAGCCAGCCAGGGTGACGGTCTGTCCAATGTGCTCGGAACGCAGGGATCCGAGGTCATGTGTGCGCAGCACAGCATTCCTTTCAACATGATTTTCAGGACCATGACAAAACGATCCCGTTCGAGTTTACCCGTATGAACGAAGCGTGGCCCCACCGGGCGCGGCCCGCTCCCGCCCGGGCCCGCGGGGTTTTGCCTTGAGGCGCCGGTTCGTGGCTATCGCGTGGTGATGCGGACGTGGAGATCCTCGGGTGACGGCTCCCAGTTGGCCGGATCCGCGTCGACTTGCTCCCCGGTGCGGATGTCCTTCACTTGGTGCTTGCCGTCGTCGTCCGTGAACCAGACGAAAGGAATGCCGCGTCGGTCGGCGAATTTGATCTGCTTGCCGAACTTCTCGGCCTTCGCCGCAACTTCGGTGGCGATCCCCCGTCCACGCAGCTGGGCCGCCACATCCTGGGCCGCAGACCAGCTGTCGTCGTTGTTCAGCGCCACCAGGACTGCCGTGGGAACCGAGCGCGACGCCGTCGCGAATTCCTGGCTCAGGATGCGGGAGACCAGGCGGGTCACGCCGATCGACAGCCCGACGCCGGGGAACTTGCGGTTGCCCTTGCTGGCGAGGGCGTCGTAGCGGCCGCCGGAGCAAATGGAACCGAGTTGCTCGTGTCCCACCAGGACGGTTTCGACGACCGTACCGGTGTAGTAGTCGAGGCCGCGGGCGATGCTGAGGTCGGCAACAACTTTGCCGGGGGCGCGCTGCACGGCAGCCTCGATGACTTGTTCCAGCTCGCTGAGGCCCTCTTCAAGAAGCTCGTCCGATACGCCAAGCGCACGCACCTGCGCCACGAAGGACGTGTCCTCGGTGCGGATGCTGGCAAGCTTCAAAGCAAGCGCTGCCTGCTCATCCGTGGCGCCAAGCTCGCTCCTGAGCAATTCGGCAACTTTCGCTTCGCCGATCTTTTCGAGCTTGTCGATGCTTCGAAGCACGCCGGCAGTGTCGGTGAGGCCGATACCGCGGTAGAAGCCCTCGGCCAACTTGCGGTTGTTGATGCGCAGGCGGAAGTCCGGAATGGGAAGGGCGCTCAACGCTTCCGCGATGACGAGGGCGATCTCGACGTCGTAGCGGAAAGGCAGCTCGCCGTCGCCCACGACGTCGATGTCCGCCTGCGTGAACTCGCGGGCGCGGCCCTCCTGGGGCCGCTCCCCCCGCCACACCTTCTGGATCTGGTAGCGGCGGAACGGGAACGCCAGGTAGCCGGCGTTCTCGACGACATAGCGGGCAAACGGCACCGTGAGGTCGAAGTGGAGCGCCAAGGCGTTGGGATCTGCCTTGTCCGACTTTCCGCCTTCGCCGCCGTCCTCGTCTTCCTGCAGCCGGCTCAGTCCGTATACCTCTTTGTCTATCTCGCCCTTGCGGAGAAGCTGGCCGACGGTTTCGACAGCGCGCGTCTCGATGGAAGAGAAGCCGTGGAGTTCAAACGTCTTGCGCAACGTGTCCAGCACATGCAGTTCCACCAACCGTTCCTGGGGAAGCCACTCGGGGAATCCGGACAGGGAGGCGGTACGGGCCATGGTGGAAATTTCTCCTCAATGATTGCGCGGGCCGGACCCAGCGCCACGAACCACGGGCCGATTCGGCTCAGGATGGGCTGGCGTCCAGCCAGTCATGCATAAACTATGTGCGGCAGCCAGTTTATGCTTTCGGCGCCTGCACATCTAATGCGGGCGCCCGGGTTCGGCTTGCTTGCGAGGGAAGCTTGTCCAGACAACCAGGAGGACCATTGTCTACAAGGCCGCGGGACAACCGTGAAGCCAAACGGCGCATCAGGCAGATGGAAGCCAAGCGCGAGCTTCGGCGTGCACAGGGCAAGCGCCGCCGCCGGGACAATGTGATCGCGGTCAGCGTGGGTGCCGCCGCCCTGATTGCCGCCGTCGTGCTCCAACTCACGGTGTTCAACTCGAATCCGAGCGAATCGGAGTTCGCAGCGGCCCAAGCCGGGCTGAGTTCGCCGTCCGCCTCTGCCAACCCCTCCGCTTCGGCCGCGGCGACGGGCTCGAATAGCGCCGGCATTCCCAAAGCGGACACGGCCGCAGGTAAGACTTTCACTGGCCAGCTCAGCCTCAATGGAGGGACAGTCGGCGTCGAACTGGATGGCACAACAGCTCCCCAGGCCGCAGCAGTGTTCAAATCCCTCACTGACGCGAGTTATTACAGCGGCCTCAAGTGCCCTCGATTGACTACCGCCGACAATTTCTCGGTGCTGCAGTGCGGAGCCAAGGGGACGGACACCACAGACGACCCCAACTTCCACTGGGGACCACTTGAGAACACCCCGGCGAACAACACCTACCCGGCCGGAACCATCGCCGTCGCCAGGACCGGCAACAACGCCTATGGCAACGGGCACCAGTTCTTCATTGTGTACAAGGACACCGTCATTCCCCCGGACTCCGCCGGCGGGTACACGGTGGTCGGCAAGGTGACGAGCGGCATGGACGTGGTGACGAAGATCGCCCAAGCCGGTATTAATCCGGGGAGCAGCGCCACCGACGGCACCCCTGTGGCAGCTGTCACGATAGACTCGTTTTCTCTGAAGTAACTAGCCCGGACCATGGTCCACGGCGCATTACCTTAGTAATCCCTCCAAGCGAAAGACTTTTAGCGGTGACAGACAGTCAGAAATCCGACGAAACTGCAGTAGTGGCCAACGACGAAGAAACCCAGGCTCCCGTAGCTGAGCAGGCCGGCGTTGCGCCGGTTGCCCCGGTGGCCGACGCGGCAGAACCCGCGCCCAAGCCTGCCTCTCCGGCGCCACGTCCGGCCCCCTCGCATGCGCCTTCCCCCGCAGCATTTGCTGCCCGCCCCAAGGCAGCCGCCAGTGTCATTCCGGCCGCGCCGGCAGCCCAGCCTACGGCTGTGTCCCTGGCGGAAGCCGCCAAGTGGGGGCGCGCCGAGGGTGACGGCCACGTCTTCCTGACCATCGACGGCGAAGAGCAGCCGGTGGGACAGTACCCGGGAGTGAGCACCGACGAGGCGCTGGCATACTTCGCCCGGAAGTACGACGACGTTGTTGCGCAGATCGTTTTGATGGAACACCGCGTGGAGTCCAAGGCCCCGGCCACGGACATGCAGAAGACGGTCGAGCACCTGCGTGAGCAGCTGGCAGAGCGAAACATGGTGGGCGACATCCGCACTGCCGAGGCTCGACTCGATGCCTTGGCTGGACAGATTTCCGAGTTGGAGAAGTCCGAGAAAGCTGCACACGACGCCGCACGATCCGCGGAGCTCGCGGCACGCGAGGCGATCGTCGCCGAAGCCGAATCCATCGCATCCCAGGATCCGTCCCAGGTCCAGTGGAAGACGTCCAGCGCCCGCATGAACGAACTCTTCGAGAGCTGGAAGACAGCCCAGAAGAACGGCATCCGGCTTGGACGAAGCAACGAGGACGCGCTGTGGAAGCGGTTCCGCTCGGCCCGTACCGTCTTTGACCGCCACCGCCGTGCGTACTTCTCCCAATTGGACAGCACCAACTCGGCGGCCAAGGTCGCCAAGGAACAGCTGATCGTCGAGGCCGAAGCCCTCTCCAGTTCCACGGATTGGGGATTCGCCGCCGGCGAATACCGCCGTCTCATGGACCAGTGGAAGGCTACGCCTCGCGCCAGCCGCAAGGATGACGACGCCCTCTGGCTCCGTTTCCGTGCCGCGCAGGACGTATTCTTCAGCAACCGCCAGGCTGCCAACGACGAGATCGACCAGCAGTACACGGCAAACCTTGCCGTCAAGGAAGAGCTCGTTGTCGAGGCACAGGCCCTGCTGCCGATCACGGACCTCAATGCTGCCAAGAAGGCCCTGCAGTCCATCCGCGACCGCTGGGAAGAAGCCGGCAAGGTCCCCCGCGCCGACATGGGCAGGATCGAAGCCGGCCTTCGCAAGGTTGAGGACGCCGTCCGCGACGCCGAAGAGGACAAATGGCGCCGGAGCAACCCGGAGACGAAGGCCCGCACCAACAGCGCCTTGTCGCAGCTGGAAGCGGCTATCGCCGGCCTGAGGGAAGACCTGGAAAAGGCCGAAAAGGCCGGAGACCAGCGCCGCATCAAGAACGCCCGTGAGGCCCTTGAAGCACGAGAGGCCTGGCTTGACCAGATCCAGCGTTCGGCAAGCGATCTCGCGTAGTAGTAGTTGTAGTAGTTGTAGTAGTAGTAGAGCTTGAACCAACAGGCCCCGTGCCGGTTATCCACATAACCGACACGGGGCCTGTTCCCGTTGCGGCAGCCACGCGATGATTGCTGAATGGCCCCGAGATTACCGCCTCCGCAGCAACAGGACTTCCCTGCCCAAGAGCTGTACGCGCCCAGCCCGCAGTTCACGTGGGCCGAGCTTCAATCAATGGCTACGGACGGCGTGCTCACACCACTCTACGAGAAGAGTTTCACTCCCTCGGGGCTGGATGTCACGCCTCGGCTCCGAGCCCGCGCGGCCGCCCTGGTGGTTCCGGATCGCATTCGCAGGAAGGTCATCGCGGGGCGCATGACGGCGGCCTGGATTTACGGTTGCGCGGATGCCCCAGAGAGGCTTTCGCTTCTCGTGGACGCCAAACACCGTATATCGAGCTTGCGTTCGGCCCGCGGCTGTATCTTGCACGAAGTCCGTTTAGGCCAACTGGACGTGGTCAGCATCGGCGGGCTGCTCGTGACCAGTCCCCTGCGGACGGCCGTGGATGTGGCCCTACACGTAGAAGCCAGCAGGGCCTTGCCCGCACTGCGGATGCTGCTGTCCCGGGATGAATTGGGCGTCCGGCTGCGGCTCTTGACCCTCGCGGTGGAGGCGTCCACGAGGGTGCCCCACAAGAAAGCTGCACTGCGCAAGATTGCCGCGTTGGCTCGGACCGCTGACCCGCCGCCTTCCGACGTCTTGCCGCCTGAGGTAGCCGCCTGAGTTGCTAGGTTCAGCTTCTCCTGCGGTTGCCCGTGGTCCGGTAGACGTCAAAGACCCCGTCGATCCTGCGCACGGCACTGAGCACGTGGTGAAGGTACTTAGGATCGCCCATTTCGAACGCGAAGCGGGAGATGGCTACCCGGTCGCTGGAGGTGTGCACGGAAGCAGCCAGGATGTTGACGTGGTTTTCCGAAAGCACGCGGGTGACATCCGAAAGCAACGACTTCCGGTCCAAGGCTTCCACCTGGATCTCCACCAGGAAGACGCTGGATTGGGTCGGAGCCCATTCAACCTCGACGATGCGATCGGGCTGGTCACGGAGGTCCGAGACATTCGTACAGTCCGTGCGGTGTACCGACACCCCCGAGCCGCGGGTCACGAACCCGAGGATCGGATCAGGCGGTACAGGCGTGCAGCACCGGGCCAGCTTCACCCAGACATCTCCCACGCCGCGGACAATGACGCCGGAGTCCGAGTACCGGGTCTTCTGGAGTTGCGAGGGAATGCTGACTTCGTCGAGGTCCTCATCGGGCGTCTCATGCCCACCGAGGTGCTCCATGAGCTTTTCCATGACGGACTGCGCCGAAGTGTGCCCGTCTCCGACGCCGGCATACAGGCCGGAAATGTCGACGTAGTGGAATTCCTCGGCCACCGTGGACAAGGCGTCATGTGTCATGAGCCGTTGCAGGGGCAGGTTCTGCTTACGCATGGCGCGGGTCAGCTGGTCCTTGCCCCGCTCGATGGCCTCTTCGCGGCGTTCCTTGCTGAACCACTGCCGGATCTTGTTGCGCGCCCGGGCGCTTTTGACGAAATGCTGCCAGTCCTGGCTCGGTCCTGCGCCCTCGGCCTTGGAGGTGAAGATCTCCACCCAGTCGCCGTGATTGAGTTCGCTGTTGAGCGGAACCAGCTTGCCGTTGACGCGCGCACCGATGGTCCGGTGACCCACTTCGGTGTGCACCGCGTAGGCGAAGTCCACCGGTGTCGATCCTGCGGGAAGGGCCATGACCTCGCCCTTGGGGGTGAAGACGAACACTTCCCGGGCATTGATTTCAAAACGCAGCGAGTCCAGGAATTCGCCCGGATCCGATGTTTCCTGCTGCCAGTCGACCAGGGAACGCAACCAGCCCATGTCGCCGTCCTTGGGGCTCCCCGGACCTACGGCGGTCCGGTTGGGCTGGTCCTTGTACTTCCAGTGTGCCGCCACGCCATACTCGGCACGGCGATGCATTTCGTGGGTACGGATCTGGATCTCAACGGGCTTGCCCCCGGGCCCGATCACGGTGGTGTGCAAGGACTGGTACATGTTGAACTTCGGCATGGCGATGTAGTCCTTGAACCGTCCCGGAAGGGGGTTCCAGCGCGAATGCAAGGTGCCAAGAGCCGCGTAACAGTCACGGACGGAATCCACGAGGACACGCACGCCCATGAGGTCGTTGATGTCGTCGAAGTCCTTGTCCCGGACAATCATCTTTTGGTAGATCGAGTAGTAATGCTTGGGGCGGCCCGTGATGGTGGCCTTGATGCGGGCGACGCGCAGGTCTTCGGCAATCTGGTTGCGGATGACGCTCAGGCTCTTCTCGCGCTCTGGAGTGCGGTCCCCCACCATCCGGACGATTTCTTCATACACCTTCGGGTACAAGGCGGCGAAGGAAAGATCCTCAAGTTCCCATTTGATGGTGTTCATGCCAAGGCGGTGGGCCAGCGGTGCAAAGATCTCAAGTGTTTCGCGCGCTTTGCGGGCGGAAGATTCAGCGGAAACAAAGCGCCACGTACGGGCGTTGTGCAGCCGGTCCGCCAGCTTGATCATCAGTACCCGGATGTCCTTGGCCATGGCCACGACCATCTTGCGGACGGTCTCGGACTGTGCGGCCTCACCGAATTGGACTTTGTCCAGCTTGGTGACGCCGTCCACGAGCATTGCGACCTCGGGGCCGAAATCACGCGTCAGGTCAGCGAGGGTGTAGGGAGTGTCCTCGACGGTGTCGTGCAGGAGTGCAGCAGCAAGGGTTGTGCCTGTGAGGCCCAGCTCGGCCAGGATCGTGGCCACCGCAACGGGGTGGGTGATGTACGGATCGCCGCTCTTCCGCTTCTGGCCCTGGTGGCTGCGCTCTGCCACGGTAAAGGCCCGCTGGATGAGATCGAGGTCTTCTTTGGGGTTGTTGGCCCTGACGGTCCGCAGGAGCGGTTCGAGGATGGGCGAATAGGTGCTCGTGCCCCGTCCCGTCAACTTCGCCAGCCTGGAGCGCGTCCGCTCGCGTCGTCCAGGGAACGTCGGGCGCACGCCCGGGGAGTCCACGGGCACACCGTCCACGGTGCTTCCCGTAGCTGCAGTTGCGGTGCCGGGCACGCGGCTCAGGCCGTCCTCTCCGCCCGCCGGCGGCGCCGACGTCGTACGTTCCTCCACAAAAGCACCTCTCACGACTGACTTAATTCTCCCAGTCTATTCCCGCTGGTGAGCTCTCCAAGAACCGGTACCCAGATGACGGAGCCGGGAACGCAAAAGGGCCGGTCACCACTTTTCGGCGGTGACCGGCCCTTCAAGGGGGAACGAGGCTAAACGGCCGCTGCTTCCGAGTTCGCGCTGACGGCTGCCGCGCGCCGGGTCGCCACCTTCTTGGCCTGCTTCTGCAGCTCGGGTTCGCTCTGGCGCAGCCACGCGTAGAGCGGAGCCGCGATGAAGATCGTCGCCGCCGTACCGATCAGGATGCCGACGAACAGGGCGAGGGACAGGTCGCGGAGCGTGCCGGCGCCCAACAATCCGGCGCCGATGAACAGAATCGCGGCGACCGGCAATACTGCCACCATCATGGTGTTGATGGAGCGCACCAGGGTTTGGTTGACGGCAAGGTTGACCTCTTCGGCGAAAGTGCGCCGGCTGGAGGTCGCGATGTCCGAGGTGTTTTCACGGATCTTGTCGAAAACCACCACGGTGTCGTACAGGGAGTAGCTGAGGACCGTCAGGAAGCCGATGATGGCCGACGGTGTCACCTCGAAATCGCTCAAGGAGTAGACACCGGCCGTAGTGAACATCGTGACCAGCATGCCGGCAAGGGCAGAAACCGACATCTTCCAGGTGCGGAAGTACAACGCCATCAAAAGAGCGGCCAGCCCAACGAACACCGCGAGGCCGATCAGGGCCTGCTTGGTGACATCCTGCCCCCAGGTGGGGCCGATGAAGGTCGAGGTGACCTGGTTTTCGGTCACGCCGTAGGCCTTCGCGAGATCCGTCTTGATCTTGATGGTCTGGTCATCGCTGAGTTTGTCGGTCTGGATGCGCATAGTGCTGCCAGCGACGTTGGCGACGCGCGGAACGGCACCAGCAACGACGTCGTGGACTGCCTTCTCGCCCGGGGCGGATTCGGTGGTCTTCACGTTGGACACCGTGAACTCGGAGCCGCCCCGGAAGTCGATTCCGAGGTTGTACCCGCCCTTGACCACCGGCAGGAGGATGGAGATCGCCACCGCTACTGCGGCGATGATGAACCAGATCTTCTTGCTGGAAACGAAGTTGTAAGAACGCTTGCCCGTGTAGAGCTCGTTGCCGAACTTTGCGAAGCTCGTGGTCATTACTTCTCCTCCTTGGTGCCGTTGGAAGAACCAGTCAACTGGGCCTGCTTCTCGGCAAGCCGGCGTTCGGCGATGGTCATGCGGCGCTCGGCTTCAGCGGCAGCACCGGTGTTGCGGGCGCGCACGACGGCGGGCTTCTCCGTTGGCGTGCGGAGCCGGCCGGCACCGCGGTACAGCGGCACGGCGCCCAGTCGCTCAGGGTCGAGGCCGGAGAAGCGGTGCCCCTCGCCGAAGAACTTGGTCCGGGCCAGCACTTGGAGCGTGGGGTGCGTGAACATGAACACGACCAGGAGGTCTGCCAGCGCGGTGAGGCCAAGGGTGAAGGCGAAGCCGCGGACGTTTCCAACAGCGACGAAGTACAGCACCAAGGCCGCGAGCAGGTTGACGGCCTTGGACGCGAGGACCGTGCGCTTGGCGCGCTTCCAACCGTTAGCGACGGCGGACACGAGGCCCTTGCCCTCACGAAGTTCGTCACGGATGCGTTCGAAGTACACGATGAAGGAGTCGGCTGTCTGGCCAATGGCCACGATAAGACCTGCCACACCGGCAAGGGACAGCCGGTAGTTTTCAGTCCAGCCAAGGATCGCGATGGCTAGGTATGTCAGTCCACCAGCCACAACGAGCGAGAGGATGGTGACAAAGCCCAAGGCCCGGTACTGGAAGAGCGAATAGACCACCACGAGCAGGAGCCCGATCACACCGGCCATCAGGCCAAGACGAAGCTGCTCGCCACCGAGGGTGGCGGAAATCTGTTCCTCGGACTGAATATCGAAGCTGATGGGCAAAGCGCCGTAGCGAAGCTGGTCCGACAACGCCTGTGCCGAGGCCTGCGTGAAGTTACCCGTGATCTGCGGCTTGCCATCGGTAATGACTGCGAGGGCACGCGGCGCGGAAATAACCTGGTCATCCAGGACGATGGCGAACTGGGCCTTGGGGTCGTTGCCGCCCTGCGCCTGCGATGCCACGTAGAACTGGTTGAGCCTCTGCGTAACGTCCTTGAAGGTCTTGGTGGCGTTGGCATCGAACGTGATGGTCACGCCCCACGCATTGGTGACCGAGCCCTGCGCGCCCTGGACGGGATCGAAGGAGGACGACACGATGTCCTGGCCCTTCACTTCGACCGGGCCAAGGATGTACTTGACGGCAGGAGTCTTGGCCGTTGCCGGCTCGCAGGTCACCAGCGGCTTGGCGGGATCCGACCGCGGCTGCTTATCCTGGGCCGGGTTGACGCAGTCCAAGGCTTCGAAGGCCTTGTAGACGTCGGCTGTGACCCAGTTGCTGTCGCTGGCGTTGGTCGGCGCAGCGGTGGGCTTGGGCAGGCTCGCGTCCGGCGTGCGGGATGCGACCGGAACGGCCGCAGGGTCACCGGTGGTGATCACTGGGCGGAAGTTCATGTCGGCAGATGCCTGGATCAGGGCACGGGTTTCCGAACTTGGCGTACCGGGAAGGCTTACCACGACGTTACGGCCGGACTGCGTGGTGATTTCCGCTTCGGCGACACCGGAGCTGTCAACGCGTTGGCGGATAATCGCGACGGCCTGGTTCAACTGTTCTTCGTTGATGCCGGTTGATCCTTCGACCTTGGGCGCGAGAATCATTTGCGTGCCGCCCTCGAGGTCAAGCGCGAGCTTTGGGGCCCAGCTGGCGTGACCAGTGATGACGCCGCCACCGAGGACTGCTGTCAGTACAGCGAATATTGCGACAAGCCAGATCAGCACCCTGCGGGCTGCATTTTTGTGGCCGGTTCGTGCCATGTTCGATCTTCCTGTTGATGACGGAACAGCCGCCGACGTGCACGGGTGAGCGCAGGCCGGCGGCGATTCATTGCCGTAGAACTATTCCCGCTTGTAGAGCGGGTACGGGCTAGTTGTCCTTCTTGCCCTCGTCGTTGAGGCGCTTGAGGGTCTCGTCCGGGGTCTCCGCGGATGCAGATGCATCGGCATCCGCGGCCGTCAGCGACGACGCGTCGTCCGGAACGTCAACTGCGGCCTCCTCGGCGGGCTCAACGATCTTGGTGACGGCCTGGCGGTGCACCGTGGCGAGGTTGCCCGGGGACAGTTCCAGGACAACCTTGTTCTCGGCGTCGTCCATTGAGACGATTCGGCCGAACAGTCCGAAACTGGTCATGACGTCAACGCCGGGGGCAAACTGGGACTGCAGCTTGGCCTGCTGTTGCTGCGTCTTCTTGTTGCGGCGGAACATCATGAAGATGAAGACGCCGAGCATGGCGAACAGCAGGATTGTCATTGGATCCACAGGGAAGTTCCGTTCTTTACTTACGTTTTTGGTTTCACGGCCATGTCTGCCCGGTGGATCCGGCGGCCGTGGAGCTTTCGCCCACTTGGCCGCACAATGCTCCGACGGGCGGGCACAGAACCAAGGACTCGAACGTGCCGAGTGTCATACCAGTCTAGAGGGTTAAGCTGAATGGATCGTGCTAACGGCCGGTGTCGATGCTTTCCGCCCCGTTTTCGCTATCCTCGAACAACGCCAGCGGGTCCTGCCCGAACACTCCTGGCGGCACGGCGTATCCGAGGTGCGTCCAGGCTGACGCCATGGCAATCCTGCCGCGCGGCGTCCGTCCCAAGAGGCCTTCGCGCACCAGGTACGGCTCAGCGACCGTTTCGACGGTCTCCGGTTCCTCCCCCACGGCGATAGCGAGGGTGGAGAGCCCTACGGGACCGCCGTTGAACTTGAGGATCAGGGCTTCCAGCACAGCACGGTCCAGGCGATCCAAGCCACGCTGGTCCACCTCGTACATGTCCAACGCAGCGGAGGCGGCACGGGCATCGATTTGTTCGATGCCGTGAACCAAAGCCCAGTCCCGGACACGGCGAAGCAGCCGGTTGGCGATACGCGGGGTTCCGCGGGAACGGCCCGCAATCTCGCTGAAGCCGGCCGAGTTGACTTTCAGGTCAAGCAGTCCGGCCGAGCGGCGCAGTACGAGTTCCAGCTCCGCCACTGAGTAGAACTCCAGGTGCCCGGTAAAACCAAAGCGGTCACGCAGCGGTCCAGGCAGCAGGCCGGCCCGCGTGGTGGCGCCCACGAGGGTGAAAGGCGGCAGCTCAAGCGGAATGGCAGTGGCGCCTGCGCCCTTGCCCACCACGATGTCCACCCGGAAGTCTTCCATGGCCATGTACAGCATTTCCTCTGCGGGCCGGGACATCCGGTGGATTTCGTCGAGGAAGAGCACTTCGCCTTCAGAAAGCGAGGAGAGGATGGCCGCAAGGTCTCCGGCGTGCTGGATGGCCGGCCCGCTGCTGATGCGCAAGGGTGCGTTCATCTCGGCGGCGATGATCATGGAGAGAGTGGTCTTGCCGAGCCCAGGAGGGCCCGAAAGCAGGACGTGGTCCGCGCTGCGGCCGCGCATCCTCGAGGCTTCCAGCACGAGCGAGAGTTGCTTTCGGACACGGTGCTGGCCTACGAAGTCGTGGAGGTTCTTCGGGCGAAGTGCGGCTTCGATGATGCGCTCTTCGGGTTCCTCTCCCCCGGTAACGAGGGACTGCTCAGCCACGGCTGCCTACCCGGTTTCCGGCGCGGGCGCCGTCCTGCCCGAGCCAGCGAAGGGTTGCGCGCAGGATCTGGGCGACGTTGCCGGCGTCGGCAAGTTCCGGGGAATCGGCCATTGCCTTGTCGATGCTGCCGGCAGCGTCCTTCTCCGACCAGCCCAGGCTCGTCATTGCGGCGACCACCTGCGGCTTCCAGACAGACTCGGCCGCGACGGCGGGGGCGGCCCCGGGCGCGGTGCCGTGGGGAACGAGTTTGCCCGCCAGTTCCAGGACGATCCTGCCGGCCACTTTCGGGCCGATACCGGGGACCTTGGTGAATGACTTGGCATCGCCGGAATGCGCGGCCACCCGGATCGCCTCGGGCTCGTGGACGGCCAGGACTGCAAGGGCCAGGCGCGGCCCCACCCCGCTCACACTGAGCAGGACATCGAAAACTTCGCGTTCGTCGTCGTTCGAGAAACCAAAGAGCGTCAGGGAGTCCTCCCGGACGATCAACGAAGTGAACAGCTTCGCTTCCTCGCCGACGTGCAGGTGGCTGAGGGTTTGGGGCGTGGCGTAGACGCTCATACCGGCGCCGTTGAGATCGATGACGGCCGTGGAGAGACTGACGTGTGCCACGGTTCCGCGGAGAAAACTGATCAAGACCCGGCTCCTGAAGTACTGCCCCGCGCATGCTGCGCCGCGGGCTATCCGAACATATCTACGAATACCCTAGCAAGGGCCACCGACAATTACCGGGCGCGGCGCGCTTTCGCTTCGGCTTCAGCCCAGGCTCGCTGGGCGGGCGTCAATGCGCTGCTCCCCGGTCCGGTGGTGGCAACTGCGGCACCGCTGCCGGCCCGCCACGCGTGGGTGACAGCGAGGGCCAACGCGTCCGCGGCGTCGGCCGGGCGGGGCGGAGCGTCAAGACGAAGGATCTTGGTGATGAGTTTCGTCACCGCTTCCTTGTTGGAGGTGCCGCTTCCCGTCACGGCGGCTTTGACCTCCGACGGCGTGTGGAGCGCCACCGGGATGCCCCGCCGCGCGGCGGCCGCGATGACGACGCCGGATGCCTGGGCAACGCCCATGACCGTACTGACGTTCAACTGGGAGAACACCCGTTCGACCGCGAGAACGTCGGGTTTATAGAGGTCCAGCCATTCATCGATGGCCTTGGCTATGACCAGCAGTCGCTGGTCCAATGATTGCTCCGGGGAGGTTCCCACGACGCAGACAGCCACCATCGTGGCGCGGCGGTTCCGTTCGACGTCGACCACTCCGAAGCCGCAACGGGTGAGGCCCGGATCGACTCCCAATACGCGAAGAGTCAAGTCCGGGCCTCCCTGTTTGTTGTGAAGCTGTGTGGCAAGCGGGCGCTACTCGGCTTCGAGCGCAGCCTGGACTTCCTCGCTCATGTCCGCGTTGGTATAAACGTTCTGGACGTCGTCGAGATCTTCGAGGGCGTCGACGAGCTTCATGAACTTCTTGGCACCGTCAAGGTCCAGCGGCACCTGCATGGACGGGACGAATTCAGCTTCGTCCGTGTCGTATTCGATGCCGGCCTCCGTGAGGGCTTCGCGGATTGCCGGGAGATCGGTGGGTTCCGAGTGGATTTCCCAGTTGTCGCCGTTGTCCTTGACTTCTTCTGCGCCGGCGTCGAGCACTGCCATCAGGATGTCGTCTTCGCTGAGCCCGTTCTTGGGCAGGTTGACCACGCCCTTGCGGGTGAAGAGGTAGCTCACGGAGCCGGGATCGGCGATAGTGCCGCCGTTGCGGGAAATCGCCAGGCGGACCTCGGAGGCGGCACGGTTCTTGTTGTCCGTGAGGCACTCGATCAGGAGGGCGGAACCCTGCGGGCCGCGGGCCTCGTACATGATCTCCGTGTAGTCGACCACTTCGCCGGTGAGGCCGGCTCCGCGCTTGATGGCGCGGTCGATGTTGTCGGCGGGGACCGAGGTTTTCTTGGCTTTGGTCACAGCCAGTTCGAGGCTCGGGTTGCCGGCAAGGTCCGGTCCGCCCATGCGGGCCGCGACTTCGATGTTCTTGATCAGTTTGGCGAACGACTTGGCCCGGCGGCTATCGAGGATGGCCTTCTTGTGCTTGGTCGTCGCCCATTTGGAGTGGCCTGACATGCTTTAAACTTCCCCTCTGATCATTCGAATAAACAATTCATGCACACGCTTCTCCCCAGTCACTTCCGGGTGGAAGGAGGTGGCCAGCAACCGACCTGAGCGCACTGCAACAATTCTAGCCAACCCGTGCAAAGTGTCCGTGTGGGTCGCTTTGCCCGGTTCCACCTGCGCAAGGATTTCGACGCCGGGTCCGACCCGTTCCACCCACGGTCCGCGGATGAAGACGGCGTGGACGGGGTCGACGCCGGACTCGCCTGCGCTGAACTCGAGGCCCTTGAAGTCAAGATCGGTTTCGAAGGACTCGCGCTGCCGGCCGAAGGCATTGCGACGGACCGTGATGTCCAATCCACCGAAAGTCTGCTGCGGATTTCCGGCAAGGTCCGTGGCGGGATCGGCGATGTCGTCCGCCAGCAGGATCATGCCGGCGCAGGATCCATACACCGGCAGCCCGGACGCGATCTGCTTGCGGATGGGATCGGCGAGTTCGAAGATGCGCGCCAGCTTGTCGATGGTAGTCGACTCGCCGCCGGGAATGATGAGGCCGTCAATGTCGTCGAGCTCCGCCGGACGCCGGATGCCGACGCCGGTGGCACCGGCCGCTTCGACAGCGTGGATGTGCTCACGAAAATCGCCTTGTAGTGCGAGGACGCCGATGCGCAGGCCCGCGCCCACGCTTGATGACGCCTCGGAAGGGGGATTGGTCATTCGACCATCATAATGCGCTGCCACTGCCGGGCTTGCGCCTGCAACCCGATCGCGGCTTTACGGCACGTGGTTTATGCACCAACTGGGATATATTACAGAGCATGTTTTCGTTCACCGTTCCACTCGGCAAGCTGGTCCGTGCTGTGTCCCGGCTGCGCGGCGGGGGTTCGGCTTTGCCCGGCCTCGTGGTCGAGAAGATCGACCCCGGCTTCATGCAGAGGACGCTGTCCTCGCTCCCCCACGGTGTGGCGGTGGTGAGCGGAACCAACGGCAAGACGACCACCACAAAAATGGTGGTGGAGCTCCTGGAGAGCCAGGGCTTGAAGGTCTTCACCAACCGGACAGGCAGCAACTTCACCCGTGGCGTTGCGGCCGCTCTCCTGGGTGAGGTGGACTGGCGCGGCAGGTTGGACGCCGACGTCGCGGTGTTGGAACTCGACGAGGCACACGCCGTGCATTTCGTGAACAAGGTGCCGCCGCGCTATTGCCTTCTCCTCAACGTCCTGCGCGACCAACTGGACCGTTTCGGCGAAATCGACACCACGGCGCTACTCCTCCAGCGCATCGCCGAGCGAACCACCGGGACCGTGGTCCTGAACCGCGAGGATCCCCGGGTCGCCCGTATTGCCGGAGCCGTGAGCGGCCCCGAGGTGCTCTACTTCGGATTGGACGAATCGCTCCGCAGCACCTTCCCGAACGACGACGACATGCGGGCCGCGGCTCCGGAAACCAGCCCCCGCGGTGAGGTCCCCGCATCCCCGGCGGCCGACGTCGTGCTCCGCCGGGTCGGTACCGACGACGCCGACTTCGAGTTCGACGGAACCCTTGTGTCCACCTACATGAAACTCCGTGGCGTCTACAACATCTTCAATGCCGCGGCCGCGTTGGTCCTCGCCAGGAGCATCACCGGGGCAAGCGGGAGGCCCGGCGACTCCGCCAAGCTGGTCAAGGCGCTCTCCGAAGTGGCTCCGGCGTTTGGCCGCGGGGAGAGCCTGACGGTGGACGGCCAGCCTTTTGAGTTGGTCCTCGTGAAGAACCCGAGCGGTTTCCGCCTGGGCCTGAAGTCTTTCCCGGCGAAGGGCTACGCGTCCATGATCGCCATCAATGACAACTATGCCGACGGCCGGGACATGTCGTGGCTTTGGGACGTTGAATTCGACTCCCTGCGCGAGGACGGTGTCGAGGTCGTCACCGGCGTCCGTGCCTATGACATGGCACTGCGCCTCCAGTACGACGAGGTCCGCTTCGGCTCAGTGGACACCGACATCACTGCGGCCTTGGCCGAATTCATCCGGGGTTCGGCCGGCAAACCGAAACGCGTATTCTGCACGTACACCGCGATGTTGGCCATCCGGCGCGAACTCTCCAAAATCACCACAGTAGAGGTGGTCTCATGACCCCGGCCGAAGGTACCGCACACACTAGCAAAGGCACCATCCGGGTCCTGCAGCTGTACCCCCGTGACATGAACATCTACGGGGACTGGGGCAATGCGCTCGTCTTGCGGCAGCGCCTGCTCTGGCACGGTTACACGCCCGAGCTCCTTGAATACAATGTGGGCGACGACTTCCCCGAAGATGTCGATCTCATTGTGGGCGGTGGCGGCCAGGACAGCGGCCAGGTAGTCATCCAGGACGATCTCCAGTCACGCGGCGAGCAACTGCGCGGGATGGCCGAGGACGGAACGCCCATGCTGGTCATTTGCGGGCTCTACCAGCTTTTCGGCAAGTTCTTCAAGACGAAGAGCGGACCTGTTATCCCCGGTATCGGCATCCTTGACGTCGAGACCATCGGTACGGACGAACGCCTCATCGGAAACGTCACGCTCACTTCACCCGAGTTCGGTGAAATCATGGGTTACGAAAACCACAGCGGACAGACCTCCCTGGGTGCCGGCGTCGAGCCGCTCGGCACCGTGTCCAAGGGCGCCGGCAACAACAGCAAAGACAACCACGAAGGCGCCAGGCACCGGAATGTGGTTGCCAGCTACTTGCACGGTTCCCTGTTGCCCAAGAATCCGGCCATCGCCGATTTCCTGATCCGGACCGCCGTCGAACGCAAGTACGGTACTTTCGTCCCCGGAACGCCCGACGACGACTTTGCCCGCCTCGCGCGCGAACACGCGGCGCGGCGGCCGCGCTAACACGGGGAAAACCGTTGTGGGCGGGGCCCCTGCATGAAAGGGTTGCTTCATGACGAACCCTCTCTTGGAGCCGAGTACCCTTCCCTTCGGCTTGCCGCCCTTCGCAAAGATCCAGGACAGCCACTTCGCCGAAGCCGTGGATGCGGGCCTCGTTGAGCACCTGGCCGAGATCCAGTCCATCGTCGACAACCCGGAGCCCGCATCCTTCGAAAACACGGCGGTCGCGATGGAACGCTCCGGCCGCCTGCTGGAGCGGGCAGCAGCGGCCTTCTTCACATTGGTTTCCGCCGACGCCTCGGAGGCCATCCGCGAACTCGAAACCGAGCTGTCTCCCCGGTTCGTGAGCCATCAGGACGCGGTCTATCTCAACCGCGGACTGTACGAGCGATTCGCGGCCGTAGACACTTCAGGACTTGATGACGAAGCCACCCGCCTGGTGCAGGAGTACCTTCGGGAATTCCGCCAGTCGGGGATCCAGCTCGACCCGGCTGACCAGGAAAAACTCAAGAGCCTCAACGCGGAACTCTCCCGATTGGGAACGGAGTACGGGCAACGGGTCAAGGAAGCCATGAAGGCGGCCGCCCTGGTGGTGGATGACGCCACAGAACTTGCCGGCCTGCCGGCGGACGACATCGCCAGTGCTGCGGAGGCCGCACGCACTGCCGGGCACGAGGGAAAATACCTCCTGACCCTCATACAGCCGAGCAACCAGCCTGCTTTGGCTTCTTTGCAGAACCGCGAGCTCCGCCGTCGCCTGTTTGAGGCGTCCGTTGCGAGGGGAAGCGACGGCGGCAGCCTGGACGTCCAGGAACTGGTGAAGGCGATGGTGCGTTTGCGGGCCGAGAAGGCGACACTCCTCGGGTTCGGCAACTACGCCGAAATGGTCATGGACCGCCAGACCGCCCCCGATTTCGCGGCCGTGCAAGCGATGCTCAACCGACTTGCTCCGGCCGCCATCCGCAACGCCGACGCAGAAGCGGCTGCCCTGGCGGAGAGCGCAGGGCACCCATTGGAAGCATGGGACTGGGCGTACTACTCCTCGAAGGTCCGGCGGGAGCGCTACGAAGTGGACGAACAACTCCTTCGGCCCTATTTCGAATTGGACCGGGTACTCGTGGACGGCGTGTTCTTCGCAGCCACGAGCCTCTTCGGTATTACTTTCCACGTGCGGAATGACCTTGAGGGGTACCACCCCGATGTCCGCGTCTGGGAGGTGCGAAACGGAGACGGCTCCGAGCTTGGTCTCTTCCTGGGCGACTACTACGCGCGGGACTCAAAGCGCGGCGGCGCCTGGATGAACTCGCTCGTCGAACAATCAGCACTCCTGGGTAACAAGCCGGTGGTGATCAACAACCTGAACATCTCCAAACCGCCGGCCGGAGAACCCACCCTGCTTACCCTGGACGAGGTCCGGACCACGTTCCACGAGTTCGGCCATGCCTTGCACGGACTCTTCTCCAACGTCATGTATCCCCGGTTTTCCGGCACCTCGGTCCCCCGGGACTTCGTGGAGTATCCGTCGCAGGTCAACGAGATGTGGATCATGTGGCCCGAGATTATCGGTAACTACGCCCGGCATCACGCGACTGGCGAAGCGCTTCCCCAGGACATCATCGACCGCCTCAACGAGTCCAAGCTTTGGGGCGAAGGCTTCGCCACGACGGAATACCTCGGCGCCGCCCTTTTGGACCTGGCCTGGCACGTGCTGGACGTCGACGGCGTTCCTCAGGACGCGCTGGACTTCGAAGCCAAGGCATTGGCTGCTGCAGGCGTGGCGCACTCCCTCATTCCGCCCCGGTACCGCACGGGGTACTTCCAGCACATCTTCGCCGGGGACTTCTACGCCGCCGGGTACTACTCGTACATCTGGAGTGAAGTGCTGGACGCGGAAACGGTGGACTGGTTCACGGAAAACGGCGGGCTGCTGCGCGAGAACGGCGAACGATTCCGCTCGGAGCTGCTCTCCCGTGGCAACAGCCGCGATCCGTTGGAATCATTCCGCACGCTCCGCGGCCGCGACGCCTCCCTCGAGCCGCTCCTCAAGCGCCGCGGCCTCGAATAGCTGCTGGGCCGCCCCAACTGACTCGCAGTTAATGTCGTTATGGAGCCTCATAACGACAACAACTGGGAGTCAGTTGGGTTAACGCACGACGCCGGCCGGTCACCGAAGAAGGTGACCGGCCGGCGTCGTACTTAGCGGGAGAGCGATGCGATGGACGGTGCGACCCGCCAACGCAAGGCGCCGGGCGGTGTGATCCGGCAGCCTGCGTAAAAGGGCCCCCGCCCCGAGCCGCGGCAGCGAGTCGCGGGGAATAGCAGGCCGAGGATCAGCGCCGTCCGGCGCCAACAAACCGCGCCGTCTGGCGCGTCGGCTTAACGAAGACCTACCAGCCGCGCTCGGCGAGGCGGTGGGGTTCGGGGATTTCCTCGACGTTGATGCCCACCATGGCTTCGCCCAGGCCGCGGGAGACCTTGGCGATGACGTCGGGGTCGTCGAAGAAGGTGGTGGCCTTCACGACGGCGGCGGCACGCTGGGCCGGGTTGCCGGACTTGAAGATGCCCGAACCGACGAACACGCCGTCCGCACCGAGCTGCATCATCATCGCAGCGTCGGCCGGGGTGGCGATGCCGCCGGCAGTGAACAGCACGACGGGGAGCTTGCCGGTCGCGGCAACTTCCTTGACGAGCTCGTACGGGGCCTGCAGTTCCTTGGCCGCAACGTAGAGTTCGTCCTCGGGCAGTGTGGAGAGGCGGAGGATCTCGGCGCGGATCTGGCGCATGTGGGTGGTGGCGTTGGAGACGTCCCCGGTGCCGGCCTCGCCCTTGGAGCGGATCATGGCCGCGCCCTCGTTGATACGGCGCAGCGCCTCACCCAGGTTGGTGGCACCACAGACGAAGGGAACGGTGAAGTTCCACTTGTCGATGTGGTGGGTGTAGTCGGCCGGGGTCAGGACCTCGGACTCGTCGATGTAGTCAACACCGAGGGACTGCAGGACCTGTGCCTCGACGAAGTGGCCGATGCGGGCCTTGGCCATGACGGGGATGGACACGGCGGCAATGATCTGGTCGATCATGTCAGGGTCCGACATGCGGGACACGCCGCCCTGGGCGCGGATGTCGGCGGGAACGCGCTCGAGCGCCATGACGGCCACGGCACCGGCATCTTCGGCGATGCGGGCCTGCTCGACGTTGACGACGTCCATGATGACGCCGCCCTTGAGCATCTCGGCCATGCCGCGCTTGACGCGGCTGCTGCCCGTAACGCTGGCTGCGGACGAACCGGCTTCGTTGCTTACATCAGGTGTAGACACAAAAACCCCTATGGGTAGATAGAAGACCTTGGCCGGGGCGCAGGCGGACGGGGGCCACACACAGCGCGCACCGGATTTCCAGGTCACATTGACCAAGTAACTTCAATACTAGTCCCCCGCGCTGTGACCGTCGTACTTGATTACCAGCCCCGGCCACGCGTTCGCGCCGGCACCGGTAGGCGTCGCGCACCGGGTGATATTGGTCCCGCGTGTCGCGGATACTTCAGGTGCATTGACGGCAGCAAGTTGGTGGGCGGATTGACGGCGCGGGAATCTGTCTTCTGCAATTGTGAGTGCAGCGCCGGCCCGATCGCCGAGGCGATCCGGGTTCATTGAGAGCTCAGCACCTGATTCTTGGGACGTGTTTTCCTTGTTTCGCTTGTCGCGACCCCGAACGCCGGTGCGGGAGGTAAAAATGTCCGACCCCCGTGACAGGGTTTATTCATGGAAGGCATCGGTCAACTCGTCGCACCTCGGGCGGCCGCGCCCGACGGCGGGATCCCGTCGCCGGGACGCCTGTCCCGCCGGCTGAAGCCCGTCCCCGCCCGGCATGCGCAGTTCCAATTCGCAGCGCAGTTCCAAAACCCTTCCCAGTTCCAAAACCCGGCCCAGCTCCAAAACCCGGCCCAGTTCCAAAACCCTTCCCAGGTCCGAAACCCGGCCGCCGTGCCGTCCGCCGCGGGTGGCCTTGATCTGGCGGTCGCGGCGATGGATGCGCTGCGCTCAACCGCCGTCGCCGACGCCCGCTCGTTCGGTTTCCTTGATGCGGCGGATTTCGCCGGCACGGTCGAAGAGATCTCCCGGACGGTCGAGTTCCTGCAGCTCGTCGCGGCCCACGCCGTGGAACGGACACGCCGCGAAGCCCAGGCCGCCCGCCGGCCGTCCGCGGCGCCGGGCTGGCGGACTGGCTGGACCGA
>NZ_JBFTPW010000022.1:0-84256 GCF_056398685.1 Arthrobacter sp. 01T428 | reverse complement strand
ACGCCCGGTCCCATTCCGAACCCGGAAGCTAAGACCCACAGCGCCGATGGTACTGCACCCGGGAGGGTGTGGGAGAGTAGGACACCGCCGGACAACCATTCACCGGCCAGGCCCCGACACACCGTGTCGGGGCCTGACCCACTTAAAACGGCTCTTCGTGGTTGGTGGGGAAATGAGTTCGTGTCGTTGAAGACAAGGGGGCCCGTGGCCCTGCTGGGATGAGTGTGTCTAAGCATTCAACCTGGAACAGGACCACGAGCCTTGAACGAGCCTACCGGGGTCGCAGCTGAGGCTGCCACCAGCATCTTCAACCTGCCCGATTACCGTGTCATTTCCACCGGCGTGCGAGAGGCTCTCGTTCTTTGAGTCCACTGCCCAGGTCCCGCGGCGTGCCCGCTCGACCGGCCGGCTCCGGGACCAGCTCGTGGGTGCGGTCATCCGTTCGGGCCGGGCCGTCTCGGAGACTGCTGCCGCGTTCGCGGTGTCTTGGTGGATGGTCCGTGTCGCGCTCAATGAAGCCTGCTTCCTCACCCTTCCGGATGTTGACCAGCTGAGTCCAAGAATGCTGGGCATCGATGAGCACCGGTTCCGGTCCGTGCGCTACTTCCAGGACCCCGAATCCAAGGCCTGGACGCGGTTCGAGCCCTTAAAACACCCCAACACACGGCACACGAGCTAACCCCCGCTCACAAATGACCCGGTTTCCCCGGACCCCCGCCCACATGATGTGAGCGGGCGTCCGCCCAGGAACCCCTATATGTGAGCGGGCGTCCCGCCGGGAGCCGCCACATGTGAGCGGGCGTCCGCTCAAAACCCCCTATATGTGAGCGAGCGTCTACCCCGAGAAGAAGTCGGAGAGCTCGGCGATGAGCTTGTCCGGTGCGCGGATCACACCATCATGGCCGTGGCCGGGCAGGATGGTGTAACTCGATCCGGACAGGACGTCGTGGATCTGGCCACACGCCACACCGAAGTAGGCGGGGCTCTTTTCCCCGACCACAATTAGCGTCTCCAGCGGCAGCTCAAGGAAAGGCTCTGCGGGCATGTCCGCGGCGATGACTGCCTTGATCTCACGCACGCCGGCCTGCATGAGCTCCCGCATTTGTTTGCCCATGGGGGTGCCTGAGGTCAGCTTCGTAACGAGCGTCAGCATCGACAGCGGCATCCGCGCGAAGGCGCCCTCTGTTTCGACGCCCTTCACGAGCACAGCAAGCCCGCGGTCAAAGTCTCCAGCCGCCGTCGCGCGTTCGTATTCGCCCGTCCAGTCCGCCTTCACGCTGTGGTTGACGGAGACAGCGGGGTCGTAGACCGCCAGGCGTTCCACCGGCAGCGTACGCGCCGCGTGCAGGGCCACGGCGCCTCCGAAGCTGTGGCCGAAGACGTCGGTGCTGGCCGTGTGCTTCATGACTTCGGAAAGATCCCGGATATCGACGTCGAGGGTGTAGTCCTCGGGCTGGGGCGATGACTCACCACGGCCCCGGCGGTTGAAGGTGTGGACCGGGCGGCGCAAGGCGGCGCTGAGTTTCTGGGCGAACTTGGAATAGTCTGCGGCGGTCACCATGGAGGCGGGCACGACGACGACGCCTGAGCCGCCGTTGGCAAGCTCACCGCCCGTCGTGAAGAGCTCGAGGGTTCCGCCGTCGGCCGTTGTGATGTTCTCGCGCGTCATGCTTCGAGCCTAACGGAGCCGCGGGGTTCCGTCAGTCCTTGAAATAGCTGGAAATATCCGTCACGAGTTCCTTGACCGCGGCAGGAATGGATCCGTGGAAGCCTTTCGGCGATACCACCAGCGTGCTTCCCGGGACAGCTGCGTACAGCCGCTCTGCGGTGACCTTGTAGTATTCGGGGCTTTTGCTACCCACGATGAATCGCGTGCTCCGGGGGAGCACCGAGAAGTCCCGGGGATGCGCGGCTTCGTCGTAGGCGGCCTTGAGTTCGGCCACGCCCGTTGGCATGAGTCCCCTGAGGACCTTGTTGACCTTGGTGCGGGAAACAAGGGCCATGAGTCCCGCCAGGATGGGCTCCGGGATTCGCGCCAAAGCGGTGCCAGGCTGCATTCCCCGCTTCATCCTGGCCATGGCACGCCCCACATTCCCGCTGTCCACGGATTGGGCAAAGCCGTCCAGCCAGCCCGTGTCCACGCTCCCGTCGATGTTCACGGCCGCGTCATACACAGCCAGTTTGTCCGGCTCGTAGCTTGTTCCCGCAAACTCCTGGACGGCATTCAATGCCACGGATCCGCCAAGGCTGTGGCCGAGGAGGTTCCTGGCGCCGGTGGCGTCCAAAATGCTGCGGACGTCCGCTATCTCCGTGGCCATCGAGTAGTTCGCGGGTAGTTCCGAAGAGCTGCCGCGACCCCTGCGATCGTAGACGTCGACTGCCCAGCCCTCGCCGAGTCCCTTCGATAGCGCCATGGAAAAGGGCCGGTAGATGAGCGCGGTCAGGAATGCGCCCCCAATGAGCACCACGCGGCGTTCTCCGGGCGCGTCCACCGAGCCGTAACTGTACAAGGCGAGCTTGCCGCCGTCGGGCGTCGGGACCTCACGTTCTCTCACCGCTTCATCCTAGGGGGACGGCGCCTTCGCCGTCCCCCGCGCCAGGTAGCGGGCAATTCTCACAGCGAGCTGTTTGCCCGGCCGGAGGGGACCCTCGTGGAACTGCAATGGAACTACCGCAAAGTCCACCCGAGGAATGGCGGCCGCAAGCTGCCGGCCGGTTTCGGCAAAGTACGCCGGGCTCCACCCGCCGCTGAGCATCAGGGTTGGCGTCTTCAACTCCGCATAGTCTTGGATGTGCGAGTCGGCGTCAATGATCGCCCGCATCTCCAAAACCGCCGTCGGCAGCAATCCCCTCATCTCGGAACCCAACCTCGTCTTCGCGGAGAGGATGCTGAGCACCCGCAGTGCCCCGAGCGGCAAATAGGAAATCGGGCCGGCCGTGCCAAGCCCCTGGACCAAATGCGCCCATGCGTTGTCGAGCTGGCCGGCGGTGACGGCCTCTTCCAATTGCGGCCGCCAGCGCCCGTTCAAGTTGCCGGAGAGGGAAACCGCGGCGTCGTAAGTGACGAGGCGGGAAATGGGGGCGCGCAGCGCGGCCTGGAGCGCGACGAATCCGCCATAGCTGTGCCCGACAACATCGGTGGATCCGCTCGCTTCCATCACGGAAAGCAAGTCGCTGGTCTCCGTTGCGGCGGAGTAGCCGGGCGGCTGCGGCGCCGATCGGCCGCGGCCGCGCCGATTGTAGGAATGCACCGGCCGGCCTAGCAGGACGCTCAGGTTCCGGGCGAATGGCCAGTAGAGGGAGTCGGTCACCAAGGTGCCGTGAACGAGCACGACGCCGGGCTCCTCCGTAGCGCCCGACGCGCCCGGAATGGACGCCTCAGCCGCCGACCGGAAGGAGTGCACCTCGAGGTGCCCGCCGTCGTCGTCCGTTTCAACTGTCCATGTCTCCACAGCCCGAGTCTATGTTGCCGCGGGGGCGGGAGGGGAAGATAGGGAACTCCAAGGAATCCCCGGTAAACTTGTGGATTGTGACTTCCGCAAACACCCCATCCCCGCACACCGCCGCCGAGCCTGCCGACGCCAGCGAGCAGATGCGCATCCGCATGGAAAAGCGCAGCAAGCTGATTGAGCGCGGCACCGAGGCCTACCCGGTGGGTGTTGAGCGGACGCATTCCCTTGCCGAGATCCGCGAGAAGTACGCACATCTCGAGGCTGACGAAACCACTGGCGACATCGTGGGCATCACCGGCCGCGTGGTGTTCGTGCGCAACACCGGCAAGCTCTGCTTCGCTACCCTCCAGGAGGGCGGTGTGGACGGGAAGGGCGTGCGCCTGCAGGCGATGCTCAGCCTGGCGAACGTCGGCGAGGAAACCCTCGCGGACTGGAAAGCGCTGGTGGACCTCGGAGACCACGTTTTCATCAAGGGCGAAGTCATTTCCTCCAGGCGTGGCGAGCTCTCTGTCATGGCTGATTCCTGGTCCATGGCCTCCAAGGCCTTGCGCCCGTTGCCGGTGCTGCACGCCGAGCTGAATGAGGAAACCCGTGTCAGGCAGCGCTATGTGGACCTGATGGTCCGTGACGAAGCCCGGGAAATGGTCTACACCCGCGCGGCGATTACCCGCTCGGTTCGCGACACTTTGGACCGCCGGGGCTATGTGGAGGTGGAGACCCCCATCCTGCAGCTCGTCCACGGTGGTGCCACGGCCCGGCCGTTCGAGACGCACATGAATGCCTTCGACCAGAAGATGACGTTGCGCATCGCCACAGAGCTCTTCCTCAAGCGTGCCGTGGTGGGCGGAATCGATCGCGTTTACGACATGGGCCGCGTGTTCCGCAACGAAGGCGTCGACTCCACGCACAGCCCTGAATTCACTACCTTGGAATGCTACGAGGCGTGGGCGGACCAGTTCGTCATGGCCGAACGCATGAAGGAAATCATCCTGAACGTCGCCGACGTCGTGGGCACCCGCACCATCCAGACTGACGCCGGAGAGATCGACCTCGACGGCGAATGGGCCTGGGTTGCTGTCTACCCGGGGCTCTCCGAGGCGATCGGGGAAGAGATCACCCCCGACACCACGGTGGCGGAACTGCAGGCCATTGCCGCCAAGCACGAGGTCAAGGTGGATCCGAAGTGGGACGCCGAGAAGCTTGTCGTGGAACTGTTTGGCGAGATCGTCGAGCCGACCCTGCTCAACCCGACCTTCGTCTACAACTACCCACCCTCCGCGCAGCCCCTTGCCCGCCCGCACCGGGAGGACGGCCGCCTGATCGAGGCCTGGGACCTCATCATTGGCGGCATGGAACGCGGCACGGCCTTCTCCGAGCTGATCGACCCCGTCATCCAGCGCGAACGCCTCACGGAGCAGTCGCGTCGTTCGGCCGCCGGCGACGTCGAGGCAATGCAGTTGGATGAAGACTTCCTGCGCGCCCTCGAGTACGGTGCTCCGCCCATGGGCGGCATCGGCCTAGGCATCGACCGCTTGGTCATGCTGTTCACCGGAGCAGGCATCCGGGAAACCATCTTGTTCCCACTCCTCAAGCCCGAAGGGCACTGACCATGGAATACATTGCCGTTCTTGCACCGTCCGTTGTTGTCGGACTTCTCTTTTGGTTTGCCATGAAGGCTATCTTCAACGCGGACAAATCAGAGCGCCAAGCAGAAGCCCGCGCCCAGGAAGAAGCCGGATTCGGAATTGCCAAGCCTGCGGGCGACGGCTCAACACCTGCCAAATAGCTCTTTCTCGGGGCCGCTCCCGAAGATTTAATAGTGCCTTTGACGGAGCCTTTGACGGGGTGCCATGCGCTGGACGATAATCTTTAATTAGTAGTCTAGCTATTCTGCATATCCGACCCCTCCAAAAGAGAGTCTTTTCATGGCACAGAAAGTCAAAATTATCCTCGTTGACGACCTGGATGAGGGCTCTGCGGATGAAACTGTCCGCTTTGGCCTTGATGGAGTCAGTTACGAAATGGACCTGTCCAGTGCCAACGCTGCGAAGCTGCGGGACGCTCTGGGGCCATTTGTAGCCAAGGCACGCAAGACATCGACCGGCCGTGCAACGCGTAGCCGCGTTGCCGCAGGGAGAAACCAGGACTCGGCACAGATCCGTCAATGGGCGCGCGAGAACGGTTATACCGTAAACAGCCGTGGCCGCATTCAGGCCGAAATTCAGGAAGCCTACCAGAAGGCCAATTCCTGACACCAAGTATCAATACCCCGGCCCTACGGCCGGGGTATTGTCATTTAACTGCTCGGCTCGTCGGGATAACGGTGTTGTGCACCACTATTCCGGGGAAGCCTTGGAGTCGACTGGGCGTTTCCGGTAGGCAGTCACCACTTTCGCGGTGAAGAACGACGGCGGCCGGCCGGCTCGCGGGGGTGCCGGCCGAAGCGGCGCCTGATTGGGGAAGCCCCGGATGTGGTCTCCGCCGCGGTCCTGGGGCCGGCGGACGGGTTGAGCGAACTTATTCCCGGGTGCGGCCATGTTTCCCCTGTGGCGAACACGCCCCAAAATTCGAGCGTTGCCACGTAGCATCAAAGTACGTCGTAGCTAGGAGTGTGGCGAAATGTTTGAGAGATTTACGGACCGTGCCCGTCGCGTTGTTGTGCTTGCCCAAGAAGAGGCACGCATGCTCAACCACAACTACATCGGTACCGAGCACATCCTCTTGGGTCTTATCCACGAGGGTGAAGGCGTTGCCGCCAAGGCGCTTGAGTCCCTGAGCATTTCGCTCGATGGCGTCCGCGAGCAGGTACAGGAGATCATCGGCCAGGGCCAGCAAGCCCCGTCCGGGCACATCCCCTTCACCCCGCGCGCCAAGAAGGTACTTGAGCTCTCGCTCCGCGAAGCCCTTCAGCTCGGCCACAACTACATCGGTACAGAGCACATCCTGCTCGGCCTCATCCGCGAGGGTGAAGGCGTTGCCGCGCAGGTCCTGGTCAAGCTTGGCGCCGACCTCAACCGCGTCCGCCAGCAGGTCATCCAGCTGCTCTCCGGCTACCAGGGCAAGGAAACTGCGGGTCCTGGCTCAGGCCCAGGCCAGCAGGAAGGCACCCCCGCCGGTTCGGTGGTGCTGGACCAGTTCGGCCGCAACCTCACCCAGGCAGCGCGTGAGAACAAGCTTGATCCTGTGATCGGCCGCGAGCTGGAGATGGAACGCGTCATGCAGGTCCTCTCCCGCCGTACCAAGAACAACCCCGTGCTGATCGGCGAGCCGGGCGTCGGCAAGACGGCCGTCGTCGAAGGCCTTGCCCAGGCGATCGTCCGCGGAGACGTCCCGGAGACCATCAAGGACAAGCAGCTCTACACGCTTGACCTCGGCTCCCTCGTGGCCGGTTCCCGTTACCGGGGGGATTTCGAAGAGCGCCTGAAGAAGGTCCTAAAGGAAATCCGGACCCGCGGGGACATCATCCTCTTCATCGACGAGATCCACACGCTCGTGGGTGCCGGTGCCGCCGAGGGTGCGATCGATGCCGCGTCCATCCTCAAGCCGATGCTGGCGCGTGGTGAACTCCAGACCATCGGGGCCACCACCTTGGATGAATACCGCAAGCACATTGAGAAGGACGCCGCCCTTGAGCGCCGGTTCCAGCCGATCCAGGTCAAGGAGCCTTCCGTCGCGCATGCGATCGAAATCCTCAAGGGCCTGCGTGACCGTTACGAGGCGCACCACCGGGTGACCATCACCGACGGCGCACTTGCCTCTGCGGCAACGCTGGCCGAACGCTACATCTCGGACCGCTTCCTGCCGGACAAGGCGATCGACCTGATCGATGAAGCCGGTGCCCGTCTTCGCATCCGCCGCATGACGGCTCCGCCGGAGCTCAAGGCCATGGATGAGCGCATCGCCGAGGTGAAGATGGAGAAGGAATCCGCCATCGACGCCCAGGACTTCGAAGGCGCTGCCTCGCTGCGCGACAAGGAGCAGAAGCTCATTGCCGAGCGCGCCGAGAAGGAACGCAACTGGAAATCCGGCGGCATGGACGATATCTCCGAGGTGGACGAGGAGCTGATTGCCGAAGTTCTCGCGAACTCCACCGGCATCCCGGTCTTCAAACTCACCGAGGAAGAATCCAGCCGCCTGCTCAAGATGGAGGAGGAGCTGCACAAGCGCGTCGTCGGCCAGGACGAGGCAATCCGTGCCCTCTCCCAGGCGATCCGTCGCACGCGTGCCGGCCTGAAGGACCCCAAGCGTCCGGGTGGCTCGTTCATCTTCGCCGGCCCCACCGGCGTCGGCAAGACCGAGCTCGCCAAGGCGCTGGCCGAATTCCTGTTCGGTGAAGAGGACGCCCTCATCACGCTGGACATGTCCGAGTACTCCGAGAAGCACACGGTCTCGCGTCTCTTCGGTGCCCCTCCGGGCTACGTCGGCTACGAAGAAGGCGGGCAGCTGACCGAGAAGGTCCGGCGTCGTCCGTTCTCCGTGGTGCTGTTCGACGAAGTGGAGAAGGCCCACGCCGATCTCTTCAACTCGCTGCTGCAGATCCTGGAAGACGGCCGCCTGACCGACTCCCAGGGCCGCGTGGTGGACTTCAAGAACACGGTGATCATCATGACCACCAACCTGGGCACCCGCGATATCTCCAAGAGCGTCGCAACGGGCTTCCAGTCCGGCACGGACACCACCACCGGGTACAACCGGATGCGGGCACGGGTCACCGAGGAGCTCAAGCAGCACTTCCGTCCCGAGTTCCTCAACCGCGTTGACGACGTCGTGGTGTTCCCGCAGCTCACGCAGGACGAGATCATCGAGATCGTTGACCTGTTCGTCACGCGCCTCGAGGGCCGCCTCAAGGACAAGGACATGGGCATCGAGCTCACCACGGCCGCCAAGGTCCTCCTGGCGACCCGGGGCTACGATCCCGCCATGGGTGCCCGGCCGCTGCGCCGGACCATCCAGCGCGAGATCGAGGACCAGCTCTCCGAGAAGATCCTCTTCGGCGAACTGCACCCGGGCGACATCGTGGTGGTCGACGTCGACGGCGAAGGCGACGAGGCCAAGTTCACCTTCGCGGGCAACGCCAAGCCGCGCATCCCGGAAATCGCTCCGAGCGCCTAGTTTCCGGCTCCGCCGACTCAAAGGCCCCGTCCGCTCCCGAAAGGAGCGGGCGGGGTTTTTGCGTTCCCCAGGCCGCAATATCTGAAATAAGTGTCTCACTCTCAGTGAACCTTCTGTGATCTGCGGCACATTGCGTGTTGAATCAGAGCATGGATTCGAATGCCCCAGAGGCCCCGAGCACACAACCCGAAACTCCTTTCCACGATCTCGACCACTACCTGGCCATCCCCCGGGTCGGGGGCCTGGCTCTCAGCACGGACGGAAGCCGCCTGGTCACTACGGTTTCCACCCTCAACGCCAAGGGCACTGAGTACGTCACTGCCCTCTGGGAGCTCGATCCTGCGGGAAAGAAGCACGCCCGCCGCATCACGCGCAGCGCCAAGGGAGAAACCGGCGCGGTGTTCGCCGCCAACGGCGATCTCTACTTCACCTCAGCCCGGCCCGATCCGGACAGCCCCGAAGCGGATCCCGTGAGCGCGTTGTGGCTCCTGCCCGCCGACGGCGGTGAGGCGCGGGTGGTCCATTCCCGCGCGGGCGGCGTCGGCGGCGTCATGGCCGCGTCAGCCGCGGATGCAACTTTCGTCACGGCCTCGGTCCTCGCCGGTTCCACGGATGAGGACAATGACGACGAGAGGCGCAAGAGCCGCAAGGACAACAAGGTAGCGGCCATTTTGCACACCGGCTACCCGGTCCGCTACTGGGACGCGGATCTGGGGCCTGCCCAGCCCAGGCTGTTTGCCGTGGAAAACGGAGATACGGCCGGGTCCGGCAAGCCGGCGACCGTTGACGCTACGGCACCCCTGAAACTGCGCAATCTCACGCCCGACGTCGGCGGCAACCTCCGCAACACGCACGCAGTGGTCAGTCCGGACGGCAAGACGATCTATACGAGCATGGCCAAGCCGCTCGCGAAGGCTGACACACGCTTTGTGCTCGCCGCCGTCGACGTCGCTTCCGGCTCGATCAAGGTGCTCCTCGACCATGACGGAGTGAGCTATTTCCCCGGCCCCGTCAGCCCTGACGGCAAGATGCTCTCCGTAGTCAGTGAAAGCGACAGTACTCCCCGGCAGGCGCCCCAGGTCAAACTCCACCTCTTGAATGTCGGTGCTGGAGAAACCCTTGACCTTGAGCCGCTGGCGCCCTCTTGGGACCGCTGGGGCAGCCCCGCGGCCTGGCTTCCGGACGGGCGTTCGCTCCTCGTCACGGCCGACGACGACGGCGCGACGCCGGTTTTCCGGGTCGCCGTCGCCGACGGTACGGTTACCCGGGTGACGCAGGACGCGGCAGCGTACACCGACGTCGTGGTTTCCCCCGATGGGCTGAGCGCGTTTGCGCTGCGCAGCTCGTATGGATTCCCGGCTGAAGCCGTCCGGATCGATCTCGCTTCGGGTGACGTCGAGCGGCTTCCCGCACCGGCTGAACGTCCCCGGATCAAAGGTTCGTTGGAACGGGTGGAAACGAGTGCGGCAGATGGTTCGAGGGTTCCGGCTTACCTCGCGCTCCCGGAGGGCGCGTCGGAGGCGAACCCGGCGCCCCTGCTGTTGTGGATCCACGGCGGGCCGTTGGGCTCGTGGAACGCCTGGACCTGGCGATGGAATCCATGGCTGCTCGTGTCGAAGGGATATGCCGTGTTGCTACCGGACCCGGCACTGTCCACCGGATATGGCCAGCAATTCATCCAGCACGGCTGGGGTGAATGGGGCAAGGCGCCGTATACGGACCTCATGTCCATCACCGACGCAGTGGTCCAGCGGTCCGATATTGACCAGACGCGGACAGCCGCCATGGGCGGCTCTTTCGGCGGGTACATGGCCAACTGGGTAGCCGGACACACGGACCGTTTCAAGGCGATCGTGACGCACGCCAGTTTGTGGGCAATGGACCAGTTCGGGCCCACCACGGACGCTTCGCAGTATTGGCTCAAGGAAATGACCCCGGAGATGGCGCTGGACAATTCGCCCCATCTCCATGTCGCCAAAATCAAGACGCCTATGCTGGTGATCCACGGTGACAAGGACTACCGGGTGCCGATCGGCGAGGGCCTGAGGCTTTGGTACGAACTTCTTTCCAGTTCCGGGCTGCCCGCCGATGAGAGCGGTGAAACCCAGCACCGCTTCCTGTATTTCCCTGATGAGAACCATTGGATCCTGCAGCCGCAGCACGCCAAGGTCTGGTACGGCGTCGTGGAGCACTTCCTTGCCAGGCAGGTACTTGGACAGGAGGTTCCTGTTCCTGGGGACCTGGGGCTCTAGGCGCCTTTCGCCTCGTAAGATTGGGGCTGTGACTTCCACCTTCAGTATCCGTCCTGCCCGCACCGGCGATGTTGCCGCGATCAAGAGGCTTGTAGCGCCACTGGCAGAGCAGCGAATCCTGATGGCCAAGGAGACCGTTGCCTACTACGAGAGCCTCCAGGAGTTCCGGATTGCCGAATCGTCCGACGGCGAGGTGATCGGTTGCGGTGCGCTGCACGTCATGTGGGAGGACCTGGCAGAGGTGCGCACTTTGGCGGCGGACGACAATTGGCGGGGCAAGGGCGTGGGTCACGTCCTTGTCCAGCAACTCCTGGAGGACGCCCGGGCCTTGGGCGTTGCGCGGGTCTTCTGCCTGACGTTCGAAGTGGACTTCTTCAAGCGCCACGGCTTCGAAGTCATGGCGGACCAAACCGCCGTCGACCCCCAGGTCTACTCGGAATTGCTGCGCTCCCACGACGAAGGCGTGGCCGAGTTCCTCGATCTGGCCCGCGTGAAGCCCAATACCCTGGGCAACACCCGCATGATCAAGGTCCTTTAGCTCCGGGTTCTTCCCCCGTCCCTGGATGTGCCGGTCCCCAAAGTCTTTACGTATATCAACTTGATGGATAAACTAGTTGAGGCTCGGTTGCGGCGGGCCAACCATACTGTGGAGGCGAGAAATGAAGTACCACGTTATGTTTCCGGACTTTTCAGGTTTCCAAATCGACATGCCGCGTCCCGGCTCCACACCGGAGTCGCGCAAGCAGGGGACCGGGGGTTGCATGCGGTCCGCGTGCACCGATCTTTGGCCCGACTCGAATGCCAAGGACGCAACAGCCCAAGACTTCAGCATCGGCCGTCTGACGGTGGGCGGACCGCCCCACTAAGCAGGCGGATACCGGAAGGTTCTTCAGAAGGGACAACCATTGGGGGTTGTCCCTTCTGCCTTTCCGTCGCTGGGTTCTGTATTGCACGTTCGCACATACGGACCGTTCCCCTACCGTGCCCGGGGCGCTGGTAGTAGGGTCAAATCACCTACCAGCAACGCCCCAGGAGCGCGCCATGAAAAAGCTCATCAACGATCCCCGCTCGGTGGTGGACGAGTCTGTCGAGGGTTTCGGCATGGCCCATGCCGATCTCGTGGATGTCCATACGGACCCCATCTTCGTCGTTCGAAAAGGAGCGCCCGTAGCCGGCAAGGTGGCGCTTGTGTCGGGAGGAGGGAGCGGCCATGAGCCGCTTCATGCCGGCTTTGTGGGGCACGGAATGCTCGACGCCGCTGTGCCGGGCGCCGTCTTCACCTCGCCCACGCCTGACCAAATCATTCCGGCCACGGCGGCCGTCGATTCCGGGGCCGGCGTCATTCACATCGTGAAGAACTACACCGGTGACGTGCTGAACTTCGAGACCGCGGCAGAGATGGCACAGGCTGAAGGAATCAGCGTCCGCTCGGTTCTCGTCAACGACGACGTCGCGGTGGAGGATTCCCTGTATACGGCAGGCCGCCGCGGCGTGGGCGGCACCGTGCTGGTCGAAAAGATTGCCGGCGCAGCAGCGGAGCGTGGGGATTCGCTGGAAGCCGTCGCGGGCGTGGCGGAGGGAGTTGTCCGCAACGTGCGCACCATGGGCGTCGCCCTGTCCGGCTGCACCGTGCCGCATGCCGGGGTACCCAGCTTCGAGCTCGCCGAGGATGAAATCGAAATCGGCATAGGCATTCACGGTGAACCCGGCAGGCACCGGATCGCCATGGAGGGCGCCGACGCCATCACCAGCCGCCTCTTGGACCCTGTCCTGGAGGACCTTGGGATCAAGGCCGGTGAAGAAGTGCTGCTCTTCGTCAACGGCATGGGCGGTACGCCCCTTAGCGAGTTGTACATCGTCTACCGCCGGGCCGCCCAGATCCTCGCGGAAAGAGGAGCCAAAGTGGAACGCTCCCTCGTGGGCAACTACGTCACGTCGCTCGAGATGCAGGGCTGCTCCATCTCGGTACTGCGTCTTGATGACGAACTCACAGCCCTCTGGGACGCACCCGTCCATACTCCGGCCCTGCGTTGGGGGATGTGACAGTGGGCCTGGGGGTCGAATGGGCGGTCGAATGGTTGACGCTCTCCGCACGGCTCATGGCCGAGCACCGGGAAGAGTTGATTGCTCTGGACCGCGCGATCGGCGACTCCGACCACGGTGAAAACATGGACCGGGGATTCCAGGCCGTCATGGAGAAACTTGCCCAGACTCCACCCGAAACGCCCGGTGCAGCGCTGAAGCTGGCGGCGATGGCCTTGATGTCCAAGGTGGGCGGGGCAGCCGGACCGCTGTACGGAACCGCGTATCTTCGGGCGGCAACGGCGCTGGGAGAAAGCGCGGACGTTGATGCAGCGGCGCTTGCAGGAGCACTGACTGCGGCTCGGGACGGAATTGTTGCCCGCGGAAAAGCGGAGCTGGGCGACAAAACCATGGTGGATGCCTGGTCTCCCGCCGTCGAAGCGGCGGACGAGGTCCTCGTGGCTGGAGGAGATGCTGTGGCGGTGCTGGCCGCGGCGGCCGAGGCTGCCGAGGTCGGGGCCGTGACGACTGATCCGTTGGTAGCCCGCAAGGGGCGCGCAAGCTACCTCGGTGAACGCAGCGCCGGTCACCGAGATCCCGGGGCTGCGTCTTCTGCGCTGCTGTTGCGCGCCGCCGCGACTGCAGCCGGATTCCCCGAAGGGTCCGCTGAATGACGGTGGGCTTGGTGGTGGTTTCGCACAGCCGGAAGATCGCGGAGGGCGCGGTTGAACTGGCCGCGCAGATGGCCCCCGATGTGCGGTTCTACGCCGTCGGCGGGACGGAGGATGGCCGGATCGGCACCGACCTGGAGAAAGCGATCGCCGCATTCGAGGCAGGACTTGGGGAAGCTTCAGGGGATGGCGTGGTGGTTCTGACGGACCTGGGTTCCGCGGTCATGACGGCAGAATCAGCGGCCGAGTTCTGCAGCGAACCGGACAAAGTGCTCCTCGCCGACGCTCCCTTGGTGGAGGGCCTGGTCGCCGCAGCGGTGGCCACCCAGGGTGGTGCCATGGCCGCCGCAGTGAAGGCCGCTGCGGAGTCGGTTCGATTCGGCCCGGAGCCTGTTTTTGAGTCCGCGGGGACAGCCGAATCCCAAGGAAGAGGCGAACCGGCGGAAAGCGGCGAGTTCGAGCTCATAAACCCCATGGGAATGCACGCCAGGCCTGCGGCGAAGATTGCGGGCGGACTGGCCGGGATGGATGTCGAGGCAACGGTAAACGGCGTCGATGGCACCTCCATCATGGAACTCATGGGCCTCGCCGTGGGCCAGGGCGGCAAACTCAGGGTCGAGGCTTGGGGCAAAGACTCATCGAAAGCCGTGGACTACGTCAGGCGGCTGGTGGAACAGGGATTCGGCGAGATCTGACGTCGCCCTGCACGCCGATATGTCGCCGCACGCCGAGATTTGCCGTGCCGCGGAGGTGTTCAGGACTGCCGCAGACCATGGGCATCGAGCAAGAGGCTCGCCGTAATGGCGGTCTGGCACTGCTCGCCCCACGGTTTGGTACTTTTCGGCGTGAAGTTGAGCGTCCTGGTGGGCAAGGTCCCGCCGTTTGTGTCCAGGCCAGTCACTTCGGCATCGATGGGCGAGGAGGTTAGCGTTCCCATGTTGAGGAAGCCGTAGCGGGTGCCATCCGGTGACGCGACGGCAGAGCATGACCCTTCAGGTTCCGGCCCGCAGGATTGAGGGAGCGACACGCTGCCCGGGCGCAGCTCCACATCGCCCTCGCGGCATTTCCCGTCCTGGCATGCCTTCAAATGGACGGTTTTGACCGTCGGCGCGTAGTCTGCCGTGATTGTCAGGGAGACCACGGGGGCCATCGCAATTGCCGGGCAAACGGTGACTTGGGGTTCGCATCCCGACCAGAGCGCCGCCGTCGTGGTCAATGCAATGGCGGCCCACAACCTGCGCATACTTGAGAATAATCCCGCAGCCGACGCCCGGAACGGGATGCCCGCAACTGGCAGGCACATCGTTACCGACATCTGCGGATCGTTGCGGCTCCGCGACCTCGGGCTAAGTAACGGCCGGGTTTTCCGTGGAGTCCAGGAGCAAGCCGGCCACAAAGAATAGGGTTCTTTCCATGACTGAACCCTCGGATGTGCATGCCACTCGCGCCGCATACAACACGGTAGCCGTCGATTACGCCGAACTCCTACGCAACGAACTCCATACCAAACCTTATGACCGGGCCATGCTCGGCACCTTTGCCGAGCTCGTGCAGTCCTCGGGCGGCGAGGCAGTTGCCGACATTGGTTGCGGGCCCGGACGGATCACGGCGCACTTGCGTTCACTCGGCCTGGCGGCTTTCGGCATCGACCTGTCGCCGGAAATGGTGGCTGTAGCCCGCCGCGATCACCCCAGCCTGCAGTTCAGTGAAGGGTCGATGGAGGCACTGGAGTTGGCGGACGGGACCCTGGACGGCATCGTCGCCTGGTATTCGATCATCCACACGCCTCCGGCCCGTTTGCCGCGGGTGTTCGGAGAATTCCACCGGACCCTCCTGGACGGCGGCTTGCTGCTGCTCGCGTTCCAAGCCGGTGACGAGCCCAGGCACTTGGGCTTCGCGTATGGCCACGAGATCGACCTCGATGCCTACCGCTTGCCGCCGGACCACATCTCGGAACTCCTCCTTCAGGCCGGCTTGGTCGTCGAGGCACAGCTTCTCCGCGAACCGGACGACAGGTACGAGAAGACCCCGCAGGCCTACCTTCTAGCCCGCAAGCCGTCCACGGCGTGAAGGACGCGGCGCAAACGGAAGCCTAGGCCGGGAGCCGCAGTCCGCCGTCGTGCATCTCGGCTAAACCGTCGCGCAGGAGCCCCTCAAGAGCGCGTTCCAACTGCTCCGGGGCCGAATTCAAGCGGTGCAGGGCAGCCAGCGGCACGGCCGTGCCCTCGGCGTCGAAGCCGAGGTCGGCTGCGGGGCGTTCGAACAGCTCAGGGGCTACCGGCGAATCGGCCACGCGCAACACGGCCATGACGGCACCCCGTAACTGCCGGTCCGTGCCGTGCCACGCCTGGCCCTTGGGGGTGTACGTCGGGGGCGGTTCACCTGCGGCAAGCCACGCGCAGGAGTCGCGGACGGGGCAGTCTGAGCACTTGGGGGAGCGGGCCGTGCACACCAGCGCTCCGAGTTCCATGACGGAAGCGTTCCAGCGGACGGAGAGCGTGACGTCGTCGGGCATGAGCGATTCGGCAAGGCGCATCTCCGACGCGGTGAGCGACGGCGCCGGCAGGGCGAGTCCTGAAACGAGCCGGGCGTGCACCCGCCGGATGTTCGTGTCCACCACTGTTTCGCGGCGCCCGAACGCAAAAGCAGCCACCGCCGCTGCCGTGTAGTCGCCGACGCCGGGAAGGCTCAACAGCGATGCGTGCGTGTCCGGCACCTTGCCGCCATGCTGTTCCACGATCGCGACGGCGGCCGCGTGGAGCCTGAGCGCGCGGCGGGGATAACCGAGCCTGCCCCAATGCCGCACGGCCTCACCCGAGGGCTGCTCCGCGAGGTCCGCAGGTTCCGGCCAGCGATCCATCCAGTCTTCCCACACCGGCAGGACGCGAACCACCGGAGTCTGCTGCAGCATCACCTCGCTGACCAGGATCCCCCATGGACTGCAGTCCGGGGCCCTCCACGGCAATACGCGGGCCACCTCGGAGAACCAACGGTCCATGGAGTGGTGCAAGTCCGTGAGGTGAGGGGTGCCGGCAAGTTCAGCGGCGCTGGCAATCTCGGCGGGGCCGGGCAGTGACATGAAGATCCTTGCTGCGGTTCGTGGCGGGCCTGTTGGCGGCCGATTCCTGCCATCCACTGTAGTGGAGCCGGCCCGGAATGACGTAGGTCATACTGGCCCCGATCAGGCCCCGGCGGCGTGGTGCGGTGCCATCCGGGCCTTGCGTTGCCTAGCCTAGAAGCATGGTCAACAAGGGCAAGCAACCGCCGAGGGCGCGCACGTCGCCGTCGGCAAAAAGCCCTGCCCGGACCGCAGGAGCAAGCCGTTCCGCGAATGGGGTCCGGCCCCAAAGGCGGCGGACAAGCCCTGCCGTTTACCGGCGTCGGAGGTTGGTTGTCTTCGGTGCCCTCCTGGTGGTCCTGGCGATGCTCGTTGCCGGGGTCGTTGCCATGAGTTCATCCCTTGCAGGCAAGGCTGATCCCGGCGCAGCCAAGACCCAAGCCGTGGGAGCCGCTCCTGCGAGCCAGACGCCATCGACGGATTCCATCGCGCCCACCACAACACCCCCGGCCACCCCTGTGTGCGACCTCAACCTGGTGACGGTAACGGCGTCTACAGACCAGCCCGCTTATGCGGCCGGACAGAACCCCGTGTTGAGCATGAAGATCACCAACGGCGGAGCAGCGCCGTGCCAGGTCAACGTCGGCACGTCGCAGATGGAGTTCCTGGTAATGAGCGGCGAGGACCGGATCTTCTCCTCCAAGGACTGCCAAGCGAAGGGCGATGACCTCGTGAAGCAGATCGATCCGGGCAAGAGCGAGATCGCCAACTTCCCCTGGCAACGCAACCGGACGACGGAGGGCTGTGGCGTCATCTCGGCCAAGCCGGCCACCGGCACCTACACCTTCAAAGCCGTCCTGGGAAACAAGGCGAGCACGAAGGCGGTCTTCCAGCTGGGCTAGAGGAACCGGTCCAGCAAGCTGGCTTCGGCCATGCGGCTGAGTCCTTCGCGGACGGTCCGGGCGCGCTGGTCGCCGATGCCGTCCACGGTCATGAGATCGTCGATAGTGGCGGCCATGAGGTACTGGAGCCCGCCGAAGTGCTCCACCAAACGATCGGCCACGGCTTTCGGAACCGACTTCAGCCCGGATAAGAGGCGGTAGCCGCGCGGCTGCACACCGGCGTCGAGCACGTCCATGCCTCCGGCGAAACCGATGATTCCGGCGATCTTGCCCAGGTCGATCAGCTCCGCCGGGCCAAGATCCAAAAGGGCCTGCACAGCGCCGTCGATGTCCTCGGGCGAAGCGTCGGCACCGGCGTAGTCCCGGATGATCACGTCGCTGCCCGGGCCGCGGCCGGTGGTGAGCTCTTCCAACTGCAGCGAGAGCAGCCTGCCGTCCTCACCCAGTTCCAGGACATACTGGGCGATCTCCTCGGCGATGCGCCGGACCATTTCCTGGCGCTGGAGGGTGACCGCCACATCCCGGACGGTGACCATGGCCTCGATTTCGAGGGCCGACAGGGCGCTGGTGACCTGGTCCAATCGGGCGCTGTAGCGTTCGAGGGTTGCGAGAGCCTGGTTGGCGCGGGCCAGGACCTTCTCGGAGCCCTCCAGCACGTGCCGCAGGCCGTTGACGTAGAGGGCGATGATCTGCATGGACTGGCTGACCGAAATCACCGGAACACCTGTCTGGATGGCTACGCGCTCGGCCGTCCTGTGACGCGTTCCTGATTCCTGGGTCTCGATGCTGGAGTCCGGCACAAGCTGTACTGCTGCACGAAGGATATTCCCGGCGTCTTTGTCGCAGATGATGGCACCGTCCATCTTCGCGAGCTCACGCAGCCGCGTCGGGGAGAAATCGATGCCGATTTCAAAGCCGCCTGAACAGATGGATTCGATGGTCCGGTCCGTGCCCAACACAATCAGGGCACCGGTGCGCCCACGGAGGATGCGTTCCAGGCCGTCGCGCAACGGTGTTCCGGGGGCCACCCTGCCCAGAGTCGCCTTGAGCGAATCTTCGGGGCTCCGAGCCATAGGTGTTCCCTTCAAAGGTGCACGCAGGCGCGCCCGCAAGTGTGCCGGTTTTCAGCAATAAGTCGGCGGGATCAAAATGCCATGTTTCCCGCAAGCTCAATGATAGAGGTATAGACCGGCAACAACCGCACGGGCAAGCCTTAAAGTGCCCCAAAAAAGGTTAGGTGACGAGGCCCCGGAAACGCGCTCGACGGCGGTCGCCGGACCGCCGCTTTGGGCTCGGTCCCCGGGACCGTCATGGAGCCGTCCGAAGGCGCGCGAGTCGCTCAAGGTCGCGCCGCACACTCTGCAGCGCGGCTTCCCTGGCCGCCGCCCTTCCGGTGTCCGGATGCGTTTGCCTCGCTGGAGAGTGGGTACCGCCCGTGCTCGCGTCCGGGCGGTGTCCTTGCTGGGGCCAGCTCCTGGCCGCGGCGGAGTTCGATTCCGTGAATCCTGTGGAGTTCACCGGCGTGAACCCTGTGGAGTTCGCCGCGGGGGAGGGGCCGAGGGGATCGTAGAACAAGCCATTCCCTGGTTTCATTGATGCCCTGTTCCTTTCATGCCATCGTCGGCTGCTCAGTTTTTCCGGGCGGACGGCTCCAACGCGGGCCGGAGGTGTCCGCCATTGCTCCAAACTATCGGCCGGTGATTTCGGAGGTTTGTGCACCTCGTTTCGATCCTGTTAAGCGCTGGGTTGGGACGCTGCCTCCGGCGTGGTCCCGGGCTGCGATAAACTTGGTATCTTGGCTGGCGCGCAAATCGTGCCACTCCCTGAGTTGGCCCCGGCCCACGCGGGGCCCGTATCCAGCCTCCATTCCACGTTCGGCCCGTCGTTCCAGTGCGGGCAACGCCCAGATCGCAGCGAAAGTAGCACCGTGTCCCAAGAAGTCCTGAGCCCCGCCCGAGTCCAGGAAATTCACCATGAGGCCTCCCGGCGTCGGACTTTCGCGGTCATCTCGCACCCTGACGCCGGCAAGTCCACGCTCACGGAAGCCCTCGCCCTGCATGCCAAGGTCATCGGCACCGCCGGTGCGTCGAGCGGCAAGGCCAACCGCAAGGAAACTGTTTCCGACTGGATGCAGATGGAAAAGGACCGCGGTATTTCCATCAGCTCCGCGGCGTTGCAGTTCTCCTACCGGGACACCGTGATCAACCTGCTGGACACCCCGGGCCACGCCGACTTCTCCGAGGACACCTACCGCGTACTGGCCGCCGTCGACTGCGCAGTGATGCTGGTGGACGCCGCCAAGGGCCTGGAAACACAGACCATGAAGCTCTTCGAGGTCTGCAAGCAGCGCAACCTGCCGATCATCACGGTCATCAACAAATGGGACCGCCCGGGCCTCGACGCGCTCGCCCTGATGGACGAGATCACGGAACGCACCGGACTCCAGCCCATGCCCTTGACCTGGGCCGTGGGCATTTCCGGCGACTTCCGTGGAGTCTGGGACCTGCGGAATGACCGCTTCGCACGGTTCGCTCGCAACAACGCCGGCGCCAACATCGCCATCACCGAGTACTTCACCCCGGAAGAAGCAGCCGAGACCCAGGGCGACAACTGGAGCGACGCCGTCGACGAAGCCGGACTCGTGATCGAATCAAACCTCGAGTTCAACGTGGAGAGCTTCCACGCCGGAACGGCAACGCCCATCCTCTTCAGCTCGGCGGCCTTGAACTTCGGGGTCAAGGAGATCCTGGATGCCCTGGTGGATTTCGCGCCCCCGGCAGCACCCCGCCCCGACGTTGACGGCGAGCCCCGTTCCGTTGACGCTCCCTTTGCCGGGTTTGTCTTCAAGGTCCAGGCCGGCATGAACAAGGCCCACCGCGACCACGTTGCCTTCATCCGGGTGTGCTCCGGCGTCTTTGAGCGCGGCATGGTGGTCACGCAGACCCGCACCGGGAAGTCCTTCGCCACCAAGTACGCCCAGCAGGTGTTCGGGCGCGAACGCGAAGTCATCGACGAGGCCTACCCCGGGGACGTTGTCGGCTTGGTGAACGCGTCCTCACTCCGCGTTGGAGACAGCCTGTTCCTGGAAGAACCCGTGGAATTCCCCGCCATTCCGCTCTTCGCCCCCGAGCATTTCCAGGTGGCCAGGTCCCAGGACCCCAGCCGCTTCAAGCAGTTCCGCCGCGGCATCGAACAGCTTGAGCATGAAGGCGTCATCCAGGTGCTCCGTTCCGACGTCCGAGGCGACCAGGCACCCGTGCTCGCCGCTGTGGGTCCCATGCAGTTCGAAGTGGTTGAAGACCGCATGGCCCACGACTTCAACGCCCCGATGCGCTTGGAGCGCCTCCCGTACTCAATGGCGAGGATCTCGACGGCGGAGGCCATGCCGGCGCTTGCCAACGTCCCGGGCGCTGAGGTGCTGTTGAGGTCCGACGGCGAATACCTCGCGTTGTTCAACGATGTCTGGGCTCTCCGCCGCGTCGAGAAGAACCACCCGAAGCTCACGCTGGTCCCGATCGGCACGCACAACCCCGCGAAATAGTTCAGTAGCTTACTTGGCGTTCGAGCTTGTTTCCCAGCCCCAGCATGGCGAGGCTCACCACGAGGAATCCTATGGAGATCGCGACGGCGAAGACCGCCACTCCGCCCCAACCGCCGGCGCGCACGGGGTCGATGAACCAATAGGCATACCAGTTGACGAATGAGCCGCGGACCAGGCTGTAGACGAGGTATGCAACCGGGTAGAGCAGCCAGTACCAGAGGTGCTTGACGGTCAGCCTGGAGCGCGGAGGCTGGAACAGCCAGTCGGCCACCATGACAACCGGCATGAGGTAGTGGACTACGAAGTTGACCCAGGGCAGCAGGGAGCCGAGGTCCTGTCCTGCGAGGAGCGCGCCGAAGACGAGTCCCACGACAGCCATGGCGATCGTGGCAGTGCCCCGGGTGGCGTCGTCGAGTTCGCTTGGCCGCTTGCCAGCCAGCACGCGGTAGCCGCTGATCAACAGCACCAACGACGCGAAGATGTTGGACAGGTTGGTGAAGTAGCTAAAGAAGTTCCACGGATCAAAGCCCAGGCCGATGTGGACCGTGAGCTGCGTCCCGACCGCTGCAAGGGTCAGGAGGGCAAAGAAGAGGCGTCCCCCAATGAGCACATTTCTTTTGGTCATGGAGACAATCTTCCGGTGGGCGCGGCCAAGCCATGCGCCCGACACTCCGAGACCAAGCCAGCCGCTAGGTGATCAGCAGTTCCAAGGCCTCGGCCAGGTGTGCCACTTCGCGGACCGAGAAACCCTCCGGGATGGGCCCCGGTCCGTTGGGACTCGCGGGCACCACCGCGTGGGTGAACCCAAGCCGCTGCGCCTCGTGGATGCGCTGGTTGATCCCTGGAACCGGACGGACCTCGCCGGCCAGGCCAACCTCGCCGAAGGCAATGAGCCGCTGAGGCAGTGCCTTCCGCGCCTTCGCCGAGGCCACGGCAAGCGCTACCGCAAGGTCGGTGGCCGGTTCGCTCAATTTCACTCCTCCGACTGTGGCCACGTAGGAGTCGTCCTTGTGCAGGATGCAACCGGCCCGTTGTTGAAGGACAGCCAGGAGCATGGCGACGCGCGAGCTGTCCAGGCCGCTCGTGGCCCTGCGCGGCTGTGAGCTGGCGCTTTCGGCCAGGAGCGACTGCACTTCGGCCAACAGCGGGCGCCGGCCTTCCATGGTCACGGTGATGCAGGTGCCGGACACCGGCTCGCGTGTCCGCGATACAAAAAGCCCGCTGGGATCGGCGAGGCCTTCGATGCCGGCTTCGTTCAGGTCGAAACAGCCGACGTCGTCCGTGGCTCCGTAGCGGTTCTTGACCGCGCGCAACAAGCGCAAGCGGGAATGGCGCTCGCCTTCGAACTGGCACACGACATCCACCAAGTGCTCCAGGAGGCGCGGACCGGCAATGGAGCCGTCCTTCGTCACATGGCCTACCAGCAGGGTTGTCATGTTGCGGCGCTTCGCGGCGGCGATAATGGACGCTGCGACTTCCCGGACCTGAGAGACTCCGCCCGCGCTACCTTCGACGTCGGCGCTGCTGAGGGTCTGTACCGAGTCCACAATCAGCAGTTTCGGCTCGAGCTTCTCCACTTGCCCCAGGGCCTGCCCGAGGTCCGTTTCCGCCGAGAGATAGAGGCTATGAGCGACCGCGTCGATCCGTTCCGCGCGGAGCTTGACCTGGGCCGCCGATTCCTCACCCGTGACGTACAGGACGTCCTGGCCGGTGCGGGCGAACTTCGCCGCGACATCGAGCAGGAGGGTGGATTTCCCGACGCCGGGTTCCCCGGCAAGAAGGATCACCGCGCCGGGAACCAGCCCTCCGCCCAGGACGCGGTCCAGTTCGTCGACTCCGGTGGGCAGGAATGCGGCCGTGGTGCCGTCTACCTCGGCAATCCGGCGAGCCGGCTCCAAAACCGTTGTGGCCGCCGTCGTACGCGCTACCGTGGCGCCCGTTTCCTCCACAGTGCCCCACGCCTGGCACTCACCGCAGCGCCCCACCCACTTGACAGTGGTCCACCCGCATTCGGCACATTTGTACGCGGGTGTCTTGGAGGTGCGTGAGGTCTTGGAAGCCATGCGTACAAGGCTAGTGGAGGGGTAGGACAGTCAAGCGCGCCTCACTGCAAGGGAGGAAGCACGTCCCGGGCTTCCCGGGGGTCCATGCCCGCGGCTTCGAGCAGGTCCACCATGAGCGGGCGGAACAGCATCACCACTGTTTCGCCCTCGAGCTTCTGGACGTGAAGCATTTTGGGGTGCAGCCGGGTGGCAATGTCGGCCAAGTCCTGCCGTGCGCCGCGCAGGTGGGCCCGGCGGGCGCCGTCGTGCACTTCCGCGAGGCCGAGCGACAGTTCCTCGACGGCGGCGGACGTGTCCTGGAGGACCTCCGAAATGCTGTCCGTCGCCTCGTCGGTCAATGCTGCATGGTTGATGGCGCTCGTGAGCCGCCGCGCGAACACCCGGCTGTTGCGGAGGGCGAGGTCGATGGAATCCAACGACTCCTCCAGCATGGTGAGCTCGTCGCGGTGCCGCCGGTACGCCGGGGCGAGCGTGGCCACTTCACCGGATGCCTTGAGGGATTGGCGCATCCGGTCCACGAGCGGCTGGCAATTCCGCCCCCGGATGAGGGCATGCCAGGCCTGGGTGGAGTCGCTGTTGATCAATGCGTCGGCACATTCACGGAGGACCTCCGAGAGTTCGTGCAGGAGTTTGCGGACGTCCTGGCGCGGCTCCCTGCGCGGGTCCTTCGGGACCAGCATGGTAACCAGCAGCGCGAAAACCCCGCCCACAACGGCGTCGATGCTTCGGGTGAACGGCCCCCCGGCCGGCGCGGGCAGCAAGACCACGAGAAGCGATTGCAGGCCCAGTTGGGTGGTGAAGATGGTGCCACTGTCCAGGAACCGGGCCAGGAGGATGGAGAAAAGGAGCACGACGGCGGCTTGCCAGATTCCCGAACCCAGCCAGTGGAGCAGAAGATCGCCGATGACGATCCCGAGGGTGCAGCCAAGCCCGACCTCCACGACCCGGCGAAGCCGCGGATCCCGCGAGAAGCCGAGCGCGATCAGCGACGAAGTCGCGGCGAAAAGGGGTCCTGAGTGCCCAAGGATGTATTCAGCGAACGCGTAGGCGCCCACGGCGCACACGGTCATCTGGACGGCCGGGACCAAGGAGTTCCGGCTGCGGACGAAGCCAGTTCGCAGCCGCGCCCGCAGGAATTTCTTGCTCGCTGAAAGTCCTTGGGGGGCGGTCATGGCTCAAGTCTATTCAGGAGCTGCCTAGTAAATGAGGCTCGCCGAAGGAACCGCAAAGTGAGGGGCGTCACTTAATCCCTTATGACTCGCCAAGCGCAAGGGTGACGCTGCACATGTAAGCCAATGGTCCACAGCCGTTCACCTCCCGTTCACTTTGGACCGCCGATCCCTTTACCTGCGACTCCTACCGTCAATAAAGGTACAAACACGTACGCAAATCTTTCGTATGCCGACTTTCTCCCTCGGTACGCATCAGAGAATCCCTGGAAGGGGTACATCCCAGTGAAGGCAACTCGCTTCGGCCGCAACGCGGCAATCGCGGTCCTCGCAGTCGGCGCCCTTGCGCTGACCGCTTGTGGTTCAGACAACGCAACCGGCGCCCCGGCAGCCACCCAGAGCGCCGCAGGCGTCAAGGTCACCGGCACCCTGACCGGCATCGGCTCTTCGGCGCAGGGCGCCGCAATGGACGCTTGGAAGACCAACTTCGCTTCCGCGAACCCGGGTGCCACGGTCCAGTACTCCCCGGACGGCTCGGGCGCAGGCCGCAAGGCCATCCTTGACGGCTCCGCGCAGTTCGCAGGCTCCGACGCCTACCTGAGCGACGCTGAACTGGCCACCTCCAAGACCAAGTGCGGCACCGACGGCGCCATCAACATCCCGGTGTACATCTCCCCGATCGCCGTTGCCTTCAACATCCCGAACGTCAAGGACTTGAAGCTCGACGCCGACACCGTTGCGAAGATCTTCCGCGGCCAGATCACCAACTGGAACGACCCGGCAATCGCCGCCCTGAACGCCGGAGTCACCCTTCCGGACCTCAAGGTCACCCCGGTCAACCGCTCTGACGACTCCGGCACCACCCAGAACTTCACGGACTACCTGGCATCCGCTGCTCCCTCGGTCTGGACCGACAAGGCTGCCGGCCTGTGGCCCGCGTCCCTGAAGGGCGAGAACGCCAAGGGCACCTCCGGCGTCGTCAAGACCGTCACCGACACCCCGGGCGCCGTGACCTACGCTGACGATTCCGCAGTCTCCGGCAAGCTCGGCACCGCACAGATCAAGGTTGGCTCGGACTTCGTCAAGATCTCCCCGGCCGCTGCCGCCAAGGCTGTTGAACTGGGCAAGCCCGTTGCAGGCCGCCCGACCGGAGACCTTTCCATCAAGCTTGACCGCACCACCACGGATTCCTCCGCCTACCCGGTAGTGCTGGTTTCCTACCACGTCGTCTGCACCACCTACGACAAGAAGGAAACCGCTGACCTGGTCAAGGCATTCGAGAGCTACGTAGTCTCCGACGCCGGCCAGCAGGCCGCTGCCGGCTCCGCCAAGTCCGCTCCGCTCTCCAAGGCGCTGCAGGACAAGGCAAAGGCCGCTGTTGACTCCATCAAGGCCAAGGCCTAAGGACCACAATGAAGTAGTGGTGCCGCGGACCGCGGCGCCACTACCCTTGAATATCAACGTTCCCCGTCCCGCGCTGGTGAAACATCACCGGACGGGGCGGGGAACTTGGCCATTTTTGAGTGAATCTGAAGGATCGTGAAGTGACCACCAACTCCTTGACCACTTCCCAAGGTGCCGGACGCGCCGGGGACAAGGTCTTCTCCGGAGCCACCCTGGCCGCGGGATGCCTGATCCTCGCGGTTCTCTTCGGCGTCGCACTTTTCCTTGTCATCCAGGCCATTCCGGCCCTTGTGGCTCCACCCGCGGACATCCAAGGCGGCCACGGCTTCTTCGCCTACATCGGGCCGATCGTCGTCGGGACCCTGATTGCCGCCGTCATCGCGCTGGTGATCGCTACTCCGGTAGCCATCGGCGTCGCGCTGTTCATCTCCCACTACGCTCCCCGCAGGCTTGCCTCGGGTCTCGGCTACGTGGTGGACCTCCTCGCGGCCATTCCCTCCGTGGTCTACGGCGCATGGGGCGCGGCGTTCCTTGCCCCCCAGATTTCGCCCGCCTACGGCTGGCTGGCCAGCAACATGGGCTGGTTGCCGATTTTCCAAGGCCCGGCCTCCGCTACCGGCAAGACCATCCTGACCGCGAGTATCGTCCTCTCCGTCATGGTTTTGCCGATCATCACTTCACTCTCGCGTGAAATCTTCCTGCAGACCCCGAAGCTCCACGAGGAAGCCGCACTGGCCCTCGGCGCGACCCGATGGGAAATGATCAAGATGGCTGTCTTGCCGTTCGGCCGCCCCGGTATCGTGAGCGCCATCATGCTGGGCCTGGGCCGCGCGCTTGGCGAGACCATGGCCGTCGCCCTGGTCCTGTCCTCCGGCGTCCTGACCGCAAGCCTGATCCAGACCGGAAACCAGACCATCGCCGCTGAAATCGCCTTGAACTTCCCTGAAGCCAGCGGGCTCAAGGTCAGCACGTTGATCGCGGCGGGCTTGGTATTGTTCGTCATCACCCTGGGTGTCAACATGATTGCACGCTGGATCATCTCCAGGCACAAAGAATTCTCGGGAGCCAACTAATGACTGTCACAGCCCCCGTGGCGCGCAAACGCTCCGCACTGACCAAGGGCCAGTTGCCGGCTTTCGCACCCTACGTCGTCCTGGCCGTCGCCCTGGTGCTCGGCGCAGCGATCCTTGCGTTGATCGGCTTCAACGCCTTCGGCTGGGGCCTCGTGTCCGCGATCCTGTTCGCGATCGGCCTGGTCGGCTGGAGCGCAGTTGTCGAAGGCGGCCGCAAGGCGAGCGACAAGCTTGCCACCTGCCTGATCGTCGGCTCGTTCCTTGTGGCGCTGCTGCCCCTGATTTCGGTGATCTGGACCGTCCTCGTGAACGGCATCCCGGGCATCATCACCCCAGGCTTCCTGACGACTTCCATGAACGGCGTCACCGGTTCCCTCGACAACAAGAGCGTCGATGAAGGCACGAAGGTCCTCGGCGGCATCTATCATGCGCTTCTGGGCACCGTGCAGATCACCCTGCTTGCAACGGTCATCTCGGTTCCTGTGGGCCTGCTGACCGCAATCTACCTGGTGGAATACGGCAACGACCGGGCCCTCGCCCGTGCCATCACCTTCTTCGTCGACGTTATGACCGGCATCCCGTCGATCGTCGCAGGTCTCTTTTCCGCAGCCTTCTTCTTCGCCGTGGTGGGCCCCGGCACCAAGACCGGTGCGGTTGCCGCCGTCGCGCTTTCGGTCCTGATGATCCCGGTGGTGGTCCGCTCGAGCGAGGAAATGCTCAAGATCGTCCCGAACGAGCTCCGTGAGGCGGCGTACGCGCTGGGTGTCCGCAAGTGGCGCACCATCCTCAAGGTGGTCATCCCGACGGCGATTTCCGGCATCGCGTCTGGCGTCACCTTGGCGATCGCCCGGGTGATTGGCGAGACGGCTCCGATCCTGGTCACCGCAGGTTTCGCCACAACGATCAACAACAACGTGTTCGGCGGCTGGATGGCCTCCCTGCCTACGTTCATCTACACGCAGATCCTGAACCCGACCTCGCCGTCCAACCCGGACCCGTCGAGCCAGCGGGCATGGGGTGCCGCGCTGGTCCTGATCATCCTGGTGATGCTCCTGAACCTCGGCGCCAGGCTGATCGCCCGGATCTTCGCCCCCAAGGCCGGCCGTTGAGCCGCCAGGCCACACGCAAACTTCCAACCACAGCACCGAAGGAACACCATGTCTAAGCGGATCGACGTCAAGGATCTGAACGTCTACTACGGCAGCTTCCTGGCCGTTGAGGGCGTCAACATCAACATTGAAGCCAAATCGGTCACGGCATTCATCGGCCCGTCCGGTTGTGGCAAGTCCACCTTCCTGCGCACCCTGAACCGCATGCACGAAGTGCTTCCCGGTGCCCGCGTTGAGGGCGAAGTCCTGCTCGACGGCGACAATCTCTACGGCCCCGGCGTGGACCCCGTGACGGTCCGCACCCAGGTTGGCATGGTCTTCCAGCGGCCCAACCCGTTCCCCACGATGTCCATCCGCGACAACGTGCTGGCCGGCGTGAAGCTCAACAACAAGAGGATCAGCAAGGGCGCGGCCGACGCACTCGTGGAGAAGTCCCTGCGCGGCGCCAACCTGTGGAACGAGGTCAAGGACCGCCTCGAGAAGCCCGGCTCCGGACTCTCCGGCGGCCAGCAGCAGCGGCTCTGCATTGCCCGTGCCATCGCCGTGGAACCGCAGGTCATCCTCATGGACGAGCCCTGCTCTGCGCTTGACCCCATCTCCACCTTGGCCGTCGAAGACCTCATCAACGAGCTCAAGGACGAGTACACCGTGGTGATCGTGACCCACAACATGCAGCAGGCTGCACGCGTTTCCGACAAGACCGCGTTCTTCAACATCGCCGGCACCGGCAAGCCGGGCAAGCTCATCGAGTTCGCGGACACCACCACCATCTTCAACAACCCGTCCCAGAAGGCCACGGAAGACTACGTCTCCGGCCGGTTCGGATAGGCCCCAGCGGCTCCCTGGGAACCACGCGAAAAGCCCGACGGCGACCGTCACCTATCCAGGTGACTACCGCCGTCGGGCTTTTTCGTGTCTGGCGCGGCTCGCCGGACTCAGTGCGAAAGCGGTGAGAGCGCCAGTCCGAGGACGAACGCCACGGCGGCGGTAACGATCGGCGTCGCGACCCAGAACCCCAGGATCCGCAGCACCATCCGGCGGTTGGTGACGGAAAAGTTCTGGTTGGTTCCCGCACCAAGCACTGCCGACGTCACAGTGTGCGTGGTGGAAAGCGGCAAATGGAGGCCGATGGCACCGATGAATAACATCAGTGAGGTCAGGCTCTGGGCGATGAATCCCCGCATCGGGTCTACCCGCGTCAGCTTGTAACCCAAGGTGTACGAGATGCGCCAACCACCACACAGCGTTCCCGCCGTGAGCATGACGGCCGTCAGCAGGATGACCCACAACGGGAGGTCGCTGGAGTCGGACACTCCGGCAGCCACGGCGCCCAACAGGATCACCGCTACGGTTCGTTGCCCGTCCTGCAGTCCGTGGCCGAGCGCGACCGCAGCGGCCGAGACGGACTGTGCGTGGCGGAAGCGGCCATGCACGACATCGGGCTGGGTGTAGCGGGCGGCCCATGTGACAGGCCACACGAGAAGATAGGCACCAAGGAAAGCAATCACGGGGGACAGCAGCAACGGCAGGACCACTTGCGCCAGCAAAATACCGTCTACCCCGTTGACGGAGCTGCCTCCCATCACTGCGCTTGCGGCTCCGGCGCCCACGAGGCCTCCTACCAAGGCATGGGTCGACGAGAGCGGCACACCGCGCCACCAAGCGTAGATTCCCCAAAGGATGGCACTGCACAGCCCCGCGGCGAGCATGGTCAGCCCGTTCATTCCCGAGGGGAGAACCACCCAGGACTGGCTGAAAACCAGCGCGAAACAGCCGCTGAGGAGCACGCCGGCAAAATTGAAGACCGCTGCCAACACAACGGCGACTGACGGAGTGAGGGCGCGGGTCCGCACGGAGAGCGCGACGGCGGTGGAGACGTCGCGGAAGCCATTCAGGAATGCGAAGCCAGCCGCCAGCACCACCACAAGGGCGAAGAACGCGACTGCCACCTCATGCTTCCTTGACGATGATGCTGCCTACCTGGGTGGCGACGCGCCGCATGTCCTTGGTGACGTCAACCAGTTGATTGGCCACGTCACGGTTCCGCGAAAACTGGGTGGACTTCATGTCGCGGAGCATCTCGGCCACCCAGGTCCGGTGGCTGCGTTCCGCACGCTTGGCCAGCCGCAGCACCTCGATCCAGTAATCCTCGAGTTCGTCCAGATCGTCCAGCTGGCGCATGGCATCAACCGTGAGCTCCGCCTGGCGGCTGATGATCTCCAGTTGGTCCGCCGCGCGCTTGGGCACCCGATCCAGTTTGTAGAGGGCCACGAGCTCGCCCGCGGCATCCAGCTTTTCCATCGCCTCGTTGAGGAAGCGGGAGAGGGCGTACATGTCCTCGCGGGGGAGCGGGTTCACGAAGCTCGTGCGCATGTGGGTCAAGAGGGCGAAATGCAGATCCGTGGATTTCGCCTCGTGTTCGTGCATCTCCTCCACAAGCCGTTCGTGCTCCGCGACAGGAGCTCCGAAGATCTCAGAAAGCGTCCCGGTTGCCTCAAGAATCTGGCGGGCCATTTGCGACAACAATTGCAACCCGGCGGGTTCTTGGGGGAAGAGACGCAGCTTCATTTGGCTTCCGGTAGGCGGGAGGGATAGGGGTGGGGCGGCGTCTTCGCCGAAGGGCATAAAAATGGTGCCGAACCGGATACGCCTCTCGGCGGTAGGCCGCTCGAAGCGGCTATAAGTTGAAGCCCGGGGGTTTCGCGGTTCGACACCAGTTTCAGTTTTCTACGTCATCCGAGCTAAGTCAATCTTGACAGCTGGCGGCAGGGGTGGTTGTGACGGTCCCGCACCCTTATATTTCACGTCAGTCCAGCTCGCCCAGGCGCCAAGCATTGGCCGCGTGCTCGAGATCTTCCGCGGTCTTCACGAGCTGGTGGGAGTTCCGGGTCAGCTTGCTTGCGTGGCCTTCGTTGGAATGCTCTGCACTGTCCGCCAGGGTGGCTTGGCCCAACGCGACGACGCGGCAAAACGCGGCTGAGCGTTCCAGCGCGACGTCGAAATCGCCGTCGAACGCTCCCGAAAGGATGGCATCCGCCATCTGTTTCATTTCGTCCGCCCCCGGCGGCTCGGCTGCCCCCGCCACAACATGGGAAACCTGGGCGGTGTCCCGGCCGGCCTTGAAGTACACGGAAATGCGCTCGGAGTTCTGCATGGTGGCCGCGCGCAATGCATAAAGCCGCCACAATGCGCCGGGCAAAGACCGGGCGGGGCTCTCTGCCCACATTTCGGCGATGGCCTCCAGGCCTTGCTCGTCAGCGAGCTTCACGAGGCGCCTGGTGATCTTGGGGTCATCGCTGTCCCGACCTCGCCGCACGAGCGCCTGGGCGGCAAGGTGAGCGGCTTCGGACACACGCGCAGGGTCCGCTCCGCCGGCAAACGGCTCGAAGTCAACCGGCGCGAAGGGTTTCGGCTTGTGATGCCTGTTTGCTCCGCCGTACACAGGAGGTCCCGATTGTTCGCTCATGCCCCAACGCTACTCCTGTGTTTTCGCTCGTGCACTCTTGACTGGGCTTGTTGTGGTGGCCCTCGGGCGCGGGGCGTTCCTTCCTGACCTTGTTTGATTCCGCCGGTGCCGCGACACGCCGTAGTTGCCGCGTGTCGTCGTCGGGGTTGGCTCAAAAAAGGTCAGGACCGCTCGGGGGCCGAGCGTGTCAAAACGGCCTTGAGCTTGAGGTACAGTATTTATGGCTGTTTCTACAGTCGGCAGGGGCCTTTAGCTCAGTTGGTAGAGCATCGGACTTTTAATCCGTGGGTCGTGGGTTCGATCCCCACAGGGCCCACCCAAAACCCCCCGGAACCGCACGGTTCCGGGGGTTTACTTGTGCCAGGCGAAACTACGGCGTGGCCCACGCGGCCGGGTGACGGCCGAGCGGTCCGGCTTGCTGCGACCAATGCGCGGCGACGCCGTCGATTCGCCCCGGAAGTGGCACGCGTCGCGCCGGTCCCCAGTCGGTGCTGGTTTCCACCAAGGTGAAGTCATTCGGTGCAGCTACGGACAGGTGATCAGTCGGCGGGGTCAGCGAGTACAGCAAATTGGCCGTACCGATGAGTGAGCCCTGGATGCGGGCCGTCACCGAGTGGCTAAGGCGCCGGGTCAGGGCACGGGCGACGGCCGCGGCCAATAGCCAGCCGGTCGCGTGGTCGAGGGCCTGGACGGGAAGCGGGGTGGGCTCCGCTTGGCCCCTGGCGGTGGCTCCGGCGTCGGCGATTCCGCAGCTCATCTGGACCAGGCTGTCGAACCCGCGCCGATTGCGCCAGGGACCATCCAAGCCGTAGGCGTCCAAGCTGGCGATGATCAGGCCGGGGTTCATGGCGATCAGGGACCCGTCGTCGTAGCCCAGGCGTTTCAGGGCGTCGGGCCGCAGTCCCGACACGAGCACATCGGCGGCCGCGAGCAGTTCCTCGAATATCGCGCGGTCGGTCGGGGCAGCGAGATCCAAAGCGGCGGTTCGTTTGCCCAGCGTCGTCTCAGGCAGCAGCGACGGCACCTCTTCAAAGCCCGGCGGATCGATCCGCAGCACGTCGGCACCATAACCGGCGAGGAACTTGGTGCACACGGGTCCTGCGATCACCCGCGTCAGGTCGAGCACACGCACCCCGTGGAAGGGCATTTCGCCGACAGTGTCCGGTGGGCCGGCGCCGGTTGAACGGCGTTCGACGACGGTCAGCGGCGGCGTGTCCGCCGTCGCCATCCCCGGAGCCGAGGCGAGCCATTGCCCGCGGTTGCGCATGACGGCGGCGCATCCGCCCGCCTCCACGATGGCCGTCTCCAATTCTTCGGCGGGCAACCCAGCCACTGCGGCCTGAACTGTTTCGCGGTCATGGGCGCCAAGCACCCGCTCGACGGCGGCGCGGTGGCTGGCGTAGTTGGTGTGCAGCCTGATCCACGCGTCCCCCGTGCGATAGTTCCCGGCGATGGGGTCCCACAGTGGCGGCCGGGTCCAGCCGATCGGGGTGAACAGCCGCTCGGAGGCGAACGCGGCGCAGGACTCCCGGCTGTCTACCGTCACCGCTCGCGGCCCTGACTGGCGGCGGGCTGCGAGGAACTGCTCAGCGGCCACTGTCGCGACCACAACCGCCCCCGTCGCCAGTCCTGTCACGTCGAAAACGGCCGGGAGAACGGCCCGGGGCCCTGTTGTCGTTAGCTGAGTGGCCGGCCAATCCGCATCATCGGCGCCGATTGCGTGCCACACTCGGGAAGTCACATCAGCGAAGCTGTCGTTCACACTCACCATTCTTGACGGGGCCACACGAAACGAGCAATGGCAGCCGGATCTAACGCCTCCTGCCCAAGTGGGCCTCCAACTGCCAGACTGTTCTTCATGCAAGCGCTTTTGGACGGACTCCTGAATACCAGCCCGCTTGTGATCGCGTGCATCGTTTTCGCCCTCGTGTTCGCTGAGGATGCAATTTTTGTGGGCTTTGTGATCCCCGGTGAAACGGCGGCAGTGGTCGGCGGGGTGATTTCGAGCCGCGGGCTCTTCGAATTGTGGGCCATGATCGCCATTGTGGTCACGGCCGCGATCACGGGGGACACCGTGGGTTACGAAATAGGCAAACACTTCGGTCCGCGGGTGATGGCCTTGAAAATCCTGGACAAGAGACGCGCCCAATTGCAGAGGGCCGAAGACTTCCTCAAGGACAAAGGCGGCGTCGCGGTGCTCCTGGGCAGGTTTACCGCCTTCTTCCGTGCCGTGATGCCTGCGCTCGCCGGACTCAGCCGCATGCCCTACCGGCGCTTCGCGTTCTGGAATTTCAGCGGCGGCATTATCTGGGGGTCCTTGTTCGTGACGCTCGGCTTTGTGGCCGGAAATTCGTACGAAGAAGTGGCCCGTGTGGTGGGCCGGGGGGCAGCGGCCGTGGTGGCAGTAATTGTGGTGGCGATTGTGCTTGTCTGGCAGGTCAGGAAGCACCGCGCCAAGAAGGCTTGATGCCGCGGGATCACGGAAATCCGGCGGAAACTTAAAGGCTTTAGGCTGGTCACAATTCGTTCGGGAGGGGCGGTGAATGGTCCAACTGGATATGTCTGATGTTTGGCGTTATAACCGTAGTAGCTGCCCCGACGTCCTCGGCTTATCTGAGCCTCGAGTGATCTGATGTCCGCTTCTGCAGCACAGAACTTTTAAGGAGAACCGATGCATCTTTTGCCCCGTGAGCAGGAAAAGCTCATGATCGTGGTCGCGGCCGACCTCGCCCGCCGTCGGCAATCCCGTGGCTTGAAGCTCAACTTTCCCGAAGCCGTGGCCGTCATCAGCTACGAACTGATCGAGGGCGCCCGTGACGGCAAAACCGTCGCAGAACTCATGAGCTACGGGACCACCTTGCTTCGCCGTGAAGACGTGATGGAGGGCGTGCCAGAGATGATCCATGACGTCCAGATCGAGGCCACTTTCCCCGACGGCACCAAGCTCGTCACCGTCCACGACCCGATCCGCTAGGAGGCCAACATGATTCCCGGTGAGTACCGTCTCCAAGCAGAGCCCATCGCCTGCAACAGCGGACGCGAGGCAATCGCCGTCGACGTCGTCAACCGTGGCGACCGCCCGGTCCAGGTGGGCTCGCATTACCACTTTGCCGAGTCGAATCCCGCGCTCGATTTTGACCGCGAAGCCGCTTTCGGCCGCCGGCTGGACATCCCTGCCGGAACGGCTGCGCGCTTCGAACCCGGCGATTCCAAGACCGTCAAACTCATTGCACTTGCGGGACGCCGCGAAGTCTACGGCCTGCGGAACGCCGTCAACGGTCCCCTTGACGCCGACGCCGGAAAGAACGACGGCGGCGCTGCCGCTTACACCGACCGGCCCGGTGCCAGCACAGAAGGGACAGCCCAGTGAGCTTCGAAATTTCGCGCAAGCAGTACGCAGACCTTTACGGCCCGACGACGGGCGACTCCATCCGCTTGGCGGACACCGAACTTTTCCTTGAGATCGAGAAGGACTACACGGTCTACGGCGAAGAGGTCATGTTCGGCGGAGGCAAAGTGGTCCGCGACGGCATGGGGCAGAACGGCCAAGTGACCCGGGATGAGGACGTCCCGGACACCGTCATTTCGAACGTCGTGGTCCTCGACTACACCGGAATCTACAAGGCCGATGTGGCGCTCAAAGACGGCCACATCTTCAAGATCGGCAAGGCCGGCAACCCCCAGATCGCCGACGGCGTGGACATCGTGATCGGGGCCAGTACTGAGATGATCGCCGGGGAAGGCAAGATCCTCACTGCAGGCGGCGTCGACACCCACATCCACTACATTTCCCCGGACCAAGTCCCCACGGCCCTGTGCAGCGGCATCACCACTATGGTCGGCGGTGGCACGGGACCAGCCGAAGGTACCAAGGCCACCACCATCACGCCCGGCAAATGGCACATTTCGCGGATGCTGCAAGCCGCGGAAGGACTGCCGATCAATATAGGCCTCTTCGGCAAGGGCCACGCGTCCGCCATCGAGCCGCTCGCCGAACAGATCCGCGCAGGAGCAGTGGGCCTCAAAGTCCACGAGGACTGGGGCGCCACGACATCTTCGATCGACATGTCGCTGCGCGTAGCCGACGAATACGACGTACAGGTAGCCATCCACACGGACACCCTCAACGAGTGCGGATTCGTGGAGGACACCATCAAGGCCATCGACGGCCGAGTGATCCACACCTTCCACACCGAAGGCGCCGGCGGCGGCCACGCTCCGGACATCATCAAGATCGCCGGATTGCCCAACGTGCTCCCGGCATCCACCAACCCCACGCTCCCGTACACGCGCAACACCATCGAAGAGCACCTGGACATGCTCATGGTGTGCCACCACCTCAACCCGGACATCCCGGAAGACGTGGCGTTCGCTGATTCCCGCATCCGGGCCGAAACCATCGCCGCCGAAGACGTGCTCCAGGACTTGGGCATCTTCTCCATGACCTCATCGGATTCCCAGGCCATGGGCCGCGTGGGCGAAGTGGTCATCCGCACCTGGCAAGTGGCCGACGCCATGAAGCGGCAGCGGGGCGTCCTCAAGGATGCGTCAGGTGCAAGCCACGGCGCTCCGAACGGCTTGGGCGCGGAGAGCGACAACTTCCGGATCAAGCGCTACATCTCCAAATACACCATCAACCCCGCGATCGCGCAGGGAATGGCAGACTCCATCGGCTCCGTGGAAGTGGGAAAGTTCGCCGACCTCGTCCTCTGGAATCCGGCCTTCTTCGGTGTGAAGCCTGAACTGGTCCTCAAAGGCGGGCAGATCGCCTACGCGCTCATGGGCGATTCCAACGGCTCCATCCCCACACCGCAGCCACGTACCATGCGCCCGATGTTCGCCACCCACGGCAAAGCGCTGCAGCAGTCGTCCATTACCTTCCTGTCCAAGGCGGCCATCGACGCCGGCGTTCCGGAAGAGCTTGGCCTTGAACGCGTCATCCGGGCGGTCTCCGGTATCCGGAACTTGCGCAAGGCGGACCTCAAGTTCAACGGCGAAACTCCCGATATCGCCGTCGACCCCGAAACCTACAAAGTGACGGTCGACGGCGAGGACGTCACCTGTGAGCCTTCCGACGTGCTGCCCATGGCCCAGCGCTACTTCCTTTTCTAGATCGCCGGGAGGAGAACCACATGATCATCGAAAAGATCCTCGGCAACCTGCACGAACTGCCGCAGGCCGAGGCCGCGGCGCTGGCCAAACTCCACAAGGAGAAGGTCGTGCTGCCGAGCGCCCAGCTGGTCAAACGCATCCAACGCGTCACCACGGACCACGGGAAGGAGCTCGGCATCCGCCTCCCCGCCGGAACCGGGGACCTGCGCGACGGCGACATCCTCGCCGTCGAGGAGGCGAACCTCATCGTGGTCTCCGTGCTGCCGAGCGACGTCCTGGTCATCGCCGCGCGCAGCATCTACGAAATGGGCGTAGTGGCGCACTCCCTCGGCAACAGGCACCTGCAGGCCCAGTTCTTCGACGGCGACTCCGAATACGGGGCCGAAGTCATGGTGTGCCAGTACGACCACACGGTCGAGGACTACCTCAAACACGTCGGCGTGCCTTATGACCGCCAGGAACGCGTAATGCCGGTGCCTTTCCGCCATGCTGAACACACGCACTGAGCCTGCTTCGGCTGCGGTTAACCCGGTAGGCAAGCCTCCGGTGGGTGATAGGGGCCGTGCCCGCTCCGCGGTGCCCGCCACGCCGCGGCCCCTATCACCCACCTACGCCGTCCACGTCACCTTCGGGGGGCAGCAGTGAGCTCCTATCAGCTCGCCCTCCAGCAGTTGTGCGACTCCGCTCTTCCTACCGGGGCGTTTGCTCATTCTTTGGGGTTTGAGACGTACATCGACCGTGGGGTCGTGGCTGATGAGGGGAGTTTTGGGGTTTGGCTGTCTGCGTTTGTGGGGCAGCAGTTGACTTATTCCGATGGGCTGGCCATCCGGTTCCTTTATGAAGGGGTGGATTTGGGGGAGTTGGATGCTCATTTGAGTGCTCAGCTCTTGCCTCGGCAGTTGCGGGAGGCGAGTACCAAAATGGGCGGGCGGCTGATCGAGATCGGGAGCGAAGTCTTTCCCTCGGCCGAGCTGGAAGCTTATCGGGCTATGGTGACCACCGGCGGGGCCGCCGGCCATCAGCCGCTGGCGTTCGCCGTCGTCGCGCGCTCGCTGGGCGTGCCGTTCGAAGAAGCGCTGGCCGCGTACCTTTTCGCGGCGGTCACCTCGCTGACCCAGAACGCCGTGCGCGCCATCCCTCTCGGCCAGAACTCCGGGCAGCGGCTGCTGCGCAAAGCGCACGACGACGTCGCTGCCGCCGTCGAACATGTCCGGCACCTCGGCTGGGACGACTTCGGAGCCGTCAGCCCCGGCCTGGAAATTTCGCAGATGCGGCACGAATGGCAACGTGCACGCATGTTCATGAGCTAGAACCATAGGAGGACACATGTCTGAACCCATCAAGATCGGTATCGGCGGCCCGGTAGGTGCCGGCAAAACGCAGCTCGTTGAGCGCCTGACCCGCCACATGAGCCGGGAAATCTCCATGGCCGCCATCACCAACGACATCTACACGATCGAAGACGCCAAAATCCTCGCGGCCAACGGCATCCTTCCCGAAGACCGCATCTTCGGCGTCGAAACCGGCGGCTGCCCGCACACCGCCATCCGCGAAGACACCTCCATGAACACGGCGGCCATCGAGGAACTCAAGAGACGCCACCCCGACCTGCAGGTCATCTTCGTCGAATCCGGCGGCGACAACCTCTCCGCCACGTTCAGCCCCGAACTCGTGGACTTCTCGATCTACATCATCGACGTCGCCCAGGGCGAGAAAATCCCCCGCAAAGCCGGCCAAGGCATGATCAAGTCGGACCTGTTCATCATCAACAAGACCGACCTCGCCCCATTCGTCGGCGCAGACCTGTCCGTCATGGAACGGGACTCCAAGGAATTCCGCGGCGACAAGCCCTTCTGCTTCACCAACCTGAAGACCGACGAAGGGCTGGACAAGGTCATCGCATGGATGCGGCACGATGTCCTGATGCTCGACCTGGCGTCATGAGCACGACGGCGACGGCGGCTGAGCTCTCGTCGGCGGACGGGTCACCTCCGGCGGCTCCGCCGGATTTGGGGCCGTGCCCGTCCCCAGCCGCCCCCAACTCTCGCAAGCTCGAGTCGGGGCCCTCGCGGCAGTGGGCCCATCGCGGTGCCCACCACGCCGCGGCCCCCAAATCCGGCTTCGCCGCCTCTTCTGCAAGCTCGCCTCGCGGGGAGCTCAGCCTGCGGGTCGCCCTTCGTGGTCAGCGGTCCGTGGCCGTGCAGCAGTTTCATCAGGGTGCCTTGCGGGTTTTGAGACCGCATTACTTGGATGAGAGCGGGCAGGTTTGTTATGTCATGGTCAATCCGGGCGGGGCGTATTTGGGGGCGGATCTCTATGTTGTGGATGTGGAGGTCGAGGCTGGGGCTTCGCTGCTTTTGACCACTCAGTCGGCCACGAAGATCTATCGGACTCCGGGATCGTTTGCTGAGCAGCGGATGACCATCCGGCTGGGGGAGGGGGCGGAACTGGAGTTGGCGCCCGACCAGCTCATCGCCTACCGGGAGGCCAGCTATCGGCAGGATACGCACATCAGTGTGCATCCGACGTCGAGCCTCATCATGGCGGAAGTCATCACTCCGGGCTGGTCCCCGGACGGCGCTTCCTTCAAGTACCGGGAACTCCGGCTCCGGAACGAGATCCAGGTGGAGGGCGACGACGGCGCCGTGCTGCTTGCGCTCGACAACCTCCTGATCCGGCCACCCCTGGGGGATGTGACCGGAATGGGCTTCATGGAGGGGTACAGCCACCTGGGTTCGCTCGTTGTGGTGGATCCGCGGCTTGACCAGGCGCTCGCCGATGAACTGCACCGGCTGACGGCGGGGTACGAGGCGTACTCGGGCTTGTCGTTGAGCCGAACCCTTGCAGGCACGACGGGCCTGGTCCTGCGGTCCCTCTCGAACAGCACCGAGGAACTGAATCGATTGCTCGGTGCATGTACAGGCCTTCTGCGCGGACGCTGGTTCGGCAGGGCCCCGCTGAATCTCAGGAAGTACTGATGACGTCACTTGCGGAACTCGCCTCGATGTACCGGTGGCGTGAGCATCTCCCGATGAAGTCGCGCCTTGCGTTCATGTTCGGCTCCGTCGTCCTCCTGCACCTTGCCGCCGTCGTACTCCTGTTGGTGGGTGGCGCCAGTGGCGGGCAGCCGCTGGCGCTGGGTCTCGTGCTGACGGCTTATGTGGCCGGTATCAAGCACAGTTACGACTGGGACCACATCGCGGCGATCGACAATTCCACCCGAAAGTTCGTGGCACAGCGCAAGGACCCCGTGAGTGTCGGCTTTGCCTTCAGCCTGGGCCACAGCTCCGTGGTGATCCTGGCCGGTGTGATGGTGGTTGGGGGCGCCAGCCTTGTGGGCCAGCTCATGGAGGACGGCACCACCGGACACCTCGTGCTGGGGCTGATCGGCAGCGGCGTGTCCGGGATGTTCCTGCTGGCCATGGGTATCTTCAACGGGTCGGCGTTCCTCCGTACGATTCAGCTGTACCGCGCCGCCCAGGCCGGCGGCGCGATCGCCGTCGACGACCTCGAAACCAAAGGGTTCATGGCGCGGCTCTTGGCCAAGCCGCTATCCAAGGTCCAGCGTCCGCGGAACATCTACGTGATCGGGTTCTTGTTCGGGCTTGGATTCGACACCGCCACCACCATCGGGCTGCTGGTGCTCACGACGGCGGCGTCGCTCGCGGGCGTGTCTGTTCTTGCCCTCCTGGCGCTGCCGCTGGCCTTCACCGCGGCGATGACCCTTTGCGATTCCATCAACGGTGTGGCCATGATGCGGATGTACAAATCCGCCATCCACGATCCCCAGCGCAAGCTTGGATTCAACGCCATTATCACCGGTATCTCGGCCTTTTCGGCGCTCTTCATCTCGGTCATCACACTGGGCGGTTTCCTCAATGCGGCCTTTGGACTGAGCGATCCGGTCACCACGTGGCTGGGCGAAATAGACCTCGGTGACGCCGGGCTGGTGCTGATTGGGCTGTTCGCCGTCGTGTGGGTGGTTGCGGCCCTGCGGTTCCGGGCGGCGCGGCGCCGCTAGCCGGGCTGGAGCCACTGCAGAAGGCGATCCAACGGCCACGTCGTGATGATGCGATCGGCGGGTACCCCGTTGGCTTCCGCCCGCTCCGCACCGTACTGCAGGAAGTCGAGCTGGCCGGGGGCATGTGCGTCACTGTCGATGCTGAAGAGGCAGCCGGCATCGAGGGCAATTTGAATCAATTCGTCCGGCGGGTCCTGGCGTTCGGGCCGCGAATTGATCTCGACGGCGACCCTGTGTTCCGCGCACGAGGCGAACACCTCTTCGGCGTCGAACTCCGATGGGGGTCGCGTTCCTCGCGATCCCTTCACCAAGCGGCCGGTGCAGTGCCCGAGGACGTTCGTGTGCGGGTTTTCGATGGCAGTGAGCATCCGCCGGGTCATGGGCCGTTTGTCCGACCTGAGCTTCGAGTGGACACTGGCCACTACAACGTCCAGTTGGCTCAGCAGTTCCGCGGACTGGTCCAGCTCTCCGTCTTCAAGGATGTCCACTTCGATGCCGGCCAATAGCCGAAAGCCCGACTCTTGCCCGTACCGTTCGTTGATTCCATCCACAACGGTGAGCTGCTCCATCAAGCGCTCGGGGCTGAGCCCGTTGGCGATAGTGAGGTTGGGGGAGTGATCGGTTAATGCAATATATTCCCGGCCGAGTATACGAGCCGCGTCGGCCATAACCTCAATCGGCGAGCCGCCGTCCGACCAGTTGCTGTGGCTATGCAGATCGCCCCGGAGCTCGGCGTTCAGCTCGTGTCCACCGTTGACCAAAGGTTCGGCGCCGCGACGGCGGAGGTTCTCAAGGTAGTCGGGAACAGCGCCGCCCAGGGCCTGGCTGATCACCTCGAAGGTCCGGCTGCCGATTCCCTTGGTCCGCTTGAGGCGGCCATCCTTGAGCCGGGCAGTCAGTTCCTCGTGGCTCAGACCGGCGATGACGCCCGCAGCCCGGCGGAATGCCTGGACCTTGAAGCTGTCCGCGAGTTCCCGTTCCAGCCAGAAGGCGGTTTCATTGAGCGCGTCGATGGCGTCCATGGCTCAATCATGTACCACGCCGCGCCCATACGTATGTGAGCGAGGGTTCGGATTTTGGTGGTTGTTTGTGAGCGAGGGTTCGGGACTTCGGACGCCCGCTCACGTATGCGGGTGTTTCGACGGACGCTCGCTCACGTATGCGGGTGTTTCGACCGACGCTCGCTCAGATGATGTGAGAGAGGGTTTCGGGTTGGGGGCGTCATGCTGTCGGAATAAGTGGGACGGCCCCCACGGCCCTGCAATAATCGGAACCAGTTGCCTCGCTTGAGTTGCACGCGGGGCGGTATGCACCTTCGGACGAATCACATCGCAGACGAGGCGGACATGACCAACACTCCCATCCAGCAGGCCACCGACACCACGGCGATTCCACCCGCTACCAACCCCGCCATTGACGAGGACCTGCTCCACCGGCTCGCGGATGCTCACGGCGTCGGGACGTCGTTCCATGGCTGGGATGGGCTGCAGCACGACGTTTCGCCCACCACGTTGATCCAGGTGCTTGGTGCCCTGGGGGTCGCCGCCCATTCCGACGAGCAGATCGAAGCGGCCCTTGCGGACGCGGAAGTGGCGCCGTGGCGGCGGATGCTGCCGCCCGCCGTCGTCGTCCAAGAAGGAACGACGGCGGCTGTCCACGTCCACGTCCGCGACGGTTCGCCGGCCCGCCTGACGATCTCGCTCGAGGACGGAACGGAACTTGCCGCCGTTCAACAGGAGGACTGGGCGCCGCCGCGCGACGTTGATGGAGTGCCCACAGGCCGTGCAACGTTTGAGGTTCCGGCCGGTTTGCCGCTCGGCTGGCATTCGCTCACGGCCGAGTCCGACGGCGTGACGGCCACCGCGGCGCTCGCCGTGGTTCCAGCCACGTTGCAGACGGCGGCAGGGCTTGAGGAACGACGGGGCTGGGGACTCGCCACGCAACTGTACTCGGTACGCTCGAAGCGCTCATGGGGTATCGGGGATTTCGCGGACCTTGCCGATTTGGCATCGTTGGCCGGCGCGCGCGGGGCCGACTACGTCCTGGTGAACCCACTGCATGCCGCAGATCCGGTGCCTCCCATTCAAGCATCGCCGTACTCTCCCTCCACCAGGCGATTCTTCAACCCCCTCTACATCCGGGTCGAGTCCATTCCCGAATTGGCATATGTCAAGCCTCGCAAGCGCGCCACGGTGGACCGGCTGTTGGACCACGTCCACGCGCTCAACAAGGACGCCGAACGGCTGGACCGGGACCAGATCTTTGCCGCGAAGCTCGCTGCCTTGGAACTCCTTCACACGGTCAAGCTCTCTCCGGCCCGGCAACGGGCCTTTGAGGAGTTCTGCCGCGAGTCCGGCCCCGGCCTGGACGATTTCGCCCTTTGGTGCGCGATCCGTGAAGACCGGTCGCCGGACGACCCCTTCTGGCAGGACCCCGCGGCCACCCTCGGTTCGCCCAAGGTCGAGTCGATGCGCCAGGCTTTGGCCGACCGGATCGTTTTCCACCGCTGGCTTCAGTGGATCTGCGATGAGCAACTCGAGTCGGCCCAGGTCGCGGCGAAGCGATCCGGCATGCGGTTGGGAGTAGTGCACGATCTCGCCGTCGGGGCGGACTTGAGCAGCGCGGACGCCTGGACCCTGCGCAGCAGCTTCGCACCGGGCGTCAGCGTGGGCGCACCGCCGGACATGTACAACCAGCTGGGCCAGGACTGGAACCAGCCGCCGTGGCACCCGGTCCGTTTGGCAGAGGCGGGCTACGCGCCCTTGCGCGCGATGCTCTCCACCGTCCTTCGCCATGCCGGTGGAATCCGCGTGGACCACATCTTGGGGCTGTTCCGCTTGTGGTGGGTGCCCGCCGGCAACTCGGCCCGCGACGGCGCCTATGTCCGCTACGACCACGAGGCCCTCATCGGCATCCTCGCTTTGGAAGCGCATCGCGCGGGTGCCGTGGTCATCGGCGAAGACCTGGGCGTCTTTGAGCCGTGGGTGCGGGACTACCTTGCCGCCCGCGGCATCCTGGGCACCTCGATCCTCTGGTTCGAGTACGACGGCGACTCGCCGCTCCCGCCCGAACGCTACCGAACGCAGGCCCTCGCCAGCGTCAACACCCACGACCTCCCGCCGACTGCGGGGTACCTCGCCGGCGATCACGTGGAACTCCGCAGCCAACTGGGTTTGCTTGAACGGAGTGTGGCCGAGGAACGGGCCGAGCACGAGGCCAGCCTGGACAAGATGATGGGGTTGCTGCGGGAACGCGGCCTGCTGCCGGCCGACGGAAAGGTGCTTGGCGAGGAACAGGTCATTGAGGCGCTCCATCGCTTGCTGGCCCTCGCGCCATCGGTCCTGCTCGGCGTTGCGTTGGTGGATGCCGTGGGGGAGCGGCGTGTGCAGAACCAACCGGGAACGACGTCGGAGGTCTACCCCAATTGGCAAGTACCGCTGGCCGACGACCACGGCCGCGCGGTGCTGATCGATGACCTTGACGCGAACCCGCGGTTCAACTCCCTGCTGGCGGCAGTGGACGAGGCTGTGCGGGGATAGGCAACGCATCGAGACGTGAGTTCTCGCCTCTTTGGCCCTCCCCACGGCGCTCGCTCACCTTTGGGCCTTTTCCCTCGAACGCTCGCTCACCTTGGTGAGCGAGCGTTCCCGATTTTGGCCGCATTTGTGAGCGAGCGTCGCTGTTTTGGCCCGTCAGGGGGCGATGACCAAAACGGTAGGGGAACCCACGTCCACCTGCTCGAGGACATCCCCCGGTATACCCGTGGCAGGGTTCAGTGCAAAGGTTGTGACTTGGTTGGAACGCTCGTGCGCCACATGGAGCCACCCGTCACGCACCAGGTGGTGGCGGGGCCAGTCACCTCCGCTGGGCACGTCAGCCACGGGCCGGAGCCGGGTTCCGCTGCCTTCGACGGCCAATACCGAGATCCGGTTGGAGCCGCGGATGCCCGTGTAGACGAAGCGATGGTCCGGGGCCAGGGCGATTTCCGCCGCGGCGTCGCCGTCGGCGGCTCCACCGGCTGTCGCAGGGCCGCGACGGTGGAGCGCAAAGCGGCCGTCCGCGCCCGGCAGGAGCACCACCACTTCGATGGAGTACTCGGTCACCACGAAGACTGCGTCGACGGAGGGGTGCTGGACTAAGTGCCGCGGGCCGCTGCCCATCGGGAGCGCGACTTCGTGGTCCTTGAGGAGGCCGGTGTCGGGGAAGTAATTCCACACCCGTACGAGGTCGAAGCCGAGGTCGGTGGTCATGATCCGGCCGTCCTCGAGCATGAGGCTTGCATGGGCGCGACTCACCCGGGGGCCGCCCGTGGCGATGTCGATGCCGCCTTCGACGCCGGCGTGCGGGTCTTTCGCCGGCGGTGCGGCAAAGCGCGAGGTGATGCCGCCGTCGTCGTCGAGCCCGTACATCAGCACGTTGCCGTCGCCCCAACAGTTGACCACGATGAAACGTGCGGAAGGGTCGACGGCGACGTGGCAGGCCGCGGCTCCGGCTGGCCAGGCCTCGCCGAGCGGCTCGAGGCCGAAAAGCCCGGTCCGCCGATACGCCCGGACCGTCTGCGCGGCCTCGGCCACTGCATAGACCACTGGCAGCGTGGGATGAACGGCAAGGAACGACGGCGACGGCGCTTCGACGGCGGTGCCCAGCCAACTCAGGCTGCCATCTTCGCGCGCGGCGACTGCCCCAATGCCCCATCCGTTCCCGTCGCTGTCCGCGGTGTACGCGCCCGTCCAGATGAGCGTTCCGTCGATGTTCTCTGCCATGCCGTCCTCAGTGTTGGTGAGTGAAACCTGTATCAGTGTCCCTGTACGTCAGAGTCGACACCGGCATCGGCGCCCGCGTCCAAAGTGGCGATCGCGGACAGGTCGTCATGATCCAAAGCGAAGCCGAAAACGTCCAGGTTTTCCTTCATGCGCGCGGGGTTGGCGGACTTCGGGATGGCGACGAGCCCCTCCTGGACGTGCCAGCGCAACACCACCTGACCGGGAGTCTTTCCGTGTTTCTTCCCGATGGCGGCCAGCACCGGGGCATTCAGGAGATCGCGGCCGGCCCCCAACGGACTGTACGATTCCGTGGCGATGCCATGGTTGCCGTTGAAGGCACGCTCATCGATTCGGGTGATGGATGGCGAGATTTGGATTTGGTTGACGGCCGGCACCACCGAGGTTTCCTCGAGGAGCCGCTCAAGGTGCGAGGGCTTGAAGTTGGACACGCCGATCGAACGCACCTTCCCCTCAGCCTGGAGCCGCTCGAATGTCTCCCAGGTGGACACGAATTCATTCCGTTGGGGGAGCGGCCAATGGATCAACAAGAGGTCCACATAGTCCAGCCCGAGGCGCTTGAGGGATCCTTCAAGGCCCTCGACGGCGCGATCGCGGCCCTGGTGGGTGCCGTCCAGTTTGGTGGTGATGAACAGTTCCTCCCGCGGGACCCCGCAGTCCCGCACGCCTTGCCCGACGCCGGCCTCGTTACCGTAGCGGTACGCCGTGTCGACGTGCCGGTAGCCAAGCTCGACGGCGGACACCACCGCCGTGGCGACCTGGGCGTCGTCGAGGGGCCAGGTTCCGAGGCCGATCTGCGGAATGGCATTACCGTCGTTGAGCCTGACAGTCGGAGCAAGTGCCATGGTCCTGTCCTTTCAGTTGCTAGATCGGCCTCCGTGCCCATTGGACCAGTTGATCGCTGAGTTTCATGAAGTCTTGGTCCACGTGCTTGATGCCTGGATGTTCATCATGCCACCGGACGATCTCCCGTGCGCCTGCCGCGAACGGAATTTCTGCCCGATACCAGGGCACCAGCGTTTTGATCTTGGTGTTGTCGAAGACCACGGAGTGGGACCTGTCCCCGAGAAGCCCAGGGCCAAGCTCCGGGGAGTGCGCTGCAATGGTGTCCGAGGCGATGTGCACTAGCTCGGGTTCCGGCACCCCTGCCGCTGTGGCGAAGAGCCGGTATACCTGGTCCCACGGGAGTGCTTCGTCCGAGGTGATGGTGTAGCTTTCACCCACAGCCTGGGGCCGGCCGAGGAGGCCGACGAAAGCGACTGCAAAATCATCCGCGTGCGTGAGGGTCCACAGCGAGGTACCGTCGCCGTGGACTATCACGGGCAGGCCTTCCCGCATCCGATGGATGTCCGTCCAGCCGCCCAGGAGGGCGATCCGCGTGCGGTCGTAGGTGTGCGAAGGCCGGACGATGGTCACGGGGAATCCTTCGTCGCGGTAGGCGCGGACGAGAAAGTCTTCGCACGCGATCTTGTCCTGGGAGTACTTCCAGAACGGGTTCCTGAGCGGGGTCGATTCGAGGATCGGCAAGTGTGCGGGCGGCTTCTGGTAGGCGGAGGCCGAACTGATGAACACGTACTGCCCGGTCCGGCCGCGGAACAGCTCCACCGCGGCGGCCACATGCTCCGGCGTGAAAGAGATGAAGTCCGCGACGACGTCGAACTCGCGGCCGTTCAGCACCTCCGCCACCTCGGCGGGGTTGCGGATATCCGCCTGCAGCAATTCCGTGCCCGGAGGGGCCGGCCTTTCCGAGCTCACTCCGCGATTGAGCACGGTGAGCCGATGACCCAGCGCGACGGCGCGCTCCGCCGCCGCCGCGCTGATGGTCCCGGTCCCGCCGATGAACAGCAGGCGCAACGGTGCCGACGTCACCACGCGTAGTCTTCCGGCGCGGTCCGGTGGCCCGGGAAGATGTCGTCGAGCCGCTTGAGGGCATCGGCGTCGAGGGTGACATCCAAAGCCCTGATGGCGGCGTCCAACTGCTCCTGCGTGCGCGGACCCACGATCGGCGCGGTTACAGCCGGCTGGTGGAGCAACCAGGCCAAGCCAACGTCGCCGGGCTCGTAGCCAAGGTCGTCGGCGAGGTCCTCGTACTGGCGGATCTGGTCTTCATGCTTCTTCAGGGTCTCCGCCGCGCGGCCCTCAAGGCGACGAAGGCCGTCGCGTTCCTTCTTCAGCACCCCGCCCAAGAGCCCGCCGTGAAGCGGCGACCACGGGATGAGGCCGAGGCCGTACTGCTGGGCGGCCGGGATGACTTCCAGTTCGACATTGCGGGTGAGCAGGTTGTAGATGGACTGCTCGCTCACGAGTCCGTTGTAGTTGCGCCGCGCGGCAGCCTCCTGGGCCTGGGCGATGTGCCAGCCAGCGAAGTTGCTGCTTCCGGAATACAGGATCTTGCCCTGCTGGACCGCTACCTCGATGGCCTGCCAGATCTCGTCCCACGGCGTGTTCCGGTCCACGTGGTGGAACTGGTAGACGTCGATGTAGTCGGTCTGCAGGCGCTTGAGGCTGGCGTCCAAGGCGCGCCGGATGTTGAGGGCGGAGAGCTTGGACTCGTTGGGGCGGTCAGTCATGGTTCCGTAGAGCTTGGTGGCGAGGACGACGCGCTCGCGGCGCTCGCCGCCCTTGGCGAACCAGCGGCCCAGGATTTCCTCGGTCCAACCCCGGTTGTCGTGGCCGCCGTAGACGTTGGCGGTGTCGAAGAAGTTGATGCCCGATTCCAGGGCCGAGTCCATGATGGAATGCGCTGCGGATTCCTCCGTCTGCGGGCCGAAATTCATGGTTCCGAGGCACAAGCGGGAGACGCTGAGCCCTGAACGGCCCAAGTGGGTGTACTGCATGGTTTTGGGTTCCTTACGCTGGTGGTTTCTACATTTGGCTGAAGGACGCGACGGCGGGGTCCGCGCCGAGGCGCGTACCGGCGTCGAGCGCGCTGATGGCTGCCAGTTCGTCCGGGGTGAGCTGCAGCGCTGCCGCCGCGAGGTTCTGGCGGATCCGCTCGGGGTGGACGGACTTGGGGATGACGATGTTGCCGGTTCCGAGGTGCCAGGCCAGCACGATCTGTGCGGGGGTGACACCGTGCGTTTCGGCAAGTTCGGCGACCGTTGGCGACCCCAGGTCCGCTCCTTGCCCCAGCGGGCTATACGCCTCTACGGCGATCCCGTGCGAGCGGCTCTTCGCCGCCAGTTCCCGCTGTTGGAAGGTCGGGTGCAGTTCGATCTGGTTGACGGCGGGAACGACGTCGGCGAACTCGAGCAGGGTGTCGAGATGATCCTGCAAGAAGTTGGAGACGCCGATTGCCCTGGCGCCGCCGTCGGCATGGATCTTTTCGAGTGCCTTCCACGCATCCACGAACAAGCCTTGAGACGGGACGGGCCAGTGGATCAGGTAGAGATCGATGACGTCCAGGCCGAGTTCGCGGCGGCTGTGGTTGAATGCCGCCGCGGCCCGGCCCTGTTCGCCGTTGCGGAGTTTGGTGGTGATGAAGAGTTCTTCCCGGGCGATGCCGGAAGCCTTGATTGCCGCGCCGACACCGGATTCGTTCCGGTAGGCCGCGGCAGTGTCGATGTGCCGGTAACCGGCCTCCAGAGCGTCCTCCACGGCCTTCTGGGTCTCGGCAGGCGGGACCTGGAAGACGCCGAAGCCGAGCTGGGGGATGGTGACCGAGTTGTTCAGGACGAGCCCGGGAACGGTGGAATTCTGAGCGTTGGACATGTCTTGCCCTTTCGTCACTGGTGGGTGGATTGCCTGACTGGCTTTTTCGAGCCTATGCACTTTCGGCACAACAATCAGTAGTTTTGACGCCCCCTGTTTTTCCTAGGACTCGGAGTCCTACCTTGGCCGTAGAAACAAGCCCTGAGGGAAGGAAGAATAGGCACATGGGTCAAAGTGCCGAGTTCGGAAAGTTCCTCAAAGCCATGCGTGCCCGGATGTCGCCGGAGGACGCCGGTTTGCCGGAAGCGTCCGGCGCGCGCCGCGTTCCAGGGCTGCGCAGGGAAGAGATTGCCCGCTTGGCCGATGTCAGCACGGACTACTACACCCGCCTCGAACAGGGCCGCCATATCCATCCTTCGCGGGCGGTCCTCGAATCGGTGTCGCGGGCTCTTCGCTTGGACTCAAGCGAGCACACCCACATGATGGACCTGCTTGAGCACTGCGCGTCGACTGCCAAGGCGCCGACTCCCGCACCACGGGTGCGGCCGGCCTTGCGCCAACTTCTGGACGCCGTGGGCGACGTTCCGGCGCTCCTGCTTGGCCGGCGCAGCGACGTGCTCGGAGCCAATCGCATGGCGGTCTTGCTGTTTGCCGACTTCCCGTCCATGCCTCCCGCCGAGCGGAACCTCACTCGCTGGCTGATCCTGGACCCGCAGGCACGCGAACTGTTCCGGGACTGGAAGACGGTTGCCGCGGAAGCCGCCGGCTCCCTGCGTGCGGATACCGGGCGGCACCCCGACGATCCACAAGCGAACCAGCTCGTGGGCGAACTCGCCGTGAACAGCGAACATTTCCGCCAATGGTGGGCAGGGCATCGAGTGGCCGCGCGCTCGGCCGGCACGGTCCGCTTGCACCACCCCACGGTGGGGGACGTGGAACTGAACTTCGAGAATCTGGCCCTGCCGGAGGACCCGGACCAGGTCCTGCGGGTCTATTCAGCGAAGGCGGGTTCGCCGTCGGACGATGCCTTGAAGTTGCTGGGCAGCTTTGGTGCGGGAACGGCGTTTGGTGCCGGAACGACGTTTGCTGCCGGAACGGCGCCGGGCGCGGAGTTGTCCGAGCGTCATGCGATGGACGAGAGCTGAGGGAGTTTCAGCCAAAAGTGCTCCACGTCACTGTGCTGCTGCATAGTGAATCAGCGTGATTCTGTCTATGTGCCCATTGGGCGGCTTTTGAATCGCGTTTACGCTGAATCCAGACCTTTTCGCATATCAAGGATGGAATTCAACGATGAAACGCATCGCGCTGCTGAGGGAACGGGCAACCACCGCCGGGTCCGCGGGATCCACGGGCTCGCATTGCCCGGCATCCGGTCAGTGGAGCCCCGAAGGTGAACCCCACGTGGTGCACACGTTCTTCGAAGGCCACGTCTTCCCGCCCCATAACGGTGCGGCAACGGTCTGGCACCGCCAGTACCTGATAGCCGAGTCCCGATGAGTCCCGAAACCTTGGGGGCGTGGGGCCCAAGCCACTTCACGACGTCGGCGCAACGGCCCGCTGGAGCGGCACTTCGCTTGCCGCCGTCGAAATGGTCGGAGCTCAGCCGCGGCGAAACCGTCTGGATCCACGAGGACAAATGGGGCTTCGACGCCGGCCTTGTGGACGAAGTTTCGTCGGACCACGAATTCCTGTGGATCGAATTTGCCGGCCGCGGCCGGCGACTCCTCTGTGGCGGTGACCCCGTCCAAGTCTGGACCCGCGGGTGAGTCCAGCCTCGCAACTGATGGCCGCCAGCCTTTCCACAGAAAGGCTGGCGGCCATCGTCGTTTTGGGGGGTTTTGGGGCTTCTTAACGCTCGAGGCGGAATCCGAGCTTGATGGTTACTTGCCAGTCGGCAACGGCGCCCTCGCTAAGATGGCCGCGGATTTCCTTGACCTCGAACCAGTCGAGGTTCCGGAGGGTCTGGCTCGCGGCCGCAATCCCGTTCCTGATGGCGGCGTCGACGCCCTCGGACGAAGTTCCAACAATTTCGGAAACGCTATATGTGTGGTCAGCCATTCTTGCTCCTCATGATCGTCCTTGATGCCTGAACTGCGGGCCTGGCAGGCCGTGAAAGCAGACTAGCCGACGCAGGGCCGGCGGACTAGGGGTCTGGTCCCCTCCGACGCTCGCTCACATATACGGCCCTTTCGGCGGACGCTCGCTCACCTATGACGCCAAACGGCGGAACGCTCGCTCACTGATGTGGCCAGGATCATCGGCAGCAAAACTGTGGGTGAGATGGCAGTGGCAGCAGCGTGCAACGCCTCCTCATTTCCCCCGTACCCCCAGAGCGCGAAAAAGGTGGAAATTCCATGCTCAGCGGCTCCCGCGACGTCATAACTTCTGTCGCCGACCATTGCCGGGTTGGAGATATCGATGCCCAGGGAGGCAAGGCGGAGCAGTGCTTCACCGATGACTTCCGCCTTGGTCGCCCGTCTTTCAACGTCCGATGCCCCGCATATGGTGATGAAGTTGCTTTCGATTCCAAAGCGTCGTGCGAGTCGTAGTGCTTGATCTTCCACTTTGGACGTGGCAACAGCCATGGGGATACCGGCTGAGCATAGTTGCTCCAGCAGTTCTGTGACTCCTTCGTAGAGGCTCGATTGCTCAGCGCCGTGATCCGCGTATGCCTTGCGATAGTGTTGGAGGGCTCTCTGGGCAGTCGCTTCGTCAATCCCGGAGACTGCCCTGAACGATTCGACCATCGGTGGCCCGACAAACCTGAGTAGTTCGTCCGGCCTCGGGACCGGCGCTCCCACGGATTCCAAAGCCCGGGCAGCACTTGAGGTAACACCTCGGGCAGAGTCGATAAGTGTTCCGTCCATGTCGAACAGGACGCAGGTGATGGCGCCGAACGTTGGATGGCTGTGATGCGGAAGTATCATCTTTTCTGGAGCTTTCGGTTGTGGATCGGGTTCTGCTTGGGTTGTGCACAGGGATTTACTTTTTGAAGGGTGGGCATGGACCGCGTGAGTCTCGATCACATAGACCAGAGGATCCTTGCGGAGCTCACCAAAAACGCACGCATTAGTCATGCCGAACTGGCGAGCAAAGTCCTGCTTTCAAGGAATGCTGTGCGCCAGCGCGTCGACCGGATGGAACGGCAAGGATACATCCAGGGATATACGCTGGTTGCTGGCCTACCCGGGCAAGGGTCCGTCTCGGCTTTCCTTATGGTCTACCGGAAGGACCGGGTGCGTGGTTCGGATGTCATTGCTGTTTTGCGGTCCATTCCGGAAGTGGTTTTGTGCGACGTCGTCAGCGGGGACTTTGATCTTCTCGTGAGGCTTGAAGCCCGGTCCTTGGAGAGAATCCAAGAGATCTGGGAGCAGATCGCCGCACTTCCGGGCGTCACGGATACCGTGACGGCCATGACGCTTTCCAGTCTCATCCGGCGTGGCGCAGTGCCGACCGCGTGAGGAGTTGGCGATCAGACCGCTGATATGCGGGTACCCCTGACCGGAAGCGCAGCCGATTCAAGCATCGATTGAGCGGTGGCACGGTCCAGGAGGTTCTTGCCGGTAACGACGTCGAGAACCGGTGATCCGTCCCGCAGGGCTTCCTTGGCGACCGCCGCCGCGGCCGCGTAGCCGATGGCCGGAACCAGTGCCGTTGCAAGGCCCACCGAAGCTGCCGTCTGGCGGGCGAGGCGGTCGGTGTTCGCTTCGATGCCTTCCATGCAGTGTGTGCGGAGAACGCGAGCTCCTTGTTTGAGCCATGAAACGGCTTGAAGCAGGACGTGAGCGATGACAGGTTCGAAGGCATTGAGTTGGAGTTGGCCATTGTCTGCAGCCATCGTTACCGCGGTGTCCGCTCCGGCAACCGCGAAAGCGATCTGATTCATGGTCTCGGGGATGACAGGGTTCACCTTTCCGGGCATGATGGACGACCCCGCTTGACGGGGAGGCAAGGTGATCTCGCCAAAGCCATTCTGCGGTCCGCTGGACAGCAATCGGAGGTCACTGCTGATCTTGGATAGCTTGATTGCGGTCCGTTTGAGCATGCCCGACACGTGCATGAAAACTCCGACGTCGGACGTCGCCTCAACCAGATCGTTGGCAGGAAGGACGTCGACGCCGGAAACTTCGGAGAGTGCCCGCAGCACCAGTTGCTGATAACCCGGTTCGGCGGTAATGCCGGTGCCGATGGCGGTGGCCCCCAGGCTGCATTCGCGCATCAGATCGGTGGACTCCAGGAGCCGGGAGCGATCTTCCTCCAACGTGGCGGCGAAGGCATTGAACTCCTGCCCCAGGGTCATCGGGACAGCATCCTGAAGCTGGGTCCTACCCATCTTCACGACATCGGCAAATTCGGCACCCTTGTTTCTGGCGGTTTCGGCAAGCTTGCCCAATTCCTGGTTGAGTTCCGCGATGGCGAAAATGAGGGCCAGCTTGATGGCGGTTGGATAAGCGTCATTGGTGGATTGGCAACGATTGACATGGTCGATGGGGTGCAGGTGCTGGTAGTCGCCGAGGCGCTGGCCTAGTTTTTCCAGCCCGAGGTTCGCGATCACTTCATTCGCGTTCATATTCGTGCTGGTGCCGGCCCCTCCTTGGATGACGTCAACGCAGAACTGTTCGAGGTGATGCCCTTCCTGGATTTCCCGGCACGATTCGCGGATTGCTGCCGCCTGCCGGGGCGAGAGCACCCCAAGTTCGCAGTTGGCCTGCGCCGCGGCGTTCTTGATCATTGCCAGGGAGCGTACCAAGTGCGGATGCCTGGAGATCGGAATGCCGCTGATGGTGAAGTTTTCCAATGCCCGGGCAGTGTGTGCTCCCCAGTAGGCGTTGGCGGGTACGGGAATGTTCCCGAGCGAATCGGTCTCGATGCGGCTGGTCACGGCTCTATATCCCACGGTTCTTGATGCAGACGACTTTGGGCTGGGTCATCTCTTCGTAAGCAAAATGGACACCTTCCCTGCCGAGGCTTCCGTATTTGGAACCCCCGAACGGCATGCCGTCGAACCGATAGTCCGAGGAATCATTGATCATGACTCCGCCTGCGTCGATCCGGCGCGCGGCGTCCATGGCGTTGCTCAGGGAGTCCGTGAAAATGCCGGCGTGAAGGCTGAATTCGATGGCATTTGCTACTTCAATGGCTTCTTCGAACGTATTGAAAGCATGCAGCATGACAACAGGCCCGAACACTTCTTCCCTCCACAGCCTGCTGTCCGCCGGGACCGCTTCCAGCACAGTCGGCTCAAGCACATTGCCTACCCTCACGTTGCCTGCGAGAAGTGCAGCGCCGTCATGGATGGACTCATCGAGCTTGGCTTTGAGTTCGTCTAACGCAGCGGGGCTGATCATCGGCCCGACGTCCGTCCGCTCATCCGACGGATCTCCGGATACCAATCGGGCTGTCGCTTCCAGGAAGCGCTGGCGGAAATCGGCGTACAACGGTGTGGCTACAAGGATTCGCTGCACCCCCACGCAGTTCTGGCCAGCGGCCCAGAACGCTCCGGAGACGCAGGATTCCACGGCGTCGTCAATGTCAGCATCGCTCAGGATGATGACAGGTGCGTTTCCGCCCAGGTCCATGGAAAGCTTCTTCAGGCCGGCGGCGCGGGCAATGCTTTCCCCAGTGGCGAACCCGCCGGTAAAGGACACCATTCTCACATCCCGGGACCGGATGATGGTTTCGGCTATCTCCCGATCCCCGTGAACAACAGTCAGGACTTCAGGCGAAAGCCCAGCATCCACGAGGGCGTCCGCGAGGAGTTGGGCCGACAGGGGAGTCAGGGCGGAGGGCTTGAGGACCACTGCGTTGCCTCCGGCAATGGCCGGACCGATCTTGTGCGCCACGAGATTGAGGGGGTCGTTGAAGGGCGTGATCGCTGCAATGATGCCAAGCGGTTCGCGCGAGTACCATCCGGTCCGGTCTTCCGAGCCCTCGTATGAGTCAAAGGGAATGACCTCTCCGGCGTTCCGGCGCGCTTCGGCCGCGGACAGGCGAAGGGTATTGACGGCTCGCAATACTTCCTTTCGGGCCTGGCGGATGGTCTTGCCTGACTCGGCAACAATGGTCCGGGCGAACTCTTCGCTTCGCCGTTCGATGTCGGTGGCAGCAGTGTCGAGGATTTTCCCCCGGGTGTTGCGGGACAGTGCCCGTGCTTTTCGCGCGCCGGCCCGGGCCACTTCGAGCACGGCGTCGGCGGCACAAGCGTCGGTCAGGGGGACCGTGCCGACGATCCTGCCATCGTAGGGGCTGGTCACTTCACGGAATCGTGGCAGCACCATTTCCGTGGCGCAGAGTGTGGACTCAGACATGTGCGGCCGCCCCTGTCTTTGCTGAGTGGATGGCGAAGATGTCTGAGAGCAAGGCGTAGGCGGTCTCCACGCGACCTGCTCCAGGTCCCGATACGGTAACCGGGCCAAGTAGATCGGTATCGAAGGAGACGGCGTTCGTAGCGCCCGAAACGCCGGCAAGTCCGTGGTCAAGGGGCACCGCGACCGGGGCTACACCTGCGGTGACGGTCCCGTCAGGATTCCGCCGTGCCGAACCGACGAGCTTCCAGCGGCGTCCGTTCCGGGATGCCGTTCGGACATCTTCCGCCGTGACCGTCGAGATCCCTTGCCGCCGGACGTCCTTGAGTTCGATGCCCGCGTCAAGCAGTTCGTTGGCGAGGATGAGGACCTTGAGCTGGACATCGTAGCCCTCGATGTCTGCTGCTGGGTTCGCCTCGGCGTAACCGAGTTCCTGTGCCTCGCTGACGGCAGCTTCGAAGTCCAGGCCGGCTTCCATCCGACCGAGCACGTAATTGCTGGTTCCGTTGAGAATGCCTTCGAAACCATTCAACCGGAGTCCTGAAAACATCTTCTTCGCCAAACGGATCACCGGCGTGCCACTCATGACGGCTCCTTCGTATTCGAAGTAGACGCCATTTTGCGCGGCCAGGGAATTCAGTTCGGCCCCACGGAGGGCAACCGGTCCTTTGTTCGTGGTGCAGACGCTCTTGCCCGATTCGAGGGCCCACCGCACATGGGAGACCGCAGGTTCGCCGTCGTCGGGGTTTGTGAAGGTGGCTTCGCAGATGATGTCTGCTGTGCACGAGCGGATGACCGACTCATTGTTGGTGTCCGCGGATCCCCCGTGTTCGGCGAAGGTTTCGCTCCCGCCGCCAAGGCCCAGGGCCATGGAGAGGTCGATACCATCAGGCTGGACCAGGGATCCGAGGCGAAGGTCGGTGATTGCCACGACCCGGAGGCCAAAGCCCAGCCCGGAACGAAGTGCCTCATTGCGTGTTGCGATCAGTTCGGCCAGGGTCCTGTTGACGCCGCCAAAGCCGATCAGGGCAATGTCATAGGTGGTCATGCTGCTCCTTCAGTCAGTTACATCGGTCCTCCAATATTGACCGGATTCCATGTCAGCCAGGGCATGTGATTCCGGCCGAAGAATAGGGCGAATCGACCATCCGCATGGCGATTCGACATCAGCGCCCGCAAGTAACATGCGTGCAACATGTGCATGCCCAAATGTTTTTAATGACCAATTCGACTACGCTGTGTTATCTTCATCACCATCCCCTTGCGCACCTCCGGCAATCCGGATCACCCCTCGACCCCCGAGGTATCACGCGCATTCTTCGCACCGATTCGACCACCAACCTGACCACCGACCCCGGAGGCACCATGGAATCCTCATTACCCGTCGCGCTAGAACCACAGCTCTCATCCCCTCCGTCGTCTGAATCCGGGCTACGCCGGTCCATGGGGCCCAGGCACCTCGTCATGATCGCCATGGGCGGGGTGATCGGCTCCGGACTTTTCTTGAGTTCCGGCTACACGATCTCCCAGGCCGGACCGCTCGGCGCGGTCATCGCCTACCTGATTGGCTCCTTCGTGGTCTACCTGGTAATGGCATGCCTTGGCGAACTTGCCATCGCGTACCCGGTCTCGGGAGCCTTCCACATCTACGCATCGCGGTCGATCGGACCAGCCACGGGATTCACCACGGCGTGGCTCTACTGGCTTTGCTGGGCCGTGGCCATCGGCTCGGAATTCACAGCGGCCGGCCTCCTCATGCAGCGATGGTTTCCAAACATCGACGTGTGGGTCTGGTGTGTCATCTTTGCCGCCGTTCTTTTCGGCCTCAACGCCGTCTCTTCGCGGTTCTTCGGAGAGTCGGAGTTCTGGTTCGCGATCATCAAGGTCGGAGCCATCATCGTCCTGATCGTGCTCGGGGGTGCCGCACTATTTGGTTTCCACCCATTGAGCGAGACCGGCAACCATCCCTTCCTCCTCGAGAACTTCAACACCACCGGGGGTCTCTTCCCCAACGGATTCACTGGCGTTCTGGTCACCGCGCTTGCAGTGTTCTATGCCTTCTCCGGTTCCGAGCTCATCGGCGTAGCGGCAGGCGAAACCGCGGATCCTGCCAAGAGCATTCCGAAGGCCATGCGCAGTACCGTCGTCCGCTTGCTGATCTTCTTCGTCGGGGCCATCGCGGTCATCGCCGCCACCATCCCGTTTGATCAGGTCGGCCTGGACCAGAGCCCGTTCGTGACGGTCTTTTCCTCCATCGGCATCCCGTTTGCCGCCGACGCCATGAATTTCGTCATCATCACCGCGCTCCTTTCCGCCGGCAACAGCGGTCTCTTCTCGTGCGCCCGCATGCTGTACTCTCTCTCGGACGAAGGACATGCCCCTCGCGTGTTGCGAAAGCTGACCCGGCGCGGCATCCCTATGGTTGCGCTCTCCGTGAGCATGGTGGGTGGCCTGGCATCGCTCATCAGCAGCGTGGTTGCGCCCGAGACGGTGTACTTGGCCCTTGTGTCCGTCGCAGGGTTCGCCGTCGTCGGCGTGTGGATGTCCATCGCCGCATCGCATTTCTTCCACAGGCGGACTTTCGTCAAGAATGGCGGCAACGTCGCCGCCCTTCCCTATAAGGCCCCGCTGTTTCCCCTAGTTCCGATCCTGGCGTTCTCGCTCTGCTTCATTTCGTTGATCGGTATCGCGTTTGACCCGAACCAGGTAGCCGCCCTCTACTTCGGGGTCCCCTTCGTAGGAGCCTGCTACGCCTTGTTCTATCTCAAGTACGGACGCAAGGCGCGCACGGCCGCGCCGTCTTTGCTGGATCGCTGACCATCGTTCACCCAGCTCTCGGCCGGGGACTGCTGTCCCTGGCCGAGGGCTGTCCGACGGATCGTCAGCCATCCGAGGCTTCAGCTGGCCGGGGTCATGACCCACTCCCCCAAAGATGACAACCGCCATATCGATAGCTATCCTGCCCGCACCAAAGTCGGGTATGGCCTCGCCCACACGCTGGACCGGGACTCAAAGTTGGCAGCGGTGACCGCAGGATACGGCGACGGCTACCGCCGCGCGCTGGCCCGTGGAGGCCATGTGCTCGTCCGTGGCCGGCGTGTCGCCATCGTCGACCTTGTTTCGATGAATTCCATGGTTGTTGACGTAACCGACATCGCTGACGCCGCTCCGGGCGACGAAGTTGTGCTGTTCGGAAAGCAAGGAGCCGAAGAAATCACCGTTGAGGAGATAGAGGCGGCGAACTCGGCAATCCTCGCCGATCTCTACACCGCGTGGGCAGGAGGAAGCCGCGTTCCGGTCAACGGGGACGTGTGAGAATAGGGCCTGATGAAGCTCGGAAGGAGCATTGACAATGGATTCTTCCTCGGAAGCGTCGTCCATGGCACAAGGACTTCGTATTGTGCGCTTGGTCGCGGACCGGGAGAAGTGGGGCCGGCGGCTCCTCGGCGTCTCCCAGCTCGCCTCCGAGCTGGACATGGAGCAAAGCCGCGTATCCCGGCTGACCCAGGAATTGTGTGATCTGGGACTTCTCGAAAGGGTCGAACGCGGTCCGTTCCGGACAGGCCCGCAATTTTTCGGCCTCGCGGCGTCGCTTAATACTGGCTGGGTTCGCCAATCAAGAACCGAGTTGGAGGCGCTGGTGGCCACGCTTGGCCTCCGATCCAGGGTTTCTGTCCGCGAGGGCTTCCGGGTAATTCTCCTGCGCGCATCTAGCAATGACGCGCTCCCTGGCAGCTTCGTCAAACCTGGAATGGTGACGCCGACATGGTGCACGGGATCAGGCCGGGCACTCTTGTGGGATCACGAGCAGGCCGCGATTCAGGATCTCCTCAAGGACGCCAACTTCATCGGTGTCGGCGGTCCGGGCGCGGCCCACTCGACCGAGGAGGTCTGCGAGCTGATGGACAGGGACCGGAACCGGGGCTTCATAGTGGCGGCCGAAGAATTCGAGCATGGCGTCTACGAATTGGCCGTTCCTGTCCGTGACCCGGAAGGAGCGATTCTTGCTTCACTTAGTGTTCTGGGCAACCGGCCCCAGATCGAGCCCAGGGCCGGGAAAATCGCGAAGGTTCTCACGGAAGCCGCCGCGCGGCTCGGATCATGCGGTCGCAGTACTCGGGACAATACGGGAGGAAGGGGCCTTGCGAGCTAGGCCAGCGCCTGCGGCAGTCCCTGACCCATCGTCGATTCGAGCCACTTTCCCCACGACACGAGAGCCGAGGCGCAGAGTTCCCGCCGCGCTGCCAGCCGTGTCTTAGGACCCACGACCTGCAGGGCAGCCACCACTTCGCGTTTGAAATCCCGTACGGGAACGGCTAGGGAATACAAGCCTGGTTCTGCTTCCTCATCCACGATGGAATACCCCCGCCCCCTAGCCTCATGCAGCCGCGTCAGGAAGTCCTCGACATTGACCGGAGTATTGGGGCCGTGGCGAACAAATGCAGAGGACGCGAAAACGGTTCGGACCTCGGCGTCGGACGCCTCCCACAACAATGCCTGGCCGGCGTCGCTGCAGTAGGCCGGGTAAGGCCGGCCCAACCACGAACCGACCATGTTGCTGCTCGCCGGAATACGCTCACCGACCGTCACCGTGCTGTCACCGCTCAGCACTCCGAGAAAGCATCCTTCGTTCGTTTCGCCGGCAAGGCCCTCCAGGGCAGTGATCCCGTCCGTCTGCAGCCGTTGTTCGGTCAAAAGCTGGGCGTCGGTAAAGAGTGACCAGTTCAGGTTGTAGGACCGCCGCTCGGCGCGTTCCAGGAACCCTTCTTGTTCCGCGACTCGCAGGCTCCGCGAGACCTGGCTGCGATCCTTGCCTAAATCGGCTGCAATATCGGCGACCGTGCCGCCGGCGAGGCCTTCGGCGTTACGGGAGCCGACTGCAAGGACAGCCATGATTCCCCGTCCCATGCTGGATGTCTTAGGCATGGATCTGATTCTAGCCACCGGACGGGCGTGACTCAGTGGATAGCAAACACCCGGGCGGGAAAGCCGCTGCCCTCAAGGGGTTTTGGCCACGTCGCAACCAGGGCGGCACCCTTTTCCGGAAGACCATCCAGGTTCGCCAATAGCTCGATCTGCCAACGGTTCTGTCCCAGCACGTATGTCTCCAGGCTAAAGTCCTTGCGGGAAGTGGCCAGCCCCGGGTCCGTGTCTGTCTGTTCATGACCTACAGCCGCAATCGACCGTCGTTCAATCAGGAAGGTGAGGGCCTCCTGCGACCAGCCCGGACTGTGACTGATGCCTTCGTCGTCCCTGTTCGCCATGGCGTCGGCATCGGGCCAACGTCGGCTCCAGCCGGTCCGCAGTGCCACAAAGCTACCCGTCGGGACAGTGCCGTTTCGGGTTTCCCATGCGTGGATGTCCGCCACCGTGGGGGTGGCATCGGGATCAGCCTTGACCCGTTCTGAAATGTCCAGGATGACCAGCGGAAGGATCATGTCCCCTACCGGGATCTGATCCAAAGACCGGCCGCCGCGGATGAAATGTGAGGGGGGATCAACGTGTGTTCCCCATTGCCCGATGATCGAATAGCGGTGCGCGGTGAATCCGTCGCCATTCTCCAGATCGAACACGGCTTCCCTGATCTCGTCGGGGAAAGCGGGGAAGTGCGGTTGGCCTGGGTGGAATGCATGCGTCAAGTCGGCGAACGTCCTGCCCGCTATGAGGGGCTGGAGCCCGTCCCAAAAATCCGTCGTGGCGTTGTCGGTCATGATGCGACCCCGCTCTCGCGGGCCTCTGCCAGTGCGGTGGATGAGACGCTCACGACGCCGGATAGCTCTATGACAGGGACTTCCCAAGGGTGGATCTCCACAAGGTGACGCATGAACCGATCCACCCGCTCGTCGTCCAGGGCGGCGTCGAAGTACGTCGTGAAGACAAAGGTCGGCGAAATGGTCCGCTGGCCCACTTGCCCCAAGGTGGGGTTGGCGCCTTCAGCCACGGTGAATCCTTCGAATCCCACGCCGGACTCGAAAACGTGCCTGTAGTTTCCAAAGTCCCCCAACTCCGGGGAGTCCGCCAAGGCCTGAAGCAGTGCCGTAATGCCGTGGTCATTCCGGAACGCACCGGCCTCGCCCTCAGCGAGCCCAGCGAAAGTCTCGGACGCGATAGGCCAATGTACGCGCAGCTTGCGCACTGATTTCATTTCTATCTTCAAGGGGTCCTCTTCCCTGCGCTTGGCGCCGATTGCTTGACTGCCATGGTGGCATAACTGGCCTGATCATTACAAGCATTTTCAAATGCTCATAATGACCAATATAGTGAGAGGGTGGTCACGCTGGACCATCTCGTCCCCACATAGGCACGAATGAAGACCAACTGCTTGGAGCCCCGAACGATGCCCAGTAAGATCACGCTGTCCCGCATGCTCGACGCCGGCTCGAAGCTGACGCTGGACGGCGCACTCGCCACTGAGCTCGAGGCGCGGGGCTGCAATCTGGAGGACCCACTTTGGTCGGCCAAGGTGCTTCTGGAACAACCGCAGCTGATCAAGCAAGTGCACCGCGACTATTTCGATGCAGGAGCCACGGTAGCCATCACTGCGAGCTACCAGGCCACGCCGCGAGGCTTCAGACAGCGCGGCATCGGCGAAGCGGAAGCCTTGGGGCTGGTGGCATTGAGCGTACGCCTGGCCGACGACGCGAGGCGCGAATACTTGGCTGAAAACCCGGAAGCGGGACCCCTGCTGATTGCCGGATCAGTAGGCCCTTATGGCGCCTACCTCGCTGACGGTTCGGAATACCGCGGGGACTACACCCTCAGCCGGATCGAGTTCATGGAATTCCACAGGCCCCGGATCGCGGCGCTGGTGGAGGCGGGAGTGGACCTGCTGGCATGTGAGACGTTGCCTTCGGTTTCGGAGACGAAGGCACTGTTGGCACTCGTAGAAGAGTTCAACGTCGAAGCATGGTTCTCCTTCACGCTACGGGACGGGGAGCACATCAGCGACGGCACAACGCTGGCCAACGTCGCAAGGCTCTGTGCAACGCAGCCGCGCGTCGTCGCGATCGGCGTAAATTGCGTGCCTCTGGAACTGGTCTCTCCGTCGCTTCGAGCCCTCCGCAAAGTCACCTCAATCCCGTTGATCGCGTATCCGAATTCCGGCGAAAGCTATGACGCTCTAACCAAGACCTGGACGCCCGGCCCGGCCGTGGGCGGTGCTGATGGCAAGCAACCTGCAAGCATTGCGGAAGGAGCCGGCATCTGGCAAGAACTTGGCGCTCGGCTTATTGGAGGGTGCTGCAGGACGACACCGCAGGATATTGCTGGGATCGGTCGATATATGTGAGCGGGAGTCCGCCCGCGACCGTTGATATGTGAGCGAGGGTCCGCCCGCGACCGTTGATATGTGAGCGAGGGTCCGCCCGCGACCGTTGATATGTGAGCGGGCGTCCTGGAAGTCGGGGGGCGGGGGAGCCGGGCCTGCCTAGGCCTCCAGGACGTATGTCCTGAGATCGTCGAGGGTCTGCTGCATGTGCGCGTCCATGGCCTCGCGGGCCCGGGGGGCGTCGCCGGCTTCGAGGGCTTTGAGGATGGCCCGGTGATGTCCGATCGCGTGCCGCTGGATATCGGGGATTTGCGAGGTCTGGGTGCGCCGGGTTTCCAAGACGCGGTGCAGGGGCTCGAAGAGCACAGCGACGAAGACGTTGCCGGAGGCGTGGAGGATGACATCGTGGAAGCCCAGGTCCGCCTCGACGAACGCGCTCACATCGTTGGAATCGTGGGCCTTCTGCATGGCGGACACGTGAACCTGCAGCTGGTCGATTTCTTCGGGGGAGACCCGTGAGGCGGCCAGTTCGCAGGCACCGGTCTCGAGCATGCGGCGCAGCTCGATGAGCTGGACGGCCGCCGCGGCGTCGTTCTTTCCTTCCGAAGCCGCACGCAGCACAGCTTCGAGGGAAGCCCAGCGGTTCAGTGGGTTGACGAAAGTCCCCCGGCCGCGCTCCACGCTCAGGATTCTCTGGGCCTCGAGGGTCTTCATGGCCTCGCGGACCGTCATGCGGCTGACTTCATGCTTGGCGCTCAGTTCGAGTTCGCCGGGAACCACTGTGCCCGGCGGAAATTCGCCCGCGACGATGCGGTCCAGCAGCTCGTCAGCGACGACGCCGACCAGCGACTTGCGTGCCATGGTGCTCCGTTCCTAGATGTCTGACATCTTACGCTGGCGGCTGCCGGCTTTCGTTCCAAAACGCGCCGAGCGCCACGGCGCAAGCATGCGGCTGCTCCCAATGGACGCTGTGCCCGGCGTCGGGTATTGCCACGAGCCTCCGCAGCGGGCTGGCTGCCACGAAGGCTTCCGCTTGGTCCAGCGAACGTAATCGGTCCCCGACGCCGGCAATCACCAGCGTCGGTGCGGTCACCTTTTCGGGGACATCGGCAGCCACTCCGGCCATCGCCGCGAGGCCGCTGGGGCCAAGGACCTCGAAAGGCAGCTCAAATCCTCGGCTCAGCAAGCGATTGTCCTCCGGCGACAACGCCCCGAACCAGGCCTTCATGCACTTGGCGCGCGTCGCGTCGTCAATGAAGCCTTGCCGCAGCTGGGATTCGAGCATCGATTTGAAGCCTTCGTTCGGCGGGGCCGGAACCATGCCGATCAAGGCCACGCTGGCCACGAGCCCCGAGTGCCGCGCGGCCAGTGCCAGCGCCACGCTTCCGCCCATCGAATGGCCGGCAATGTGGACCGGTGCCGCGTTCCTGGCAGCAACGGCAGCAACGGCAGCGACGGAATCGGCAGCTGATTCCAGAGTCCACTGGAAGCCCGGAGGCAACATGTCCCCGCGGTGATACCCAGGCAAATCGACGATCCAGACGGTTCGTCCGGCGTCGAGCAACTCGGTGGCGAGTGGCTCCCAATAGGCGGACGTCGACGCCCAGCCGTGCACCAACAGAACGGGAGTTTGGGGCGGAAAGTCTGCCTTAACGGCGGCCGCCGGGAGGCGCATGTCCACGTGTAATGCCGCGACGGCGGGAGGCTCTTGAAGCATGCGCCAAGCATAGTGACGACTGACACTTGCACAGCCGAAAGCGGGTGTGTCACACTAGCATTCAAATATTAGATGTCTGACATCTTACATTTACCTTCAAAACCACGATGGAGTGCACAGTGACCCTTGAAGCCGATGTCCTGGCTGCCTTCCCGGCTGAAGTCCAGATCCCCGCTCAGCTGGTTGCCGACGCCGTAGCAGCGTCTTCCGCAACCTCGCCCCGCATCCTGGTAGTCCTCGACGACGACCCCACCGGCACCCAGTCGGTCGCCAACCTGCCGGTCCTCACCCGCTGGGAGGTCGCCGATTTCACGTGGGCGTTCGCCCACATCGCGGAAAGCCATTCTCAGCCTGCCGTCTACGTGCTGACCAACACGCGCAGCCTGGACCCGGTTGAGGCCGCTGCCCGCAACGAGGAAATCGTGCGGAACGCGCTCGCCGCCGCCGGCTCCCAGCTGCGCTTGGGATTCGTCAGCCGCTCCGACTCCACCCTCCGTGGCCACTACCCGCTGGAACCGGACGTCATTGCCGCCACTGTCGCGGACGTGACCGGCGAGGCGACCGACGGCGTCGTGATCGTCCCGGCGTTTCCCGACGCCGGGCGGGTCACCGTTGGCGGCGTGCACTACATGCGTGGCACCGGGCACGACGCCGGCAAGCTCACCCCGGTTGCCGAGACCGAGTTCGCCAAGGATGCGAGCTTCGGCTTCGCCAACTCCGAGATGGCCAGGTATGTGGAGGAGAAGTCGCAGGGCCGGTTCCAGGCAAGCGATGTGATCGTCCTGGACCTGAACATCATCCGTGCCGGGGCCTCAGCCCAGGACCCTGCCATTTCCGCCAAGGCCATTGCAGACGCGATCGAACCCGCCACGAACTCCACGCCGATCGTCGCGGACATCGTCACCGAGAATGACTTCCGGGCACTGGCCCTCGGGCTTGAAGAAGCCGAACGCCGCGGCAAGAAGCTGCTCTACCGTGTGGGTCCGCCCTTCGTCCGCGGCCGCATCGGCCAGGAAATCCGTGAGGCGCTCAGCGGCGAGGAAGCCTACGAAGGCAACACTCCCTCCACAGCCGGTGGCCTCATCGTTGTTGGTTCGCACGTCGGCGTCACCACGCGCCAGCTCAATGCCCTGACGGCCCAGCATGGCGCCGCCCGGATCATCGAGATCGACGTCGAGAAACTGCTCGCTAGCGGCGCGGAGGCCTACTTGGACGAGACGGTCGCCGCCGTCGTCATTGCCCTCCGCAATGGAGACGTCATCGTCCACACGAGCCGCCTGCTCATCAAGACCGACGACGCCGCGGCGAGCCTGAAGATTGCCCGCACCGTCTCTGCCGCCGTCGTCGCGATCGTGAACCGGACGCTCAAGACCTTCCCGCCGCGCTTCGTCATCGCCAAGGGCGGCATCACGTCCTCGGACGTGGCAGCGCACGGCCTGGAAATCCGCCACGCGATAGTCCGCGGCCCCATGTTGCCCGGCATCGTCTCGCTGTGGGAGCCGGTGGACGGGCCCGCGAAGGGCATCCCGTACATCGTCTTCGCCGGCAACGTGGGCGACGACGAATCCCTCGCGCACGTCACGCGCAAACTCAGCAACACCTTCTAGCCGATCCTCTTCCTAACGCAACCCCAGCATTCAATGGAGAACACCATGACCAGCAATTACACCGTCGCCGTCCTCGGCCTGGGCGCCATGGGCCTGCCGATGGCTACCCGCCTGGCGACCCAGCTCACCGTCCACGGCTTCGATATCGCCGAGCCGCGCCTGAAGCTCGCCGCCGACGCCGGGATCCGCACCTTCGCGTCGGCGCGCGAAGCCTCGGAAGGCGCCGACGCCCTGCTCCTTGCCGTGCGCAACGGCGAACAGCTCGACGCCGTCCTCTTCGGCGAGAACGGCGTCGCTCCCGTGCTCAAGCCGGGCGCCGTCGTGATCCTCGGTAGCACAGTCGGTACCGAGGCTATTCCGGCCGCCGTGGCCCGCCTGGCCGAATACGGCGTCGAACTCGTGGACGCGCCGCTCTCCGGCGGCCCCAAGCGTGCCGGCGAAGGGGACCTCCTGATCGTGGTTGGCGCGACGCCGGCGGCCCAGGAAAAGGCCCGCCCCGCGCTCGAACTGCTGGCCTCCACGCTCACCGTTGTTGGCGACAAGCCCGGCGACGGCCAGGCCCTCAAGACCGTCAATCAGCTCTTGTGCGGCGTGCACATCGCTGCTGCAGCCGAAGCCATGGCACTCGCGGACGCCCTCGGACTCGACCAGGCGAAGACCCTCGCGGCGCTGGAAGCAGGTGCCGCTGGCTCCTTCATGCTGTCCAACCGCGGCCCACGAATCCTCGAGGCTTACACCGAGGATGGCCCCGAGGTCCTCAGCCGTCTGGACATCTTCGTGAAGGACATGGGCATCGTCGGCAAGGCGACGCGTGCCGCCGGCCTCGCCGCCCCGGTCGCCGCCGCTGCCGAACAGCTCTACCTCCTCGGCCAGGCCCAGGGCGACGACGGCGGTCCCCCCTCCGCCGTCGTCGCCCCTCTCGCCGGCCTCGAGTCCAGGCCGGCTCTGTCAAAGGAGACACCCCTGATGATTCCCCTCATCAATTCCTTGGCGGTCCGGGCAGCTGATGCCCCCGCCATCAAACCGTCCGTAGCCCTTGGGACCCCGCTGCTGCTGACCATTGCAGTTGCGGGCGTCGCGCTGCTGTTGCTCATGATCATCCGCTTCAAGATCCAGGCCTTCGTGGCATTGCTGGCCGTGAGCATCCTGGTGGCCGTTGCCGCGCAGATCCCCTTGGCGGACGTATTCACCGTCGTGGCCAACGGCGTGGGCGGAACCATGGGCAAAGTCGCATTGCTGATTGCCCTCGGCGCCGTGTTGGGCCGCATGATCGAGGTGTCCGGCGGCGTGCAATCGCTGGCCAACCACTTCACCGAGAAGCTCGGTGCCAAGCGCGTCGCCGTGGCACTGACCGCCGTCGGCTTCCTCGTTGCCATTCCGGTGTTCTTCGAAGTAGGCATCATCGTCCTGGTGCCGATCGTCTACGCCTTCGCGAAGATCGCCAAGCTGCACCCCATCAAGTTCGGCCTTCCCATGGCCGGCATTATGCTCTCGATCCACGTCGCCGTTCCTCCCCACCCGGGCATCGTTGCCGGGGCAGGCGTCATGGGTGCCGACATCGGACTGATCGCGATGATTTCGCTCATCATCTGCGTGCCGCTCGGTTTCCTGTCCTACTGGGTTGCCAGCATCATGAACCGCAAGGACTACGAACTGCTCCCGGGCGTCCGCGACCAGATCGAAGAATTCGGCTCCGATTCCTTGGTGCGCGTCGGCCACGACGGTCCCGGTGCCAGCGCAGTCGCTCCGCCGCGTCCGGGCCTGATCATGTTCCTCATCGCCGCCCCGATCGTCCAGATCCTGCTCGGCACAGCCGGTACCCTCCTGATCAACAAGAAGGACTACTGGTACGGCGTCGCGTCTTTCGTGGGCAACCCGTTCTTCGCCCTGCTGGTGGCCGTTGCGCTCGCGTTCTTCCTGCTGGCGGTCCGCCGCCAGTGGTCACTCAAGGAAACCGGCGAAATCTTCGAAGGCGCGTTGCCTCCCATCGCCTCGATCCTCATGGTGGTTGCTGCCGGCGGCGTGTTCGGCGGCGTCCTGCAGGTCTCCGGGATCGGCGCGGCCTTGTCCCAGACGCTGGACTCCCTGGGCGTGCCGATCATCCTCCTCGGCTTCATCATTTCCCTGGCACTGCGTGCCGCACAGGGATCGGCCACGGTCGCCATCGTCACCACCACCGGCCTCCTCTCGGCTGCCGTCGCCCAAGGCGGCTACACCCCCGCGCAGATCGCCGTCATCGTGATCGCGATCGGCTTCGGCGGACTGGGCCTGTCCCACGTGACCGACGCCGGTTTCTGGGTGGTGGTGCGCTACTACGGCCTCACGGTGTCCGACGGCCTCAAGACCTGGACCGTGCTCACCACCATCCTGGGCGTCGCGGGCTTCCTGCTCAGCTATGTCGCCTGGATCCTGGTGGGAGGCCTGGCCCACTGATGCATGTACGCCTTGACGACCTTGTAGGCTCCGCGCTGGAGCGAGGAGCCGCGGTTCCGGCCTTCACCTGCTACGACTTCACCACCGCCCTCGCGGTGGTGGCCGCAGCAGAGGAGTCCGGCCGCGGAATCATTCTGCTGGTTGCTCCGAAGACCGCGGCCACCCCGTCCGGCTTGCGGCTCATTGGGGCATTGCGCGCCTTGGCCGACGACGCCCGCGTGCCGGTCTCGGTGCAGCTGGACCACGCCTCGGACCTCGAGGTCATCCGTGATTCGGTGGCAGCCGGTGCCGACGCCGTGCTGGCCGACGGTTCGTCCCTCCCATTCGAGGAAAACATCGCTTTGGTCCGCTCCGTACATGAGGTCGTGCTAGACGCCGGTGCTTCGGACATCGTCATCGAAGCGGAACTTGGCGGGCTGGCGGGCGACGAGGACAAGGCCTTCGGTGCTGACCTTCACGCTCATCCGGCCAGTGACCATCCGGCGGGCCTGACCGACCCGGGCCAGGTACTGGAATTCGTATACCGCACTGGTGCCCAGCTCCTGGCCGTTGCCGTGGGGAATGCGCATGGCCGTTACGCCGGCGAGCCCAGGCTGCACTGGGATGTGCTGGAGGACATTGCATCGCGCACTGAGCTTCCGCTCGTGCTCCACGGCGCGTCGGGCATTCCCGCGGCAGACCTGGTCAAGGCCACGTCAATGCGCGTGGGCAAGGTGAACTTCAACACGGAGCTCCGCACCGGCATCCTCGCCACGCTCGAAGCCGAGACAACCCCGCACCGGGCCGACGGCGAGAACCTCCAGGGCCTGCTGGGGCGCTGGAGTTCCTCGGCAGGGGCGTTCGCCGGAGCAACACTGGACATGCTGAGTCGCTAGGCGCGGCTCGCGGGGCGGCCACGCCGCCACGCCGCCGCGCCTCCGCGCAACGCAGGGAGGCTAGGATCAGCACATGATCGTAGCCTCCCTGATTTTTGCCCTCCTTGCCGGCTTGCTGCACGTCTACATCTTCAGCATGGAGTCCATCACCTGGACCCGTCCGGCCACGTGGAAGCGCTTTAGCGTCGCTTCCCAGTCCGACGCGGAAACCACCAAGGGCCTCGCCTACAACCAGGGTTTCTACAACCTCTTCCTTGCCATCGGGGCGCTCGCCGGGATCGTCTTCGTCGCTCTTGGTCATCCGCAGGTGGGCTGGACCCTCGTCTTCAGCTCGTGCGGCTCCATGCTGCTGGCGGCAATCGTGCTCGCCTTGAGCGGCAAGAAGTACCTCCGCCCCGCGGTTCTTCAGGGCACGACGCCGCTGCTCGCCGTCGTGCTCGGCATCCTTGCCGTGGCGCTCGGCTAAAGATATGAGCGAGCGTTGGCGAAAATGGCGTGAGATGTGAGCGAGCGTCCTACGAGGCAAACGCTCGCTCACATGTGTGCCCTCCAGGCCAGTCGCTCGCTCACTTATACGGGCTTTTGGCGTGACGCTAGCTCACCCGTCAAAACCCTGAACCCCAATTCGGGGTTGAATCCGTGGATCTCCCGCGTGTCCAGTGCCGACATGAAGGCCAGGATCTCCTCCGTGATCACCTGCCCGGGAACCAAGACAGGGAATCCGGGAGGGTAGGGGGTGACGAAGGACGCCGAGACCATTTCCTCTCCTGCCGCGACCCTTCGCAAAAGTTCTGCCGTGCTGAAATATTCGCAGGATCCGGCTTTGTAGCTCTCGAAGTAGGCGTCCCGCATGTTGCCGTCCGGCGTCTGCGCATCTACCCGGAATCGTTCGGCGAAGCGGCTGAAGTCCGGCAGGGGTGGCGGTGTGCTGGTCAGCGCGGCGACACGGGCAAGGCGCGCTCGCTGACCCAGACCGCTCAGGCCGGATTGCTCATCTTCAAAGGTTTCGGCCAGCTTGACCAGGACCTCAACGAGGTAGGCGACGGCACTCCGCGAGGTGCCGATGTTGGTCATGAAGAGAACGCTGTTCCTCGACGTCTTGTTGACCTGGATCCCGTACTTGTCCATCAGGAAGTCGTGCTTGAAGGTATCGCCGTCCACGCCGGTGAGGCCGATATGCAGGGTCAAACGGCTCGGATCAACAACGAATTCGTCGCGCTCCCAGGCTTCCGACATGGCCGCGAGCCCGTCGCGAAGCGGCATTTGCCGGCTCGTTTCGCGGTACTGAGGCGGTATGAGGTCCTTGGTGCCGAGGACGCGGAAGTACTTCTTCAACAAGGGATGCCTCGCCACGGCCTGGGCGATGCTGACCGCGAGATCTGCCTGCCGTTGCACCAGTTCGTATCCTTCGAACTCGACCTGCCGCCGTCCCATGTCCAAGGACGCCAGGATCTGGTAGTTGGGGGACGTGGAGGTGTGCGTCATGTACGCCTCCCGGAAGCTCTCCTCGTTCAACTGGCCGAAGTCCTGGTCATGGATATGGATCATGGACCCCTGCCGGAGCGACGTCAGGGTCTTGTGCGTCGACTGCGTTGAGTAGACCCTCACGCGGGCCTTCGCCGGATCGGGCAGCAGTCGTGTCTTCAGGAGCAGCTCATCGCTGACGTGCCCGACGCCGGAACCCGGCCCGCCGTCGTCGGGCTCGCCGCCGCCGTCGTAACCGCCGGCCGCCCCACCGCCCAGCGCGCGAAGCTGTTCGGCGTGCCGCCGGGCGTAGGCCGGATCCGCGAACTTTGCCTCGAGGGACCGGGCCGAAGCCATGGCCGTACGGCGGCGGTAGATGTGGTGGAAGCCCGCGAAGGCGAACCAGGCCTCGTCCCACAGGAACACCAGGTCCGGCTTGATGGCGAGGCACTCCTCCATCACTCGTTCGACGTCGTACACGATGCCGTCGAACGTGCAGTTGGTGAGGGCGAGCATCTTGACCTCGTGGAGCCGGCCTGCCCGGCGGTAATCCAGGAGCATCCGCTTGATGCTTTCCAAAGGAACGGCGCCGTAGAAGGAGAAATCGTCCAGAGGGTAGGCGTCCAAATACGAGACCTGCGCGCCGGCCAGCATGAGGGCGTAGTGGTGCGACTTGTGGCAGTTTCGGTCCACCAGAACCACGTCGCCGGGAGCCAGGATCGATTGGTGCACGATCTTGTTGGCTGTCGACGTTCCATTGGTGACAAAGAGCGATTTCTGGGCGCCGAATGCCCGGGCCGCTAGCTTCTGGGCCTGCTTGAGGGAGCCGTGCGGATCCAGGAGCGAATCGAGCCCGCCGGACGTGGCCGAGGTTTCCGCGAGGAGCAGGTTCAGGCCATAGAACTCACCCAGATCGTTGATCCACTTGGAATGGATGACCGATCCGCCCCGGGACACGGGCAAGGCATGGAAAACGCCGGCAGGTTTGCGGCTGTATTGCTGGACCGCGTGGAAGAACGGCGCCTCATACCGTTCCGCGATGCCGGCGAGCAAGGACAAATGGAGCTCCAGCCCATCCTGGCGGCGGAAGATCCGGCGGAATTGGCGGGTCAAGGAACCGGCGAGTTCTTCGATCCCCACGCCCGCCACAAGGTAGAGATCAAGCTCGGGCCGGAGTTGGCCCAGCTTCTCCGCCAAGCTCAGGATGCGGTCCAGGGGTCGCTGGGGGAGCGACTGCCCCAGGAACCTGTCCAGGAAGCTGCGCACATCCCGGCCCAGGCGCTGCTTGGTGTTGGGGACGAAGCCTGGCCGCAGTACGCACGCCTGGATGTCGGGGTTGAGCAGGACAGCTACGATGGCGTCCTCGAAGCTCGGCACGAACACGAGCTCGTAGTTGAAGGAGTCGGCGGGACGGCGCTGGCTATGCAGTTCTGTTTGAAGGGCTTCACGGTCGGCGCTGGAGACGTCATCGATCACGAGGACCTCGAACCGCTTGCGCGACTCGGCGGGTTCTTCCACCCGTTCCGATTCGCGTTCCGGGTCCTGTGCGGGTTCCTGGGCGTGGTGGTTGTGGCCGGCAACTCGTCGCGCGACCGGTTCGATGAGGCTTAGCGCCTCAAGGTATTCTCCAGCCTCCAGGATTCGCCGCATTTCCGTGACATATTGCTGCCCCGGAGACGCCCAATACATTTCGAGGGATTCCAGCAGCGGCAACAACCTTCGGACGTCCCTTGGCAGTTCCCGCGGCGGCCGGCCGGCGCCCGTGAGAGACCGGGCGGCGGCCAGCTGTTTGACGGCGTAGCCAAGGAACTCCCAAGCGTCGGCGCGCACCCGCCACGCGCTGCTGGGGACCTCGCCGCCGGACCCGGAATCGTCGTCGGCGTTTGGCCTCGTCGCCGAACCGGGGCCAAGCGCTTGACCGCTGGCAAGGCCGGCTGGAGCGAAGGGAAATGGGGCTGACTGCACTGTCGCGAAATCGGCGCGTGCCACGATGACTCCTTTGTCATGGATTGATAGCACTCTCTACTAAACGCCGCGCGCCGTCGCGGTGTACGGCAAATGTTCGGGTTGCCGTCTGGGTTTCCAGATGGGAGCCGCACTTCCCGTCATATGTGAGCGAGCGTCGGGGGATTTGCCGTCATACGTGAGCGGGCGTCGGGGGATTTGCCGTCATACGTGAGCGAGGGTTGGGCGGCTAGCCTTCGCGCCACAGGGGCAACGGAACCACGCTGCGGCTGCGTCCGGACTCGTCCAACACGTGCCCGAGGCGTTTGTAGTTGCGGACCACGGCTTGCCGGGAGATGACGGCGCTTCCTGGCGCTCGCTCCGCCAGTTCGCGCTCGTGGCTTTGGACTTCGAGGTAGTCGCGCACCCACAGCGTCACGAGCAGATTCTGAGCGCCCAGAACCTGGGCGCTGAGCCTGCAATTCGGGAGGGCCGCGAAATAGCGCCCGACGGCGTCAACGTGGTGGGCGGGCACGTTGAGGATCAGGCTCACTTCCCTGAGTCCTTGTTGGGCTGAAGCGGACGTATCGCACCTCAGCGTCATGTAGCCGGACGCGAGGAAGCGCTCCACCCGCCGTCGTGCCGTTTGCGGAGCGACGCCGCAGGCGGCGCCCAGTTCCGCCCAACTGGCCCGCCCGTCCCGTGCTAGTTCCTCCAAGAGGGATGCGTCGAGCCGGTCGGGAGCGTAGGCGGTCGGGGCGGGCAGGGGTTCCGCCGACATGAGCCGGGCCCGCGCCGGTTCGAGGGTGCCGCTGCGCCAGTCGGAGGCCTGCCGGTACAGCTTGGTGACGAAAACGACCTCCCGGTGGGTCACTCCGGGGAGGCCTGCAAAAGAGCCGGTGACGATCTCCATGAGCTCTTCGTGGCTTGAGGCGAAGCAGTCGATGAAGAGATCGTGCGAGCCGGACACCAGCGAAACGGTGCCGAAGGCCGGCTCCGCGCACAGCTTGTGGACCAGGGCTTCGTTCTCGCTTGGCAGCGACGAAAGGCTGATGAACGCAGACCACCCCGCGCTCAGGTAGCGCGGACCCGGGGCCGGGGTGATCCATGCCAGTCCCTGCTCCGCAAGAGAGTTCCAGCGGCGCGCGACGGTTGGCCCGGACAAGCCCAGGACATCCCCCACGCGGCTCCAGTCGGCACGGGGATTGATCTGAAGGGCATTGACGATTTCAAGGTCAGTTTCGGAGATCATGGCTGATTCCTTCAAAATTCGCGGTTCTCAGATGATTTCAAACAAATTCCTAGCCAGTGTAGACGGCGGACCTAACGTTGTGACTCGCATCACCCGCTCGCATCCGAAGACCCAGGCAACGAAGCCCCCAACACTCAAGGAAGCACATGGCAAGCAAGACAGCACCTCCGGCGACTGCGGCCGTCGCCCGCCGGACGATCACCGGCATGATCGTGGCGATGGCCCTGATCGAATCCCTCAGCGGAGTCACCCAGGGATACCTGAACCCCATCCTCCCCGCCTTGGGGCCGGCCTTTTCGATCGACGACCCCACCATCAACGGTATTTTCCTCATCTCGAACGTGAGTTTCGCGGTGCTCACGCCGATCATCTCGCGGCTCGGCGACAGCTACGGCTACAGGCTCGTCCTGCGCTGGTCGACGGCGGTAGTCGCGGCCGGCGTCGTCATGATGGCGATGTGGCCGTCGCCGTGGACGGTGACGATCGGCGTAGTCATGCTCACGTGCGTGGTTGGTTTCATCCCTCTGATGATGGGCATCCTGCGCGTGAGCAGCCCGGCGCAGACCCGCACCGGGGTCAGCGTGATGATCGGCATGCTCATGATCATGGTCGGCGCAGGCGGCCTGCTTGCCGGGATCATCGGCGTCGACGATCCCACCCTCGGTTTCTGGGTTGCGGTGCCGTTCGCGGTTGCCGGGCTGCTTTGCTCCTTCGTCCTGCCCGACGCCGGAACCCCCACGGGCGAGGGACTCGCCCTGGTGCCGCTCATGGCATGTTCCCTAGGACTCATCGGCTTCGTGGTGGCGCTTTCGATGGGCCCGGACTGGGGCTGGTTGGATGCCAAGACCCTGGGATCCGGAATCATCGGGCTCGCGCTGTTGGCTTATTGGGTGGTCCTGGACGCTCGACGCGTCAACGGGAAGCGCTTCATGGACCTGCGGATGCTTGCCATCCCGCGGATCCGGACGGTCTCGCTGGCCACCTTCTTCTTCGGTTTTGCCTCCATCAGCTACTTCGGCACCAACGGGATCTTCCTGTACTCAAACCCGGACAAGACCGGCTACGGCTTCGCGCTGAGCCCCCTCATCATCGCAATCGTCCTAGCTGCCGCATCGGTGCTCTCGCTGTTCTCCTCGCTTCTGACCTCAAAGGCGCTCAGTCTGTTTGGCGAACGGGCCACCCTGGTGTTCGCCGGTCTCCTCCTGGCGGGCGGCTTCCTGGTCATGGCGGCTGCGCACGGCTCCCTGGCCGGCTACTGCACCGGATTCGCCATGTTCAACTTGAGCCTTGGCATGTATCAGGCAGGAACCCGGGCACTGTCTGTTGAGGGTGTTCCGCTGGAGGAAACTTCGACGGCGGCCGGCCTCAACGAACTGGCGCTGTCCGTTGGCATCGCGGTGGGCGCCGCCGTCGTGAAGCTCATCTCCTCGTCTTCAGTCCAGTCCGGGCACATCAGCGAGGGCGGGCTCCTGTCGATCTGGATTGCCCTGGCCATCGCGGCCTTGGTCGCCGCGGCAGCTGCCGCCCGCTACCCGAAGCGCAAAGCCGCGGCGACAACTGCAGGGGTCGCCGTATGAAAGCCGCGGCGACAACTGCAGGGGTCGCCGTATGAAAGCCGCCTCCCTCGAAACCGCAACGCCCGTCACGACCTCTTCGGCCGCCGTCGGGCGCTCCATCTCCGCAGCGCTGGAACGCTGGGAGCCGGAAATCCTCGGCCTGAGCCACGCGATCCACGCCGATCCCGAGCTCAGCGGGCAGGAGTTCCGGGCCGCCAAGCGGGTTAGCCGGCTGCTCCGGAGCGCGGGCTTCAGCTTTGACGATCCGCAGCCTGTGCTCCCGGCTTCTTTCAGCGCGAGGTTCGGGACGGGTGAGCTGGTGGTCGCGCTGTGCGTCGAATACGACGCCTTGCCGACCATCGGGCATGCCTGCGGACACAATGTGAACGCCGCCTGCGCCGTGGGGGCGGCACTCGCGCTCGCTTCCGTCGCCGACGAGCTCGGGATCACCGTCAAGGTCCTCGGCACTCCTGCGGAAGAGACAAATGGCGGCAAGGTCGATCTCATTGGTGAGGGCTTCTTCGAGGACGTGTCTCTGGCGATGATGGCCCATGCCGGTGCCGAGGACGTCATCGGCGGCTCATCCTTGGCCATGGGTATGTGGGACGTGCTTTATGAAGGGCGGCCTGCGCACGCCGCCGCCGCTCCGTCAGAGGGTGTCAATGCCCTCGACGCCCTCGTGATCGCACAGACGGCGATTGCCTTGGCCCGGCAGCAACTTCCGCCCGGCTCGGTTGTTTCGCTGATCGTGACCGAAGGCGGGAGCGCCGTCAACGTCATACCCGAGCGGGCACGGGCGAGCGTCGAAATGCGCTCACCCAGCATCAAGAATCTTCGCGTCATCGAGGAACGCGTGCGGCGCTGCCTGGAAGCGGGTGCACTTGCCAGCGGAAGCACGCTCAAGGTCACCCCCACGGGCAATGCCTACGCTGAACTCAGGCAGGACCGGTACCTTTCCGAGGCGTACCGGACAGCAATGTCCACCCGGGGGAGGGCTGTTGAGTTCAACGAAGATTCAGTAGCTTCCACAGATATGGGCAACGTCTCGCAACTGGTCCCGAGCATCCATCCGCTGCTCGGCTACGACGTCGGCGGGGCCGCCCACCACACCGCCGAGTTCGCTGCCTACGGCTCGTCGGCCTCCGCGGACCGGGCGGTCTTGGACGGCGCGTTCGGCCTGGCCTTGGCTGCCTGCGCGGCGGCCAGCGATCCGCGGCAACGGGAACGGCTGCTAACCCGCCGAACCAACTGAACTCCCCTGCAGGGACGCTCGCTCACTTATGATGCCAAAATCGGGATCCCTCGCTCAGATCATCTGAGCGACGGTCCCGGGGCTTTCAGTCATAGGTGAGCGAGCGTCGGGGATATTCGGGTCATAGGTGAGCGAGCGTCGGGGAGGGCGGGCCGCACCCACGAATTCACCCCGTCGCCCGCTCTGGTTCCCGCCGTCGAGCGGGCGGACAATGATCTCAGCAGTTCGCGAAGGAGTGCAATGGGATTCTCGAGGCAACAAAAGACGGCGCCGGGCATGGCCGCATTTGGCCGCCCTCGTGATCCCGTGATCGATCTCGCCCGGTTCTTCTGCCTCGTTCTGGTGGTGCTCTCGCACTGCATGATGGTCAGCCCGGTCCTGCACCCGGACGGCACCGTCACCACCGAAAACACACTCATGGAACAGCACTGGTTCGAACCCGTCCTGTGGGTGTTCCAGGTGATGCCGCTGTTCTTCGTCCTTGGCGGGATCACGGGACTGGAATCGTGGCGTCGATTGCGTGCGCGCGGAGGATCCGGCATCGACTACGCGCAACTGCGGCTCCTGCGCCTCATCCGTCCGGCAACTGCGCTGCTGGCGTCGATGTTCGTGGGGCTCTGGGCCGCGAGCCTGCTTGGCGTCGACCCGGAAGTGGTCCAGCTCATCGCGACCGGCGCGGGCATGCCCTTGTGGTTCCTGGCCGCCTACCTCGCCACCCAACTGAGCGTTCCCGTGCTGGCCCGGCTGCACGGACATTCCCCGTGGTTGACCCTCGGCGGGCTCGTTGCCGCCGTGATCACCCTGGACTCCTTGCGCGGGGCGTTCCCGATGCTCGCCTTCGTCAACATGCTCTTCGTGTGGTGCGCGGTCCAGCAATTCGGCTTCTTCATCGCTGACGGCATCTTCGCTGGACGCAGCCGGGGCTGGTTCGCGGGGTTGATCGTGGGCAGCAACCTGCTCTTGGGGTTCGTGACTGGAATCGGGGTCTACTCAGGAAACATGATCGTGGACCTGAACCCGCCCAACTTCTGCATGCTGCTTCTGGGTTTGTCCCAGGCTGCAACCCTCCAATTGCTCCGCCCCGCTCTTGCCTGGGCGGCCGGCGTGCGCTGGATCCGTTGGATGGTGGCCGTGGCGGGCCGACGGTCCATGACGGTCTACTTGTGGCATTTGCCGCTGCTCGCAGCCATGTCCGGGCTGCTTCTGCTTACGGACTTCCCCAAGCCAGCGGCAGGTACGGCCGAATGGTGGTGGGCCCGCCCGCTGGTGCTGCTGGGCGTCCTCCTGCTCTTGCTTCCGGTCCTGCTGCTGTGCGGAAGGCTTGAAGAGCGCCCGACGGCGGCCAGCCACGCGCGCGGCAGGACGCACGTCGCGGTGGTGACTGCCGGCGTCGTGGTCTTCATTCCAGTGGTGGACGCCGCGTTCAACGGACTCACGCTGACCCTTCTGGGTGGGGGAGCGGCGTGCTTCGCGCTGGGAGTGTTGCTCCTGGGACGGATACCCGCCGGACTCCCGTCCGCGGCCGTTCCCGATGCCCCTGCGGGGCCATTGCCAGAGCCCGGTTTACGTGCGAATCTCGACTCATGACTGAGTTCACGGATTCAACCGCAGAGTCGTTCAGCCCGGACGTGACAACGGTCAGGAACGACAAATTCCACCGCTACGAGCTTCTTGTCGATGGTGAAGTAGCCGTGATCTCGCAGTTTATGGACAAACCCGGCCACATCGACTTCCTCCACACTGAGACGCGCCCGCAGTTCAAGGGCCGCGGGCTGGCGAAGGTCCTGGCCCATTTTGCCTTGGACGACGTCGTCGCCTCCGGCAAGCGGATCATCCCGCATTGCCCATTCATCGCCGCCTATCTGCGCAGGCATGAGGGATACGAGCTCGACGTCGATTGGCCGCCGGAACCTCCGGTAGGGGAACCGGACAACGATTAGCCAGACGCGGTTTTGCCTTAGAAAACGCCGGAAGACCACCCTGCTGACTAAGTCATGGCCCCGGCATTGAGCCAGCCGATCTCTGATTCGGAAACAATTTGCGAAGTTCGCGACACGATTCACACCCCCAGCCGCACGCCACTTTCCGTCTTTGCTGTAATCGGGCCGAACTGCCGCCCCGGGCGGGCCACCGTCGCGGTGTAGGTGCCTACTTTTGTGCCTTCCTTTTCTGCCATTGCCAGGCGTGCCAGAACAGAAGCGTCGCCAGGATCAGAGCGGTGGCTTGGAGAAGCTGCGGGGTCATGTTCATCAGGATGAACGGGAACGGCATCGTATTTCCCGGAGTGGGGGTGAGCGGGGCCATCGCCTCATTGATGATCACCATGATGCCTATGATGAGCGCCAGCTCGAGCACCCATAGCCCGATGATGAACGGATTCACCGCGGCCCTCCGCTGAGGTACCTCGACCGCGCCTAGGTGATGCTCCAGCGCATTCCCGTGCTCGTCGATTTCGCGGAATTCAATCCTGCCATGAGCCTCGTCCATGGTCTGTTCCTCCCGGTTGGTGTGCCGTGGCCCCCACAGAGGCTCGAAAGGCGCACTTTTGAGGCACTCTACCGCGAGCACCGAAAACGTACGAGTACCGCCGTCGAGATGGCATTTGACGGCCGGGACGTGCATCACCACACGGAGCGTCAACGGCGCTAGTCTGGGCGCATGACAACTCGTGCCAACGAACTCACCGCCCTGGTCACCGGTGCCACTGCCGGGCTCGGTGCGCAATTCGCCCGTCAGCTGGCCGAATCCGGCCACCACCTGGTCCTCGTGGCCCGCGACGAAACCCGGCTGAGGTCAAGCGCCGAGGTGCTTGAACGGGACTTCAGTATCTCTGTGGAGGTGCTGCCCGCCGACTTGACCTCCGACGTCGGGGTTGCGGCTGTCGTGGCCAGGCTGCGGGACGCTTCGCGGCCGGTGGACGTGCTGGTCAACAATGCCGGAATCGGTTTGCTGAATTCTTTCGAGAAGAACGATGTGGAAGACGAAAAGCGGCATTTGCGGCTGCATGTCCAGACGCCCATGGAGCTGTGCCACGCGGCGTTGGGGGTGATGTTGGCACGCAAGTCGGGCAGGATCATCAACGTTGCGAGCGTTGCGGCATTCGCGAACCGGGGAAGCTATTCGGCGGCCAAGGCTTGGCAGGTCAGCTTCAGCCGTTGGGCGAACACCGCGTATGCCGGCAGCGGCGTGAAAGTCACCGCGGTGTGCCCGGGCTTCACCCACACGGAGTTCCACGATCGCATGGGCATGGACAAGTCGGTGGCTCCGCGCTTTTTGTGGCTTAACGCCGAGCGCGTTGTCCGGGAAGGGTTGGAAGACAACGCCAAGGGCAAAGGGATTTCCATTCCGTCGAAGCGCTACAAAGCGATCACCGCCGTCATGCGCTTCCTGCCGGCGAAGCTTACGTCGGGTCCGCCCCGCCTCGCCGCGAAGCAATCCGGGTCCGCGAAGTAGGCCGGGGCGCCTGGACCAGCACCGCCACCGCGATCCCGATCACGGCTCCCACGAACGTCTCCACCCCGCGTTCCAGGACGAGCACGCCGGGATCCGCGGGCGCAGCCAACTGAGTCATGAGCAAAATGACCGGAGTGAAGAACACCATGGCCCAGCCGTAATGCCGGGCCATGAACAACTCGGTGGGGAACTGGAACCCGATCACCAGCAGGGCAAGGATGAGGGTGGTTTGCCCGGGGAAATAGTGCAGCGGGGACAGCGGTCCTGGAAAGAGCACGACGGCGACAATCGCCAATCCGAGGAACGTCCCCACGATACGGTGAATGCCGCGGTGCAGGCGGCTCGGCACATCGGCTCCGGCCAGCGGAACGGCGGCCGCGGCCATCGCCCAGTGCGGATGCCCGCTGCCCGTGAGCACTCCGCAAGCACCTGCCGCGCCGACGGCGAGCACATACCGGGCCGCGTGGAGTCCGGCTGCTTGGCGCAGCCGCGCCGAGGATGCAGGAATGTCCCGGACGGCGCCACGTTCCCACACCCGGTACCGAAGCCAGCCGGCAAAACCCACCACCATCGAAAACGCTGCCGATGCCGCACAGATCAGGACCGCAGCAAGGAACGGGATGTGCGCTGGAACAGAAGCGCATGCTCCGAGGGCCAGGATTCCGAAGAACGGGCCATTGGGTTTGAGCCGCACCTTGTCCGAGAACAGCGAGCCCACACCCGCCAGGAGCCCTTCGATCACCACCAATCCCCATGAGTGGATATGGGAGACGGACAAGAACGTGCCCACGGAAACGCCGGCCAGGAGCACGGCGGCGGCCTGGGCCTGGTGTTTGAGCCGCAGTTGGTGCGATTCGGCACGACCGTACATGCCGGTCAGGGCGCCGAACACGGCGTAGATGATGAGGTCCGCCCGGCCAATCGCAAGAAGCACAAGGGCCGGCACGGCGACGCTCAGTGCGACGCGGACGGCAGCCAGGTGATCGTTGCTTGCCGGTGGAACGGTATGAAGCGCACGGGCATGGGCAATGATTGATCGCAACGGGACACCACCAATCAACTCAGCCGATCATTGGGAAGTTATCAGCACCCCACGATCCGCGCCATTAGCTGGGTCACAACGTTTCCTTGTGCGTCCCCACCCAACTAGCTCGCAGTTGTTGTCGTTTTGGGGCGCGGAAACGACAACTACTGCGAGTCAGTTGGGTGTGGCGGGAGGCGAGTCAGGCCGGGAAGCATCGCAACGCCGTCGAGCGGGCGGATTCCAGCGCTTCGCGAACGGGACGTTTGCGGTGTTGTTCGGAGAGGATTTCCACACCCCACGGCCCGTTGAAGCCGATGGCCTGGAGCGTTGTGATGAACCCCGCGACGTCTTGGTCGCCCTCTCCGCAAAGGCGGCGATTGTCGCGGGTGTCCTCGAAGAGCGTCCCCTTGATTTCCGCATCAGCGTCATTGAGCTCGACGCCGAAAATCTGTTCGGCGGTGAGGCTGCGGGACAGTTCATCCAAGCTTGTTCCCGCCCGGAAGACATGCCAGTAATCAACCACCAAACCGCAGTCCGGCATATCGACAGATCGCATGAGCTCGGCCGCCGCCGGCATCGAACCGACCATCGAAAACGGCATTGGCTCGAGCGCAATGCGGGTCCCTCGTTGTGAGGCTTCCTTTGTCAGGTGCCGCAGCGGTTCCACCAGGAATTCGAGATCATCCAGGGGCTCACCGAACGCCGTTCCTATCTTGATGAAGCGCGCGCCCAGTGTTTCGGCCGCCTCGAGCAGCAGTTCGAATTGCGGCTTCCATTCGTGGGAGCGGGATTCGTCCCACCAGTTGCTGAGAAGCTCGACTTCAACGTGGCGGAGGCCTGCTTGATCGATGAGTTTCCTGAGCCCGGAGAAGCCGATGGTGTCGCTTGCGGCCACCAGGTCGTCGTACGCCAATCCGAACCCTGCCCATCCGGTAGAGGCGATGGCTTCCAGTCGCTCGCCCAGGGGGACCGGGCTTGTCTCGGGAATGGTCAAAGGCGCAACGTCTCCTGCGCTGGTCCAGCAGGTCGCGATTAGTTCGGGTGTGCTTGAGTACATCATCGTTCTCCTCGCGACAGTGCGCGGCTAGTTACGGCAGGTGAGGGCGTGGATACCCAGTCACAATCTAATTGGAACGCTCCATTGACAATTGGTCAAGCCTTGATTTAGCGTTGGAGCGTTCCACAAAGCGATCTGAATCACATCGCGAAAAGTGGATCACATCCGTTCATACCTAGATGGTTCCGGCGTCCCCTGCCTTCGACGGCACAGATACGGGGTCGACGGTCGAAGTACGCGACATCAAAGGAGATTTCACGTGGCAAAGCTCAATTGGCGGCGGGGCGCAGTGGCGCTGGCCGTAGTACCGCTTCTGGCCCTGGCAGCATGTTCCAGCGGAGGCGGGAAGCCGGCTGACACCGCCAACGCCGCCGGTGGCGGACAAGCCGCCAGCACTCCCCGGATCAAGGTAGCGCTCATCACCCACGCCGAGGCTGGGGACACGTTCTGGGACATCGTCCGCAAAGGCGCGGAGGCGGCGGCCGCGAAGGACAATGTCGAGGTTCTTTATACGAGCGACGCCGACGCGGGGCGCCAGTCCCAGTTGGTGCAGCAGGCCATCGACCAGAAGGTTGACGGCATCGCCGTCACCATCGCCAACCCGGGCGCAATGAAGGACGTGCTGAAGAAGGCCACCGACGCCGGCATCCCGGTGGTGAGCTTCAACGCTGGCGGTGACGTCTCCGCGCAGATGGGGGCGTTCACCCATTTCGGTTCCAATGAGACCCTGGCTGGCGAAGCGGTGGGCGCCAAGCTGGCTTCGCAGGGCTACAAGCACCCCATCTGCGTGATCATGTCACAGGGACAGGTGCAACTCGAACAGCGGTGCGCAGGCGTGAAGACGAAGGTGCCCGGGACCGAGATCCTCTATGTCAACGGGGCTGATATGACGGCAGTGCAGTCCACTGCGACGGCGAAACTGCAGGCCAGCAAGGATGCGGACGTGATCATCGGGTTGGGCGCTCCCTTCACCTTGACCATTCTCAAAGCCGTGGCAGATGCCAACAGCCCCATCAAGGTGGCCAGCTTCGACCTGAACCCCGCACTGGCGCAGGCGATCAACGATGGCAAGGTCCTGTTCACGGTGGACCAGCAGCCGTGGCTCCAGGGCTACTTGTCCATTGACTCGATCTGGCAGAACAAGCTTGGTGGTTTCAAGGTCGGTGGCGGGCAGCCTGTCCTCACGGGCCCGACGATCGTGGACAAGTCCAACATTTCCGACGTTCTGAAGTTCGTTCAGCAGGGCATCCGCTAATCCGATGACCGCTCGGCTCGCGCGGCACGATTTCCTTGCCGCGCGAGCTGATCGAGAAGAAAGGTATTTCATGGCTTTAGTTACTGCCCCGGCACCCAAAACTGCCGCGGATGAGCGGGTCGCGAAGCGGAGCCCGTTGAGCAAGTTGATGGCCCGTCCTGAAGTCGGCGCCCTGGTGGGGGCCGTTGTTCTCTTCATTTTCTTCGCTTCGGTGTCCGGGACATTCACCCAGCCGAATGCTTTGGCAACGATCCTGTATGGGTCTTCCACGATCGGGATCATGGCGGTGGGGGTGTCGCTGTTGATGATCGGCGGCGAGTTCGACCTCTCCACCGGCGTGGCCGTGATCTCCTCGGCGCTCACCGCTTCCCTGTTCAGCTGGTATTTCTCGATGAACGCATGGGTCGGAGTGGTGATTGCACTGCTGGTGTCCCTGACGATCGGCTTCATCAACGGCTGGATCCTGGTCAAGACGAAGCTGCCGTCCTTCATCGTGACGCTGGCGACGTTCCTGATGCTCACGGGCCTGAACCTGGCCCTGACCCGGCTGATCGGCGGGTCCGTGTCCTCGCCGTCGATTTCCAAGCTGGACGGGTTCGAGTCGGCGCATGCGGTGTTCGCGTCCTCGGTCAGCATCGGCGGGGTCGAGGTGAAGATCACGGTGTTCTTCTGGATCATCCTGGTCGCGATCGCGTCCTGGGTGCTGCTGCGCACGAAGGTGGGCAACTGGATCTTCGCCGCCGGCGGTGACGCGAACGCTGCCCGTGCGGTGGGTGTCCCGGTGACGAAGACCAAGATCGGCTTGTTCATGGCGGTGGGGTTCTGCGGCTGGGTCCTGGGCATGCACAACCTTTTCGCGTTCGACGCGGTGCAGTCCGGTGAGGGCGTGGGCAACGAGTTCCTGTACATCATTGCCGCGGTGATCGGCGGCTGCCT